>NZ_KV795608.1:355-96333 GCF_001809055.1 Streptococcus sp. HMSC034B05 | reverse complement strand
TTTTTTATAGCAAAGGGACTATTGTCCCAGACTCACTTATTCTCAGATATTTTTAAGCAGCCATCAATCTTGTATGCTTCAGATTTTGTGCTATCATATCAAAGTATATTCATCTGGCAGCATAATGGTTTCTTTACCGTTATTGTCAGTTACAAAGATTTCTCGTGGAAAAAATGGGTCGAAAGTGTCATTAAAATCAAAGGTAAGAATGGTTGCTAGACTATCTTGTGAAAATCGGAAAGTTGTTTTTCCTTTGTTGTTGATGAGTTCAAACTGAAGCAGTTCGTCTAGCTCAAACACACCCTTTAGAAAATTATCAATAATATACCAGAAAGAATCAATGATATTATCTGGTAAACTTGTTACAACGCCAAAGCTAGCATAGCGTCCACGTGTATTTGTAAAAGCCATTGTCTCTTCCTTTCTGTACTTATTCATCAAAGGATTTTCTATATGATACATAAAATAACCTTGAATTGCAAGAAATTGTTCTTTGAAAATCAAAAAGGACCAGTGGTCCTTTGGAAACTTTAGCGACTCTTTAGCTCCACATAACGTTTGTACCAAATATTAACATAGGCTTGCGAAAAAGGTCCGCGCTTATTGTTAATCCAATCTACTAAGATTTTGACATTCTCTTTGAGGATATAATCTAAATCATTAGAGTAGTTCATCTGCCGTTTGTGACGCTCGTATTCATCGACATCAAGTAATCGCTTTTCACCATTGGTAAAGACTTTGACGTCTAAATCGTAGTCTATGTATTTTAATGCTTCTACATCAAGATAATACGGACTGGCTAGATTGCAATAGTAAGAAACCCCATTTTCGCGAATCATAGCGATAATATTGAACCAATATTTTTTGTGAAAATAGATAATAGCTGGCTCACGTGTCACCCAACGTCGACCATCACTTTCTGTGACCAAGGTGTGGTCATTGACACCAATAATGGCATTTTCTGTTGTTTTTAGTACCATGGTGTCGCGCCAAGTGCGGTGCAGACTTCCATTATGCTTATAACTTTGAATTGTAATAAAGTCGCCTTCTTTTGGAAGCTTCATCTTCTACCAACTTTCTACAATTAATCAGGTTATCGCTCTTATTGTAACATATTTTCATGAAAAAACATAAATAAACCTTACATTTTTTATAGATATTCTCTGAGAGCGCTAGCAATATCAGAAAAATCGTAGCCTTTGCGCGCAAGAGTTTGAGTAAGACGTTGTTTTAGCTCATATCCATTGTATTTTTTAGAATACTTGCGGTATTGCTTGTCTAATTCTTTGTACAGTAATTTCTGCTGAGTTTCCTCATCTTCTTTGATATCTAAGGTTTGATAAGCTGCCTTAGCTTCGGTATAGGAAAAGCCTTTGTTCATCATAGATTGAAGAATTTTATCCTGCAGGGCCTTACTTGGTAGTTTGCTTTGATAGTTGCGGAGTAGTTTTGCAGCGACTTTTTGACTTACTTCTGTAAAATCAAATTTGCATAATTCTTCATCAATAATAGGAGCTGTGATACCTTTTTGAGCCAATTTTTGCTTGAGGACAAAAGCACCTTTATCACCAGATAGAAGATTGGAATGAATAAAGGAATAAGCATATTGTTTGTCATCTATCCAGTTATCTTTTATGAGAATCGTTAGGACTTTCTCGATAGTATCTAAGGAAATCTCGTGTTTTGTCAAATAATCCCGCACTTCTTTGACAGTTCTTTGCTTGAAAGAAAGATAATATAGAGCTAGATTTTTTCCGTAAGAAAACTGTGCGTAGTCCTGAATTTCTTTTAATTTTTGCTCACTGATATTCATGCCTTTTGATAACATAAAGTGAACAATAGTATCTTCAGTGATGTAAAGTTTGTCAGTTTCGTCCAATTCTAAAAGATAGAGACGCTTTTTCTTTTCAATTCTAGTGATTTTCATAATCATTCTTTCGATAACTTGTGTGAAATTTGGAGCTGATAGATGGAATAGTAAGTGTGACTATTAGCCAAATGCTTCAAAAGCTGCGATAAGTCGTAATTTCTCGGAGTTGATATTTTCTCGACCATAGTAGTCCAAAAATAGGTCGCCGTATTTTGGATTGCCTAGATTATAATTCAGTGACCAGATAGCCCAGTAAAGGTCAATGTGGTGATCACTAAAGCCAGATAGCCCAACATCAATGAAACAGGAGAACGTCTTAGCGTCTTTTAAGATAAAGTTGGGCAAACAAGCGTCACCGTGAATAAATGCATCTCTTGTAAGAAGATGTCCCTGTTCTTGGATAAGCTGATAGGCTTCTTTTCTACTGCGAATCTGAAATTGTGGCAGGAGAGCTTTTTCATAGAAAAGCCCTTTTTGATAATCCTCTTCCGCTAGCTGAATATAGTTCTTTAGAAGTGAGTTTGTGGGAAAGTGGACTGGTTGGAGGTTATGGAGCTGTCTTAGCGCTGTTGCCATGGTTTGGCAGAGGACTTCTGGTTGGTCTAGCACTTCCAATCCTGATATGCCGGATGCTTCTTTAGTGAGCAAGTAGTCCCTGTCTTGGCTGATGTATGTCAAGACAGGAACACCGAGCCCTTGTTTGTCAAACCATTTAGCACATTGTGCCTCTCGTGCTAGCTTTCCTTTTTGGTCTATTTTAAGATAGTAGCCTGTGTCTAGATAAAGCACGGTTGCGCCTGAGTGGGAAGAACTGTCATACAAAGTGGCTTTCTCTGTATATATTCGTAATTCTTCTGGGAATTGAGAAATTGTGAGAGTTACTTTTTCTTTTTTCATACTGATTATTGTACCATATTCTCAACATTATCGTGTTAGCGTGGTATAATAGAAACATGAATCTGAAAGTAAAGCAAAGAATCCCTTTAAAAATTAAGAAAATGGGAATTAATGGGGAAGGGATTGGATTTTATAAAAAGACCTTAGTCTTTGTACCAGGTGCTTTAAAAGGTGAGGATATTTTTTGTCAAGTTACGACGGTTAAGCGTAATTTTGTCGAAGCAAAGCTCTTGACGATTAATAAGCATTCTAAGTATCGAGTAGAGCCGCCTTGTGAGATTTATGAAAAATGTGGGGGCTGCCAGATTATGCACTTGCATTATGACAAACAGTTAGAATTTAAGACAGATTTATTGCGGCAGGCTTTGAAAAAATTTGCACCAGCTGGTTATGAAAACTACGAGATTCGTCCAACGATTGGCATGCAAGAACCACTTTACTATCGGGCTAAGCTTCAATTTCAGACACGGAAATTAGCAGATGAAGTCAAAGCAGGGCTTTATGCGCAGAATTCCCATTATCTGATTTCTTTGAAAAACTGTTTGGTTCAGGATAAGGTAACGCAGAAAATCATCAATAAAGTGGCTCTCCTTTTGGGGAAGTACAATCTTCCTATCTACGATGAGCGTAAGAGAGCAGGCGTTCGGACGGTTATGATTCGCAGGGCTCGGAAAACGGGACAGGTGCAGATGATCTTTGTCACGGGAAAGAAGTTGGACTTCTCTCCAGTCATTCGAGATTTAACAGCAGAATTTCCAGAATTAGAAACAGTGGCGGTCAATTACCATACGACAAAATCAAGTGAAATTTATGGAGATAAGACGGAAATTATCTGGGGAAAAGAGACAATTCAAGAAGGTGTTTTGGATTACGAGTTTTCCTTATCGCCTAGGGCTTTTTACCAGCTCAATCCAGAGCAGACAGAAGTGCTTTACAGTGAAGCAGTCAAGGCGCTTGATGTGACATCTGAAGAGCATTTGATTGATGCTTATTGTGGCGTGGGAACGATTGGCTTTGCCTTTGCTAAAAGAGTCAAGTCTCTGCGAGGTATGGACATTATTCCGGAAGCTATTGAAGATGCTAAGCGAAATGCTGCTCGCTTAGGCTTTAACAATACTCATTATGAGACTGGGACTGCTGAAAGCATTATTCCTCGTTGGTATAAGGAAGGCTATCGGGCGGATGCTTTGATTGTCGATCCACCACGAACTGGCTTGGATAAAAAGCTGCTTGAGACGATTGTCCGTTATGCACCTAAGAAAATGATTTATGTCTCTTGTAATGTCTCTAGTCTAGCCAGAGATTTGGTGCAATTAAGCAAGATCTATGATGTCCATTATATCCAATCGGTGGATATGTTTCCGCACACAGCTAGGACCGAGGCTGTAGTGAAATTGGTGAAAAAGGAAGAGGACAATTAAGGTCAACATAGATTTGACTTGTGTTCAATTAAAGATAATGTCTTGAGAAAAAAACTAGTTTTAATAGAGTGGGAAAATGACAATGAATCAGAAATGAAGCCCAAAGATTTCCAAATTGTCTATCTGACAAAGAAGCGTCTATTACAACATTAGGGATATTATGGAAATAAAAATAGATGGAGAAAAGTCCTATCTTGAATATAGCGAACGAGCAAATTCTTAGTGAAAATGCTCGTTTTATTTTATTCGTTTTTTTAAATAGATGTATTTGAATTAAATTTTGTGATTTTTGCTGTTTAGTTTGCAAAATATGTCTATAAATTGGGAGAAATAAAATCAAAGGTTGCCTTAAAATGTGGAAGTATTAACTTATAATAAAAAGACAAGTTGTCAATCAATTTAGGGAATTATATACCTGTTTACACAACTACAAAGTATAGTTGTCAAATTTACAAAAATCTTATTTTAAGATACTATATATTGTGATTAGGGTAAAGTGCTATATAGTTCCCATAATAAATTCAGATAATTATTGTGGTAAATACTAAAATGTTAAACCGCACCTCAAAGTTTAGATTTTTCTCTAACTTTTGGGGTGCGGATTATTTTCATAATATTTTCATAAACATTTACAGCCTAATCTCTGTATTTTCCAGCACTTTTTGGGCATTGGCTACGATGGTTTCAATGATGTCTTTGCATGGTCGGATTTCGTTTATCATGCCAGCGATTTGACCGCACATCATGGAGCCATGTTTGGTATCTCCTTGATAGACAGCTTTTGAGAGGGCACCGATTGTGATTTCTTCTAGTTCTTCACGATTGGTCCCTTTGTTTTCAAGTTCTATGTAGTGATCGGTCATTTCGTTTCGAATACAGCGAACAGGTGCACCAGTAATGCGCCCAGTTACAGCTGTGGCTGTGTCATTGGCGTGGATGACAGCTTCTTTATAGCTTTCGGCAATGGGGCATTCTTCTGAGGCGAGGAATACAGTTCCAAGTTGTGCGCCTTGTGCACCTAAAACAAAAGCAGCAGCCAGTCCACGCCCATCCGCAATTCCACCTGCGCCAATCACGGGAATATCAACAGCGTCAACAATTTGTGGCAACAGAGCCATCGTATTTGTTTCTCCGATATGACCGCCCGCTTCTGATCCTTCTGCGATAACGGCATCAACACCTAATTCTTGCATTTTTTTAGCATGCTTCACGCTTGCAATAACTGGGATAACTTTGATACCGGCTTCTTTTAAAAAGGGTAGAATGAATTTTGGAGTACCTGCACCAGTTGTGACAACAGGGACTTTCTCTTCAATGATGACTCTGACAATTTCTTCGATATTTTTCATCATTAGCATCACATTAACGGCAAAGGGCTTGTCTGTTAGCTTGCGTAATTCACGAATTTCTTTACGCAGTTGTTCACCAGTCATGCCACCTGAAGCGATAATTCCCAAACCGCCTGCCTCTGAAACAGCAGCAGCTAACTGATAGTGAGAAATTTGAGCCATAGCACCTTGAACAATTGGATATTTGATGTTCAGTAAATTTGTAATAGACATAAAATCTCCTTAATCTGTTTTTTTCTATTATTATATCACGGGTAGAAAAGCGTTTTCAACTCTAGTATTTATTAAAATTTCTTTTGTTTGTGATACAATTCACTCTGAGCACTTGATTTATCAATTTCATTGATTGTGAAAAAGAGTAAAATAGATATCCTATAACAATAATTTATAGCCTATTAAAAATAGTTATAGGTTATTTCAATGAAGAAAAGCAATTTATAAAGCAGAATTTGGGAATCCCTAAAAGAGAATAATACTTGATTTCATTTTACTGAGAAGTCGACACTTTTTTATGTTATAATGATAGAAAAATGAGGATGAGGTGAGGAATGGACAATATCATTGATGTATCAATTCCTGTTGCAGAGGTGATTGACAAACATCCAGAGGTGCTGGAAATTTTAGTGGAGCTTGGGTTTAAACCTTTGGCAAATTCTCTCATGCGTAATACAGTTGGGCGGAAAGTTTCGCTGAAGCAGGGGTCTAAGCTGGAAGGCACACCGATGGAGAAAATTGTTAGGACCTTAAAAGCAAATGGCTATGAAGTGATAGGACTAGATTAATGGTAGATGAACGAATTGAGGTTTTGAAGAATATTTTGCTTGATTTGCACCATGGAGCAAAGGCAGAAGCAGTTCAAGAAGAATTTAATAAACATTTTACCGGTGTTTCTGCTATTGAAATCAGCTTGATGGAACATGAGCTGATGAATTCCGACACGGGTGTAACCTTTGAGGATGTGATGTCTCTTTGCAATGTCCATGCGAATCTGTTTAAGGGAGCTGTTAGAGACGTTGAAGTTGCAGATACGGATCATTCAGGTCATCCTGTGCAGATTTTCAAGCAGGAAAATTTGGCTTTGCGAGCAGCTCTGATGCGAGTAGGTAGACTGCTGGATACTTATGCAAATTCTGATGAGGAAATGCAGGAAGAAATTCGCAAGGGCTTGAAACGACAGTTGAGCTTGGTGGAACAATTTGAGCGCCACTACAAGCGCAAAGAAGAACTCATGTTTCCAATCATGGAGAGCTATGGACATGATTCACCACCTAAGGTCATGTGGGGTGTGGACGACCAAATCCGTGAATTATTTAAAGAAGTGAAAACAGCGGCAGAGCAGTTGCCTGCTTTAGACATTGAAGAGGTCGCAGAAAAGTTTCGATTATTTGCAACTGAGTTTGAAGCCATGATTTTTAAGGAAGAATCAATTTTACTCATGATTCTGTTGGAATCTTTTACACAGGATGATTGGTTGAAAATTGCGGAAGAAAGTGATGTTTATGGTTATGCAATCATTCAGCCGGCAGAGAAGTGGATTCCGCATCGTCATTCATTCTCGGAGAAAGAAACAGACAATTCTACTAAGGTGACAAGCGAAGTGCTAGTCCGTTCAGAGCAAACTAATGATGGCAAGTTTCAGCAAGTTATTGACACACCTGATGGGCAGGTCACCATTTCTTTTGAGCCAAAAAAGAAAAAGGTAGAAAACAACTTTGCTCGGCAGACCCAACAGCCATTTGGACACGGCTATTTGTCAGTGGAGCAAGCAAATCTGATCCTGAATCATTTGCCAATGGAGATTACCTTTGTCAATAAGGAAGATATTTTCCAGTATTATAATGACAGTGTACCAGCAGAGGAGATGATCTTTAAGCGAACACCGTCTCAGGTGGGGCGCAATGTTGAGCTGTGCCATCCGCCTAGATTTTTGGAGAAAGTGCGCCAGATTTTTAAAATTTTGCGTGAAGGAAAGAGGGATAAGTTTGAGATGTGGTTCAAGTCGGAATCGCGGGGAAAATTTGTCCATGTGACTTATGCCGCAGTACATGATGAAGCGGGAGAATTTCAGGGGGTGTTGGAATATGTGCAGGATATTCAACCTTTCCGTGAGATAGATGGTGATGTTTATCGTGGTTTGGATTAGAAAGAAGGAACAATGACGTACGAACAGGAATTTTTAAAGGACTTTGAAGCTTGGGTTGAAACTCAAGTTAAGATTAACCAGATGGCGCTCAAGGAAAGTCAAGCTGTCTATGAAGCTGATAAAGATGAGCGAGCAAAGGATGCTGCGATTCGTTATGAAAGCCGGTTAGATGCTTATGAGTTTCTTGTAGGAAAATTTGCTAATTATCGAGCAGGAAAAGGATTTCATGATTTGCCAGACGGGCTTTTTGGTGAGAGAAGTTATTGATTTTCCGTAGGAAACATGATAGAATAAGGTCATTAGAGGTGTTTTGAGTCCCATTTGTCACAGAAAGCGGTGTTGCTGAGAAATCCGTACAAATGTCAAAACTGGTTGCTAAAACTGAAAATGAAATAACAGTGTCTTTTTGTTTACTTTTAGAACAAGGCAGCGAGCTGCAGGTTGCTCAGAGCATTGCTTTGAGGGTGTAGATAAGGCTGACAAAGTCAGTAAAAGGCGTACGCCCAAGCGAGCTAACGACGTCCTAAAAGAGCAACAAGAAGACTAGAGTTGCGGGCATGGCCCGAAATTGGGTGGTACCGCGGATAATTGCATCCGTCCCTGTCATGTATGGCAGGGGCGAATTTTTATAAGCGGAATGGGGAGAGAAATTATGATAAATATTTTAGGTCAAATTGAAGATAATAAACTTCCTGATATTGAGACAGAGCGGCTGTATTTGCGCGAACGTCTAGTCTCAGATGCTAAAGAGATTTTTGCTTATGCGAGTTTGGCAGAGGTGACTTGGCCAGCTGGTTTTCCACCTGCAGAAAGTGTGGAAGAAGAGGAAAATTATCTCGAAAACATTATGCCAAAGCGCTGGATTGAGCAAAAAATACCGTCTGGTTATGGTATCTGCTTGAAAGGAACAGATGAAGTCATTGGCTCGATTGATTTTAATAATCGCTATGCTGATGATGTTCTTGAAATGGGCTATTTGCTTCACCCAGATTATTGGGGGCAAGGGATTGTGACAGAAGCTGCGCGTGCGCTGTTGGAAGTTGGATTTACCCTACTCAATCTTCACAAAATCGAAATTGAATGCTATGGATACAACAAAGCAAGCCAGCGTATTGCTGAAAAACTTGGCTTCACCCTCGAATCTCGCATCCGTGACCGCAAAGATAGCCAAGGCAAGCGCTGTGATGATTTACGATATGGATTGCTAAAAAGTGAGTGGGAGGAGAATAAGTGAGAAAGAAGATTTGCGAATTTTTAAGAGATACAGGGGCGTTCCAAACTTTTCTTAGTCTCGTATTGGTTTTTGTGTTCATTGTGGATAATCTCATTCCTTCACTAGGTATTTCAATAAAAGAGAACAATTTCTTTAATTGGTCAATCATCACTACTTTCTTCATTTCATCCTTGTTTTATATTTTTAAGTATAGGCCGATGAATGTTGGATATATTGAAAAAAGTACAGATTATAAAAAAATTATTTCCTTAATTAGGGAAATTGATTATACAATTTCTTTAATAGTGGTGACTGCTGTTGTTTATCGTTTTTGTATGCTAATAAATATTTTGTCAGTTAGTACAGAAAACAGTTTAGGTATCATAAACATAATAGCGCTAATAATAACCATTAGACTATACTTTTCTGTTATTTCAATTATTATCGGATTAAAAAAGTGGGTATTATTATTACTTATAATAATTGGAGTTCCTCTGATATATTTAGTAGGTGTGTTTGATATTAGTTGGTGGGCGCTAATATCAGGTTTAATGATTATATGGAATTTTATTAATTCAAAAGATTTTCTAACACTTTTTAATAAAGGGACAGAAATTGATAAAGTTCCTAAAAAATTAAACTTTATTTGGCAAAGAAATAAAATAGTTTTTTACATAGTTACAACGTTAATCTACCTAGTATTGATAATCTCAGGCTCTTTTGAAAACAATAAAATGAGTATATTAGATAGGGCAAATGTAAGAATAACAACCTTAGCACTATTGATGATGGCTATCGTATTTATATTCGTGGTAATTTTATTGCTTAAATACTTATTTAGTCATAATAAAATGCTGCAAAAATTTGTAAAAGGAAGAAAAGAAAACTGGTTTTTTATCAAGCTAGCAAGTATTATTGAATTTTATCTTAAGTATCACAAGTATATAATAAGTCTAAATAATAAAAATAAATATAGGAGAATAAAAAATGACTGAACTTTCACCAAAATACAATCCAGCCGAGGTTGAGGCTGGACGTTACGCTAAATGGCTTGAGGAGGGTGTTTTCAAGCCATCAGGCGACAAAAAAGCACCCCCTTATTCAATTGTCATCCCACCACCAAATGTGACGGGGAAATTACACCTTGGTCACGCTTGGGACACGACTTTGCAGGATATTATTATCCGCCAAAAGCGCATGCAGGGCTTTGATACGCTCTGGCTGCCGGGGATGGACCACGCTGGTATTGCCACACAGGCCAAAGTAGAAGCTCGTTTGGCTGAAGATGGCATTTCCCGTTATGACCTTGGTCGTGAGAAATTCTTGGATAAGGTCTGGGAATGGAAGGACGAATATGCGGCAACCATTAAAGAACAGTGGGGCAAGATGGGGATTTCTGTTGATTATTCGCGGGAACGTTTCACCCTTGATGAAGGCTTGTCCAAAGCGGTCCGCAAGGTTTTCGTAGAACTCTATAAAAAAGGATGGATTTACCGCGGCGAATTCATCATTAACTGGGACCCTAAGGCCCGCACAGCCCTTTCTGATATCGAAGTTATCCACAAGGACGTGGAAGGTGCCTTCTACCACATGAACTACATGCTGGAGGATGGTTCACGCGCCCTTGAAGTTGCGACAACTCGTCCTGAAACAATGTTCGGTGACGTTGCCGTTGCAGTTAACCCAAATGATGACCGTTACAAAGATTTAATTGGGCAAAATGTTATCTTGCCAATTGTTAACAAGCTGATTCCAATCGTAGCAGATGAACATGCTGACCCTGAGTTTGGAACAGGTGTGGTTAAAATCACACCTGCCCATGATCCTAACGACTTCCTCGTTGGTCAGCGTCACAATCTGCCTCAAGTCAATGTCATGAACGATGACGGAACCATGAACGAACTGGCTGGCGAATTTGCTGACATGGATCGTTTTGAAGCTCGCAAAGCAACTGTTAAAAAGCTAGAAGAAATTGGTGCTCTTGTCAAAATCGAAAAACGTGTTCACAGTGTTGGTCACTCAGAGCGGACTGGCGTTATGGTCGAGCCACGTTTGTCTACCCAGTGGTTTGTCAAGATGGACCAATTGGCTAAGAATGCCATTGCCAACCAAGATACTGATGACAAAGTGAAATTCTACCCACCACGTTTCAACGATACTTTCCTTCAATGGATGGAAAATGTTCACGACTGGGTCATTTCCCGTCAACTCTGGTGGGGCCACCAAATCCCTGCTTGGTACAATGCAGATGGCGAAATCTATGTCGGTGAAGAGGCTCCAGAGGGTGACGAATGGACTCAAGATGAAGATGTCCTTGACACTTGGTTCAGTTCAGCTCTATGGCCATTCTCAACAATGGGTTGGCCGGATGTGGAGTCTGCAGACTTCAAGCGCTATTATCCAACATCAACCTTGGTGACTGGCTATGATATTATCCCATTCTGGGTATCTCGGATGATTTTCCAAGGTTTGGAATTTACCGGCAAGTCGCCATTCAAAAATGCCCTCATCCATGGCCTTATCCGTGACGAACAAGGCCGCAAGATGTCTAAGTCACTTGGTAACGGTATTGACCCTATGGATGTTATCGAAAAATATGGTACGGATAGTCTGCGTTGGTTCCTTTCAAATGGCTCTGCACCAGGTCAAGACGTCCGCTTCAGCTATGAAAAGATGGATGCTGCCTGGAATTTCATTAACAAAGTTTGGAACATTTCCCGCTATATTCTCATGAACAATGACGGTTTGACCCTTGACCAAGCTAGCCAGAATGTTGCTTTGGTGGTAGAGGGAAAAGCTGGGAACGTCACTGATTGCTGGATTCTTCATAATCTCAATGAAACCATTGCCAAAGTCACCGAAAATTTCGACAAGTTCGAATTCGGTATAGCTGGTCATATTCTTTACAACTTCATCTGGGATGAATTTGCTGACTGGTACGTTGAATTGACGAAAGAAGTACTTTACAGCGACAATGAAGACGAAAAAGTTATCACTCGTTCTGTTCTTCTTTACACACTTGATAAGATTTTGCGCCTCCTTCACCCAATCATGCCATTTGTTACAGAAGAAATCTTCGGTCAATACGCAGCTGGTTCTATCGTGACAGCAGCTTATCCAACTGTTAATCCTACTTTTGAAAATCAAATGGCGCATTCTGGCGTGGAAAGTCTCAAAGACCTGATTCGAGCTGTACGTAATGCGCGTGCAGAAGTCAACGTAGCCCCAAGCAAACCTATCACCATCCTTATTAAAACAAGCGATAGCAACTTGGAAGACTTCTTCAAGGCCAATGTCAACTACATCAAACGTTTCACAAACCCAGAAACATTTGAAATCAGCTCTGCCATTGCCACCCCAGAACTAGCTATGTCAGCAGTTATTACAGGTGCAGAAATCTTCCTGCCGCTGGCAGACTTGCTCAACGTCGAAGAAGAACTAGCCCGCCTCAACAAAGAACTGGCCAAATGGCAAAAAGAACTAGACATAGTTGCCAAAAAACTCGGTAACGACCGCTTCGTCCAAAACGCCAAACCCGAAATCGTCGAGAAAGAGCGACAAAAACAAGCTGATTACCAAGCCAAATACGACGCCACAGTGGAACGGATTAAAGAGATGGAAAAGTTGGGGTAGTGGCTAAATGAAAAATTTAGTTGAGATGATAACAATCTTACTGGGATTATTTACTTTATTTTTTGGAATTTTACAATATTTTTGGCAAAAAAGGTTTGATGAAAAACTGCGAGTTTATAAAAACTATCTTGCAGTAGTTGCATTGTCAACTTTATCACCAGAAAAGCAAAGGGAAATTCAATTACAACAAAAACACATCCTTTCAAAACAAGAATTAGTTCTCTTTGCTCCTGAAGAAATTGTAGAATTAGCAGGGAAAATTGAACCTATAAATTTTGCTAAAAATAATGAACAAAAATATTTGGAATATTTAAAACTAATCAATCTCATGAGGATAGATTTGCAGAGATTTAATAAAAGAATTTCAGAGGAATCTCTTAGAAAGTTACTTGGTTAGCAACTTTTATAAGCACAGTTGAAAGACTGTGTTTTTTGGTATAATAATAAAAACGGGAGGTTGATTAGTGTTTAGTTTAGTAAAAATAGTATTATGGTTTATTTTTTTCTTTGCGTGGTTATTTGGTAAGTTGAGATGGAATGAAATTCGTACAACCTTTCAAGATTGGTTTCCATTTTTATATTTTATATATTTATTTTTGGTCGTTATACTGCCAGATAATGTTCAAGGATTTAATTTTATTGGTTTTGTAGTATTTTTCTTTTTTGTTATTTCAATTTATAAGGACTTTTTCCGAGGATTGAGATATTTCATAAGCCAATTGCGAGTTGGAAATAAATCTATTGAAAGATTTGATAAGATAAAAAGATATCTATTTAAAGAGAAATTAGAAGATGTTTCAGAATTCTTGCTAGCTATAGTTTTAATTGGACTTATGTATATCCAAATCAACTACGCTACTCCAACTATAAGCTTGGTTAATAAAAGTAATGTGGAATTACTAGGTTTTATTGTAAGCATTTTTGGTATGTATGGAATCTATATTGGTTTCTTGCAGTATCTAGCTGGTGACGTAAAATCAGATACCTATCTAGGGGAAAGTAAAGTTAATTATCTTATTGGACAATCATTTTGGTATCATGTAACACAATCAAAAATATTTATTTTGATGTTACTAGCCGCCATAATTATTCCAGTAACAGTAAAATTAAATACAGCTTTTATAAAGGAGCTTACCATACTGTGGCAGACTTCTTATATGCTATTGTTAGTTATTTATATTTTTTTACTAAGCATGAGTCTATATATTATCCGAGTTGCTTTACTGATGAAAACTAAGGATGATGAAAATCTAAAATACAACATGAGGAAACAGATTCAGGAAGATTATACAGAAACCTTTTGGTTGATTTATCGCAATAGAAGTGTATATGTGAATGATTTTCTTAAAAATAAGTTAACAAGAGATTTTGCTAAATTAGATGTAAATGAATACGAAGAATTTGTGACAAATATTTTTAATTTGGATTATTTTGATACTAGGAATTTATACTGGACCATTTTAAACAAAACAGAGAGAGGGTTTGAATTAACGAGAACTCAGAGGTTTCGTAATAAGCTTTTACTTGATGATAGATCATGGTTGGAAACTTATCAAGATAAGAACGAGTATGACTTAAGACAGGAGTGGAAAAGTTTTTATAAGTACTTTAGAACATTTATTTTTGAGAAATGGAAATTTTTAAAACAGTATAGAGATAATTTTTCTGTTGAAAATTGGAAAAATCTAATCTTAGAAGATTTAAAAATCATTGATAGGATTGTAACAAATGATCCAACATTAGAGTCTTTAAAAATTGAGTATCCAGAAAAAGGAGAGACTAGATTTGTACGATTTCATAGAGATGAGAACAATAACGTTAGAGAGTTTTTGTTTAAAGTATTAATTAACAAAGAAGATATAAATTTAGATGGTCTTTTTGAAGATGTAAAACAGGAAATACAAAATTATAAAGAAAATAAGACCGATCATTTTTACAGATATACATATGATTTTTTAAAATTTAGATTAGTAACAATTCTAGATAAGCATGAAAATGGAGATGTAAACATAAGTTTACCAGAATTTAGAAGACTGTCCGATTACGATGTGTTTCAAAATGGTCAACGAAATGATTATGAAAACAGTATGCTTTATTCTAAAATTTGTTTCAACTACTTAGATAGAGGAAGAATTGAAGATTTTAATCAAAGTAAAATTGAAAAATCGGGTAACGTTGAATTGAGAAAACAAAAAATTAAAAATTTAATCTTAAGTATGAATGAAGAATACCGATTAGCTTTTATGTTATATCAACTATTCTATACAGATCATACTCAGTGGGATGGTAATCTTGGATTTTATGATATAGGAATCACACAAATAATGAGTTATGATGAACAATATCACTATTATTTATTTAATCAAGCGAAAAAGATTATTATTTCTGAGACAGATATTGATCATCGTATTACTGAAAGCTTCTTAAAAAAGCTATGGGATACGAGAGATAATATGATTAAAGATTTTTCTTGGTTTGACCAATTTGGTGAACAACATTTAATGTCAGATTTTAAAATTTTGTACGTCCAATGGTTGTTAACAAGAAAAGAATACCCCCGTGCGGAGAGTAGATTTAATATTGAAAGGGAATTTCCTATTAAAGTATGCAAATCACTTGTTGGAAAAATAAAAGGAAAAGAAAATCGGAAGATTTCAGTTAAAGATTTGAAATGGAGAATTAGATATAAAAAAGAAAGGATTAGTTGTTTTTGCCGAGACTATTTATTATTAACAGATCAATTAACGACTATTTTTACAAAAGAATCTTATTCTCATAAACAAAATAATGTACAAATATCAGTTGAATATCTTTTGCATAGTGGTAAAGTGAATTTATCAGATGTCATAGATAATATATCTGTAGTCAGTTTATTTCGCTTGGAATGGATTTTAAGATGGAACTATTATCAATATACTAGGGAGTCTAACTACACTAGTAGAACATTTTTTGATACGATGACTTCTAATAGTCGCTATTATTGGTCTGGTGGAGATGGGATATTAGAATTTTACATTGTTAAAATTATTGATAATTTTTATCATGATTTATATCAAGATAGAGAGTTTATAGATGGTTTTAAATATCATTTAGAATCACAACTAAATTCATTGAATAAAACTGTTGAAGAATATGTAGAGTCAATTGCTAAGAAAATTTCTGGAATAAATAATATTTCAATTCTACAGAAAGGACAAATTCTCCTAAATCTGAATGATATTTTGCATTATCAGAGCAAATGGGTTGAATTAAAGCCAAAACGGAAATATCGTTATAAATAATGAATTTTTATAACAGGATGGTTGATTCTCTGCTGTATTTATTTTAAAGAAAAAATGGATTAACTGATTTATATAATCTTATAAGCAAGTCTAACTGCAAAGTTAGGCTTGTTTTTGATATAATGTAGGTGAATATATCATTAATAAAGAGGTGTCGTATGCCTTACGAATCAGGTGGAAGAGCAGATAAATTAGGTAATAAATATGAGTTCAACTGGATTGTTTTAAAATTTATTGATATTATTGCTGAAAAAATAGATGCTATTAAAGTTGAAGCTATAGGTGAAGAAGAAGAGGGGGTGGACGTTTGGGTTAGATACTCTAACGGAATAACAGAAGCTCAACAATGTAAAGGAAGAAATGCTAGTAAAGATTATTGGACTTTGTCAGATTTAAATAGTCGTGGAATTTTGAAATGTTGGAAATTACATCTAAGCAGAGACTTGACAACTAAAGTTTCATTAGTTAGTCCACTTCCGTTTACAAACTTTTCTGATTTAATTTATAGAGCTAAGACTAATGATAATGCTCAGTCTTTTATTGATTATCAAGTTAATACATCTTCAGAGCTTAAAAACTTATTTGATAACTATGTTAAGCATTTGGGATTTTCTAAGGAGAAAGACATTCGAAAAATTATAAATTTTTTAAGTAGAACGGTGATTAGACAAGAGCCGTATCCAGAAAATGAAGAATTTATTAAAGATAAGGTTAGTCAATATTTTATTGGTGATGCTGCTAGCATAAAGTCAAAATTCATTAATTTAATTTTACAAGGTGAAATTTATGGAAGATGGCTTTCATTTCAGGATTTGGAGAAATTTATTAAAAATGAGAAAATTGAATTCAGAAATTTAGCACGTGATGATAGGATAATACCTAGAATAAATATTTTAAATGATGAGTATAAAAACAGCTTTAAAACATTGGATTCCGGTCTAAAAATTCGCACACAATTTGATGAATGTAAGAAATATATTCAAGAAGGAAAATCAATTATCATTCACGGGAAAGCTGGGAATGGTAAAAGTGGTTTAACAGAAAATATTATTGATTGGTGTAATAAAAGTAATATTTTACACTTAGATTTAAAACTAGATTGTTATATTCCTGAGGGTACAGCACAAGTATGGGGGGAGAAATTAGGATTTCCTGCTAGCATCAGTTATTGTTTGAACGCTTTTTCTAAAGAGGATAATGCTGTTCTTATATTAGATCAACTAGATGCATTAAGATGGACAGCAAGAAATTCTAAAAGTTCACTTGCGACTTGTTTGGAGTTGATTCGAGAGATACGGAACCTCAATTCGGAAAGAGAAAACAAAATCTCAATTATTTTTGTTTGCAGAACTTATGATTTAGAAAATGATAACGGAATTAAGGCGTTATTTGAAAATAAATCGAAAGATGATACTGAATCTTGGCATAAAGTTGAAGTTAATGAATTATTGGAAAATGAGGTTGAGGAAATTTTAGGGAGTAAATACCATAATTATCCCAACAGATTAAGACAGTTGTTAAGGACCCTGAGTAATCTTTATGTTTGGGAGCAAATTAATGACAATGAAGAATACTATCAAATAAAAAGTACTTATAACCTAGTTGATAAATGGTGGAGGGATTTATCAGAAAAATGTAAGGAAGCCGATTTAAGTGAAGATGATCTGAATAAATTAAAAGAAAAGCTTGTCAATTTATTTGCTGATACAGGTAAAACGGTGTTTAGTAAGAGAAGAATAGTAGGTAATGAGAAAGCTCTGCGATATTTAATTAGCCAAGGGATGTTAACAGAGCGTTCCAACAAAGTTTCTTTTGTTCATCAGTCATTCTTAGACTGTTTTGTTGCAGAGCGAATGATTCTTGATTACTATACTAATGCTGATGCTGATGTAAACGACATTCTTGGAAATAAAACACAACAGAATCCAACAAGACGTTATCAATTTCAGATTTTTCTTCAATCATTATTAGAAGAATCAGAAAAAGATTTTTTAGATTTTGGAACTAAATTAATAAAGAGTCATAATGTCAGGTTTAATTTCAAATATGTTTTCTTTGAAATCTTAGGAAGTATTCAAGAACCATCTGAAAATATTTTAAATTATGTGAGAAAGCTGATTCAAGAGGCAGAGTATAGAAATCATTTGTGCCAAACGGTAATTAGTGGTCACCCAGTATATGTTAATTTTTTAATAAAAAAGAGAGTTTTGCAAAAATTTTTAGATAGCAATAAATTATTGGTAATTGATTTATTAAGTAGTATTTCTCCATATTACACAACTGAAACTACTCAATTTATAAAAGATTCTATAGAAAATTCTAACGATAAGAGCGAATGGGGTAGTTGTTTTAATAGTAACTATAATAATGACTCTGAAGACTTTTTTAATTTAAGATTACATTACTGGAGATATTATGCGGGGGATTCTAAGGGGAATATAGTATTCTATAATGATTATCGTAAGAATCTAAATAACTATAAAATTAAGATTATTTGCTTGTTGCTCGATAAATTTCAAGACTCTGATAATAGCAATAGATTTTATAGTGAATCAAAGAAATTCGATGAAGATTCCCATAATTATATAGATGAAAATTGTATAAAAATAGTCCAAATATTATTGCCTTATCTTAAAAAGTATTCCGAGAATAATTCTACTAAATACAATCTAACCCTGAAAGAACGCGATAGCTTACAAAGATATTACCTTCATTTATTAAATGAAGCAAATAAATGTCTAATTTCGAAACATCCTGAGATTTTTTGGGAAATTTATAGTAATTATATGGGAAATGGTGATTATCTCTATAATGAAGTTATTTTAGATGCAATGTATTACTTGCCTACGAATTATTTTGATACTTGTATTGAATATTTACTGGCTGATTTTGATAAAACACTCTTTGAAAAATCTCAAGGCCATTCAAGCAAATTATTTTTAGCCAAACGATTGATTTCTAAAGTTACACAGAGATGTTCATTAGAAATGTATGATAAACTTGAAGAACAAATTATTCATTATGTATCACCTGAGGCTAAACAAAGACTAGCAAGGAGAATTGAAACAAATAAATCTCAAAATGATGTTAGGGGTTATTGGCCGTTTTGGGGAGATTTACAGCATAGATTGTTATCAGTTTTACCGAAAGAAAGAATGAGTAATGAAGCTATCGAATTACTAAAGGTATTAGAACGATCTAATAGTTTTCCTGATTCTTTTTATGGTTCACATTGTGGAAGTGTAGTTTCTCCGCTACAAGGAAAGAATATTTCTCCTAAATCTTGGAGAAATATTCTCATCATCAGCCCAAAAGGTGAGACAAAATGTAGATGGGATAGTGAGAGAAATATATTTATTGAGTCTTCTCCTAGAGAATTGGCTACTGATTTTAGAAGTGCTGTTTCTAAAAATCCTAAAGAATACGTTTCTTTATTTTTAAACTTATCGTCTAATCATAAAATCAATGAACATTATATAGATGGTCTACTGGGGGGGATTGTAGACTTAGAAAAAATTCCAGATACTGTTTTAAGTGATCTTGAATTCATCCTACTAAATTTTGTAAATGAAAATAATTGGGAGAATCTTTATTATTTTTTCCAAGTCATAGAGAAACACGCAAATATGGGATGGTCCGATGAAGTTTTTGGAAAGCTTAATTATTATCTTAAGAAAACTGATTTAGATGCTCTTGATAAATTTCATGAAGCTAAGACAATGGAAGATTATGTGAGACAATCATATTCAACTTTAAGAGGATATGCGATTCATGCTTTCGACAAGTTAATAACAAATACACCGACACTTGTTTCATATTTTAGGGAGACAATTCTTTTATTGGCAAAAGATAAGACACACTATATAAGAATGAATTCTATTTTTCTCATCTCTACTATTTTAGATTTAGATAAAGAATTTGCTAAAGAATTATTTGAGTTGGTTTTTGATAAAGATAAAAGGATGTTAGCGCATTGGTATAGCGGTTACGTTGTTTATAGATTATATGATGATTATAGAGAAAGAATTCAGTTCTTATTGAAACTAGGTTTTGAGTCTACGGATCAACTCCTTGTAAAAAAGTCGTCCTCTTTGATTACAGAAATTTACTTAAATAAAGGAGATATGGAATCAACTGTATATAGTGGAAGTGGACTTCAAGCAGAAACTATTTGTCAGATGGCGATTGATTATTTAAAAGGGAAGAATTATAAAGAAAAAGCAAAGGAAATCATATTACATTATTTATCATATGATAATATTGATTTTGGAAAGATTTTACCACAGTTATTTATGGATAATTTATTAGACGTTGAAGAAGATAAGGAATTGATATTTAATTTACTAACTTCTAAACATAAAGGAAAGCTATATTATTATTTCTTAGAGTTTCTTGAAAAACAAGTATCTATTTCGAACTACGAAGAAATCATTTTTAAAACGGTAGCAAGTATTATATCTAAAGATACGAAATTAGAATCTGATCCTTATTATGATAGGTTAATTGAAGAACATCTTTCTAAATTAATGCTGAATCTCTATGATGAGCATAAGGGAGATGATACAGCAGAACAGTGTCTAGATATTATTGATCAGATGTTTGAATGTGAATTTGGTAGCTCGCGGATGCTTATTAATGAATTAATGAAAAAATAAACTTTATTTATAGTTAATTACCCTAAGGTTTATATTCTTTTTGGCACCTTCTTCAAATAATAAGCCAAACATCCCATCCACCTTGTTTCCTGTTCCAAAATGTAGTAAAAGATAACTACAAAATAAAAATTTAAAAAGAAGTGATTTCATGGCTGTACCAACATCAGCCCGTTTGTTGGATGAGTTAAATAAAAAGCTAAGTTCATGGACAAATTCTCACAACATCAGTAAATCAGAATTTATTGCGCAGGTTTTGGCGGAAAAATTGGAAGAGCTCTATGATATACAAGAAGCTGATTTGGTTATGTAGAATGCCTTGACGATGGGCAAGTGACCTACTCTCATAAATGTTGATTTTCCTAAAGTACTGGGAAAATATCTGACAGGCAGTTTGCCTGATTATGTTCGCTTTCATGTAGGGGCTTACTGTATCATTGCCAAAGTTGATGACGAGGATTTTGTCATTATGAATGTTCATGCGATTAAGCGTTCAGATGTTTATAAGTTTAAAGGCAAAGGGCGAAAACAAATCTCCTAGAACAAGTCTAACTGCAAGGTTTGGCTTGTTTTTAGTATAATAGAATGTAATAATACTCTTCAACAATTAAAACTATGCATTGTTGCCTTCTACATCCTATACTTCAGTATTGTCTGTGGCTTGTCGCCTAGTCTAATTTTGATTTTTATTGAGTATAAAGCGGAGAATTTTTTTATAAAAATGTCTGGTATTGATTTTAACAAAGGAAAGTTCAGGCATTTGGCAGATTCATCTTTTCTGAGAGAGAAATAATAGAACGATGATAGTTTTTCTAATCAATTATTTACGTGAATTCGGTTTTGAAGTTGACAATACACTCTTTCAAAAACATGCTAAATTTTTCCGAGATATCTTGGCTTTGGATGATGTTAAAATTTTGCAGAAATGTCTCGAGTTTTTGACTGCATTTTGCGAAACTCTCTTACTTGATGGAGAAAATGACCTGTCTAGTGAGAAACTGTACCGAAAGTTAGGTTTGGATAAATAGAGAATCAAACTAACATCTGAGGGCAGAAAGGTTTCAACTATACATATCTGAAGTAGAGTACCTGAAATAATAAAGTTCCCTATATTTCCAACAAATAAGTCAACATTACTTCAACAAAAAAACAGCTCAACAGTAGAGCTGTTTTTTTAACCTATTTGCAAGTTTAAAATTGTGATTGGTCTTGTATTTACGGATGATTAGACGTTTAAACTTCAACATTATAAAGATCTGTTGATAAATAGCGTTCGCCATTATCTGGAGCAAGAGCTAGAATTTTTTTACCTGTTCCTAGCTTCTTAGCTACTTCAACAGCAGCATAGATAGCTGCGGCAGAAGAAATACCTACCAGAAAACCTTCTTGTCCACCGATACGACGCCCAAGTTCAAGTGCTTGATCAGAAGTAACGCGGACAATACCATCGTAAGCTTGAGTGTCTAGTGTTTCTGGGATAAAACCAGCAGAAATACCTTGAATCTTGTGAGGCCCAGGCTCCTCACCGGACAGGATAGCGGATTCATCTGCTTCAACTGCATAAACTTGTATATCTGGATTGACTTTTTTGAGAGCATGCGAGATACCAGAAATGGTACCACCTGTGCCAACTCCTCCGACAAAGGCATCCAAACCTTTCTTACCGAAAGCAGCAATAATTTCTGCTCCTGTTATTTTTTCGTGTACTTCTGGGTTGGAGAGGTTGTTAAATTGAAGTGGTAGCCAGCCGTTTCGTTCTTTAGCAATTTCTTCAGCTTTGGCAATCGCTCCCTGCATTCCTTCGCTTCCGGGAGTTAATACCAATTCTGCACCATAAGCTTGGATAATTTTGCGACGTTCAACACTCATAGTTTCTGGCATGACAATAACAACCTTATAACCTTTTGCAGCACCAACCCAAGACAAACCAATTCCGGTATTTCCGCTGGTTGCTTCGACAATGGTTGCACCTGGTTGAATCAAGCCCTCTTGCTCAGCAGTCTCAATCATGCTGAGAGCAATGCGGTCTTTGACGGACGACCCCGGATTGAAAGCCTCTAGTTTGACATAGACATCAGCAGCACCTTCTGGAACAAGCCTGTTTAATTTCACGATAGGAGTATTTCCGATGAGTTCTGTAATGTTACGATAAATTTTTGACATAAAATAATACCTCAATTCTGTTGATACCATCAGTATAAAACGAAAAGAAGTCTTTGTAAAATATAAAAAAACTATCAAGGTGATAGCTTTTTTTAATATTTAGGATAAAGAAATGGGAACTTCAACTTTCCGCAATCCCTGGTCAGTAATGTCGATTTTTCCATTAAACAACTCAATCAACTCCTCTATAACGCTGTCCTTATCATCTTTATCAACAAAAATGGTCGTTTGGACTTGTTCTGTAAAGGATGTATCTTGTTCTTGTAAATGGTTAGCTTTAAGAAAATTGGGTAATTCTTGATATTGACTGTAAGAGAGAGCGATCCTCAGTCCAAGTTGTTCTTTTATATGGACGATCCCGATTTCTTTGATAGCTAAAGCAACGTTGCTGCTATACGCCCGAATAAGACCTCCTGCCCCTAGCTTGATACCACCAAAATAGCGTGTCACGACAGCACAGACATTAGTTAGTTGATGATTTTCTAAAACGCCTAACATAGGTACACCAGCAGTCCCACTTGGTTCTCCATCATCGCTACTTCGCTTCATTTCACTCCGTTCTCCTAATATAAAGGCAGAGCAGTTATGAGTAGCTTTGTAGTGTTCTTTTTTGACAGCTTGAATAAAATTTCGTGCTTCGTCCTCTGTTGTTACACGCTTGATGTGACAAATAAAGCGCGATTTTTTGATTTCTTCTTGGACTTGTCCGTCCTCTTTAATTGTTCTAAACTCCATATTTTCATTTTACAAAAAAACTTGTATTTTGCCAAAGTTTTTTCGAATAAATAGATATGATAGAATTACAAGATTGCTTAGGTCGTATGTTTACAAAAGCACAACTACCAGCAGAATTGCAATTATATGCGCAAACTTTACCAGCAATGAAAGAAGAAAAAGGGAAATTATGTTGCAATCGCTGTGGGCAAGCAGTTGATAAAGATAAAGAAAGACACCAACTGCCAATAGGTGCTTACTACTGTAGATCCTGCTTGATCTTAGGAAGGGTCAGAAGTGATGAAGAACTCTACTATTTTCCACAGGAAGAGTTTCCTAAAGCGGATGTCTTGAAATGGCAAGGAAGGTTAACAGATTACCAAGCTAAGGTTTCTCAAGGTCTTGTAGAGGCAGTTGCCAAGCGAAAAGATAGCCTGGTTCATGCAGTCACGGGAGCTGGAAAAACAGAAATGATCTATCAGGTGGTAGCACAAGTTATTGATCAAGGCGGGGCCGTCTGCTTGGCTAGCCCACGAATTGATGTCTGTTTAGAACTTTATCGTAGACTGAAAATAGATTTTGCTTGTGATATTTCACTTCTGCATGGCGAATCAGAAGCGTATTTTCGCAGTCCTCTCGTAATTGCCACAACGCATCAGCTTCTCAAATTTTACCGAGCATTTGATCTGCTCATCGTTGACGAAGTGGACGCCTTTCCTTATGTAGACAATCCAATGCTTTATCATGCGGTTCATCAAGCAGTCAAAGAACAAGGCACGAAAATTTTCTTGACAGCAACCTCCACAGATGAGCTGGACAAAAGAGTTAGCAAGGGAGAGTTAAGCCGCTTAAGTCTCCCTAGACGTTTTCATGGTAACCCTTTAATTGTTCCTCGAAAAGTTTGGTTGGAAAATTTTCAAAAATACTTGAATCAAAAAAAGCTAGTTCCTAAGTTGGAACAATTTGTTAAAAAGCAAAGAAAAACAGGTTTTCCTCTTCTCATTTTTGCTTCTGAGATTAAAAGAGGACAAGAATTTGCAGAGGTTCTCCAAAACAATTTCCCTAATGAAAAAGTTGGCTTTGTTGCTTCGACGACTGAAAATCGACTAGATGTTGTAGAGAAATTTCGTCGAAAAGAAATCACAATCTTAATATCAACGACGATTCTGGAACGTGGCGTGACTTTTCCTTGTGTAGATGTTTTTGTGGTGGAAGCTAACCATTGTCTGTTTAGTCGCAGCGCTTTGGTACAAATTGCTGGTCGTGTTGGTCGTAGTATGGAGCGACCAACAGGCGAGTTAATCTTTTTTCATGATGGTACAACTATGGCGATAGAAAAAGCTATTAAAGAAATTCGGGAGATGAATCAGGAGGCTGGTTTATGAATAACTGTCTGTTATGTGAAAGTCTACTTGATGAAAAGCTAACATTTTGTGATTTGCTGACTTTGAAGAAGCCCAAAGCAAAAGCTTGTGATGCTTGTTTTGAAAAATTCCAGCGTATTTCAGCGCAACATTGCCCTAAGTGCTATCGTGACGGAATAGATGAAATCTGCATAGACTGTGATGTGTGGACAAAGAAAGGAAAAGAAGTTTGCCATAAGAGTTGTTTTGTCTATAATGAAGCTATGAAAAACTTCTTTAGTCAATATAAATTTCAAGGAGATTATGCTCTTTCTTCTGTATTTACTGAAGTTTTGCATCAAGAATTAAAAAATTATAGCGATTATACGCTCGTGCCAATTCCTGTGAGTGTAGAAAAGTATCAAGCAAGAGGGTTTAATCAAGTAACAGCTTTTCTTGAGGGTACAAAGTTGCAATTTAAGGAAATTTTAGAAAAATATGATACAATTGCTCAATCAAGCAAGATGAGAGAGGAGCGATTGCAGAGCCAGCAGTGCTTTAAAGTAAAAGACAAGGTTACACTTCCAGCAAAAATTCTTTTGATAGATGATATTTATACCACAGGAGCAACCTTACAACTTGCCAAAGATATTTTAGTGGAAGCGGGTGTGAAAGAAATTTTGACATTTTCATTAGCAAGATAACAAAAAATTTGCAAAAAAAAAAATGAAAGCGTTATAATGAAGTAAAGAAAAACAAAATGCTTAGAAAGAAGGTACTTATATGATTAAATATAGTATCCGTGGTGAAAATCTAGAAGTAACAGAAGCGCTTCGTGATTACGTAGTTTCTAAACTTGAAAAAATCGAGAAATATTTCCAAGCTGATCAAGAATTGGATGCTCGTGTAAACTTGAAAGTATATCGTGAAAAGACAGCTAAGGTTGAAGTAACCATCCCACTTGGCTCTATCACTCTTCGTGCAGAAGATGTTTCCCAAGATATGTATGGTTCTATTGATTTGGTGACAGATAAAATTGAACGTCAAATTCGTAAAAATAAAACAAAAATTGAACGTAAAAACCGTAATAAAAAATCAACTAGTCAGTTATTTACAGACGCTGTTATTGAAGAAGTAGAAGCTGCACCTGCAAAAGTGGTACGTTCAAAACAAATAGACTTAAAACCAATGGATTTAGAAGAAGCTCTTCTTCAAATGGATTTATTGGGACATGATTTCTTCATCTATACTGATGTAGAAGACAACACAACCAATGTTCTCTATCGTCGTGAAGATGGTGACGTTGGCTTGCTTGAAGTGAGATAATCAATCGGTCCTCTGATTTATATCAGGGGATTTTTGTTTGGTTTGCAATTATCTTGAGTTAATTGCAAAAAACTGTATTGAGAAATCATCATATTTGAGCTGTATTCCAAAAGTAGGACAGAAAAAACAATTGATTTACAGCTATCACAGAAGAAAAACTGATACATTCTTTAGAGATTTTGTTATAATATTCTTTATGAGAGTTGTTGCAGGGAAATATGGGGGACGTCCTCTCAAAACGTTAGCAGGTAAAACGACTAGACCAACGACCGATAAAGTTAAGGGAGCTATCTTTAATATGATTGGTCCTTATTTTGATGGAGGGCGGGTTCTAGATTTGTATGCTGGAAGTGGTAGTCTCGCTATTGAAGCTATTTCGCGAGGCATAGCATCGGCTGTTTTGGTTGAAAAAGAGCGCAGAGCGCAAGCGATTATCAGCCAAAATATCAAGATGACTAAAGAAGAAAAGCGGTTTGAACTTCTTAAAATGGAGTCTAATCGAGCACTTGAATTACTAGCAGGGCAGTTTGACTTAGTTTTGTTAGATCCGCCGTATGCAAAAGAGCAGATTGCTGCAGATATTGAAAAATTGGCTGAACGAGAGCTTTTGAGTGATGATATACTGGTTGTTTGTGAGACAGACAAGTCGGTGGATTTACCAGAAGAAATCGCAGGGTTAGGTATCTGGAAGCAAAAAATATATGGAATTTCAAAGGTGACGGTTTATGTCAGATAAAATTGGATTATTTACGGGTTCTTTTGACCCGATTACAAAGGGGCATGTTGACTTGATTGAGCGAGCTAGCAAGCTCTTTGATTGTCTTTATGTTGGTATTTTTTATAATCTTGAGAAAACGAGTTTTTTTAGTATTGAAGCGAAAGAAAAAATGATAGCAGCTGCTCTAGTTCATTTGGATAATGTTAAAATTGTCATTTCTCATGACGAATTAGCAGTAGAAGTGGCACGAAGATTAGGAGTGACAACTCTTGTACGGGGATTACGGAATAGCCAAGATTTGGATTATGAGGGAAAGCTCAACTTTTTCAATCATGAATTGGCACCTGAATTGGATACCATCTTTTTGATTAGCACCCCAGCTTATCAGCATCTCAGCTCATCAAGAATTCGTGAATTGATTGCTTTTGAGCAGGATGTTTCAAAGTATGTGCCCGAAAGTGTCGTAAAGGAGTTAAAGAAACAACATGGAAAAATCACGAACTAAATTTAAAAAATGGCCGATAGTGGCTGTAGTAGGGCTGCTTCTACTGTTCATGTCTTTTATAGTTCCTCTGCCTTATTACATTGAGGTGCCAGGTGGTGCAGCAGATGTTCGGCAAGTATTACGTGTAGATAATAAAGTGGATAAGGAAAAAGGTTCTTATAACTTTGTCACTGTTGGGATTCAGCATGCAACCTTTGCTCATTTGGTTTATGCTTGGTTGACTCCTTTTACAGATATTTATTCGGCGAAAGATCTGACTGGCGGAACTTCTGATAAAGAATATATGCGAATCAATCAATTTTATATGGAAACATCACAAAACTTAGCCAAATATCAAGGGTTAAAAAAAGCAGGCAAGGATATTAGTTTGAAATATTTGGGTGTTTATGTGTTGCAAGTTACCAAGAATTCAACCTTTAAAGGGATTCTAAATATTGCAGATACTGTGACAGGCGTGAATGATAAGACTTTCAACAGTTCAAAAGATTTGATTGATTATGTAGGCTCACAGAAAATTGGCAGCAAGGTCAAGGTGAACTATGTAGAAGACGGTCAGAAAAAATCTGCTATAGGTAAAATTATCAAACTTGAAAATGGGAAAAATGGGATTGGTATTAGCTTAATTGACCGAACAGAAGTCACAAGTAATATACCAATTGAATTTTCAACAGCTGGGATTGGTGGACCAAGTGCGGGTTTGATGTTTAGCTTGGCGATTTATACACAGATTGCAGACCCGACATTGAGAGATGGCAGAAATATTGCTGGGACAGGATCGATTGACCGTGAAGGAAAAGTTGGTGATATTGGTGGGATTGATAAAAAAGTTGTTTCAGCAGCTAAAAATGGCGCAGAAATTTTCTTTGCGCCAAATAATCCAGTCACCAAGGAAGTGAAAAAATCCAATCCTAAAGCGAAAACAAACTATGAGACAGCTTTGGCAGCTGCTAAAGAAATTAAAACTAAAATGAAAATTGTACCTGTCAAGACCTTGCAAGACGCAATTGATTACCTCAAAAGTACTAAAAAATCTTAAATAATGAAGAAAACTAAAAGAACCAGTTGGCAATATGAGACTGAGACGAAGGTCTTCAGTTTCAAAGAATACAATGCAATAGTTGAGTAATTTCTAATGTGCTGAGGCTATCGGCTTTTGCAGACTTACTCAACTTTGCCGGGGGTGAGGCGATAAAATCGATTTCTTACGAAATATCGATTTTTGTCCCATTCCCTTTTTTCATTCCATATTTCAACTGTCAAAAACACTTCTTTTTATGGTAAAATAAGATAATACAAGTAAATAACGTTTATAAAGGATAACTATGCGAAAAGAAATTGCACCTGAATTATATAATTACAATAAATTTCCTGGACCGGAATTTCGGCAAATAGGAACAAAAGTGATGGCTGAGACAATTGAATTTGAGTTGGTGGACAACTACAAAGAAGGTTTTGATGTCACAGCTTTTAATCAGCGTTTTTCAGATATTTTAACAAAATTTGATTATATTGTTGGCGACTGGGGCAACGAGCAGTTGCGTTTGCGTGGATTTTATAAAGATGACAAGGCAAATGAAAGCGAGGAAAAAATCAGTCGCTTAGAAGATTATTTGTTAGAATACTGCAATTATGGTTGTGCTTATTTTGTCTTGGAAAATTTGAAACCGCGTCGTGCATCATTTGATAAAAAATCTCACCACAAAAAAGAAAATGAAATCAAACCACGCCGATCTAAGAAAGCTCGTTTCCGTAAAGAGCAGGAACAACCTAAACGTGAAAATCGTCAGCGTAGCAGACGCCAAAAACAGAGAACAAAAAGACAGAATGAGGGAAAGCAGCAGACAAACAATCAACGTCACTTTGTTATTCGTCAAAAATAGCAAAAACTGGGAGCTGGTATAGAGAGGAAGAACATGAAACCATCAATTTATAGTTTGACTCGTCAAGACTTGATAAATTGGATAGAAAGTAAAGGAGAAAAGAAATTTCGAGCTGCTCAGATTTGGGAGTGGCTCTATCGCAAACGAGTTCAATCTTTTGCAGAAATGAGCAATATTTCAAAGGATTTGTTGGCAAAATTAGAAGATGAATTTGTTGTGAATCCACTGAAGCAACGAATTGTGCAGGAATCAGCAGACGGAACAGTGAAATATCTGTTTGAATTGCCAGATGGCATGTTGATTGAGACAGTTCTTATGCGGCAACATTACGGTCTTTCAGTCTGTGTAACCACGCAAGTGGGCTGCAATATTGGCTGTACTTTTTGTGCCAGCGGGCTGATTAAAAAGCAGCGTGACTTGAATAACGGAGAGATTATGTCTCAGATTATGTTGGTACAAAAATATTTTGATGAGCGAGGACAAGGTGAGCGAGTTAGTCATATTGTGGTCATGGGGATTGGAGAGCCTTTTGATAACTATGACAATGTTCTCAAATTTGTGCGAACCGTCAATGATGACAAGGGACTGGCTATTGGGGCTCGTCACATTACGGTTTCAACCTCTGGATTAGCGCATAAAATTCGTGATTTTGCAAATGAAGGAGTGCAGGTTAATTTAGCTGTTTCTCTTCATGCACCCAATAATGAATTGCGCTCCAGCATTATGAAAATCAATCGTGCCTTTCCAATTGAGAAGTTATTTGCGGCAATTGAATATTATATTGAAACGACCAACCGCCGAGTGACCTTTGAATATATTATGTTAAATGAAGTCAATGACGGAGTAGAGCAGGCATTGGAATTAGCTGAATTGCTCAAAAACATCAAAAAGCTATCGTATGTCAATTTGATTCCTTACAATCCAGTTAGCGAACATGATCAATATAGTCGCAGTCCCAAAGAACGTGTAATGGCTTTCTACGATACTCTGAAAAAGAATGGCATTAACTGTGTTGTTCGTCAAGAGCATGGTACGGATATTGATGCAGCTTGCGGTCAATTGCGCTCAAACACCATGAAGCAGGACAAGGAGAAAGCTCTTACCAAGCATGCTTAAATTGAACAATCTATTGAAAACAGATGGTGAATTAACCGTTAAGGGACGTACTTTTCTTACTTGGGGAAGCATTTTCTACATTTTATTATTATGTCTAATGTGTTTTCTCCCTCAAGTGCCAGAAAAGGGAATGGGGACGCCGGGGATTCAGCAGTTTGGTCGTATTGTAGTGCTTCTCATTCCTTTTAATTCTTTTATCAATCTTGGGCAAATTACTTCTTTCTTTCAATTAATTAAGGTTTTTGTACAAAATATAATGAATATTTTTCTGCTTAGCCCACTGATTTTTCAACTTCTCTGGCTTTTTCCTAAGATGAGGAGCGCTAAGCGTGTGCTATTTGCCAGTTTTTCAATGAGCTTGTTTATCGAATGCACACAGATTTTACTAGATATTTTAATTGATGCCAATCGTGTTTTTGAAATAGATGACTTATGGACAAATACATTAGGCGGATATCTAGCTTTTCTATTTTATAAATTTTTGGTAAAGCAACTCTCAAATAAATCATAAGGCATTTTGGTGAAGAACGATAAATTGTATCATTATCAGGATGCTGCTACCACAGAAAAGACAGGGAACAAAGGCTAACCTGTCTTTTTTTGATTTTAAACCAAAAAGGAGCAGACCAATGATACTAGCAATTTGAATAATGAGAAGAACTTCAGTCAGATGAAAAATAGTTGAGCAAGATGCCAGAAAAAGAAAGTCTCCTGCACCGATACGTAAATCAACGAAGTGAGCCAAAATCCCAAGGGCTAAAAAACTAATCATTAGAAGATTAAAACCTACCAAAAATAGGAGAAGAAGATGAAAGAACAACCAAATGAGGATAGGATATTCCTGTTCTCTTTGATCATAAAGGGATAAGGTCATTCCCATTGCAAGCAAAACGAGCCGGTTGATGTTTAGATAACCTAAAGATGTTGCAAGAAAGAGACAGCCACCAGTTAGTTCTAGAAGGATGTAACGGATGGGAATTTTTGAGTTGCAAAAACGGCAACGCAGCCGATTGATAAGCTGTGAAAGAACAGGAATTAAATCACGAGGTGCTAATTTCTGTCCACAAATGTTGCAATGACTAGCAGGTGTGATAATAGACTGTTCAGGAAAGCGATCAACGACCAGTCCTAAAAAGGAAGCTACAATACTTCCAACCAAGAAAAAATAAAAATGAATCATACTTTTTTATTCGTAAATTATTCTAAAAAATTGCAACTTCTCTAATAAAAGAAATTTATGAGTTTAATTAGTTGACTTTCTTATTTAGAAACATTATAATTAAATTATAATAAAAATTAGAATCATTCTAAATAAAGTGAGGTAAAGAAAATGATTAAAATAAACAACGAAGCAGTCAAGGATGTTGCAACTTTCTCAAGTGTTGGATCTTTGAATAAGTCTCTTCCCAAAACAAAAGTGGTATTGAACCAAGCGGTAGCAGATTTATACACTGCTCGTATTGCTCTTCACCAAGTACATTGGTACATGCGTGGAGCTGGTTTCATGGTTTGGCATCCTAAGATGGATGAATATATGGAATCCTTGGATACAACTTTGGATGAAGTGAGTGAACGTTTGATTACTCTGGGCGGAACTCCATATTCAACTTTGAGTGAATTCATCCAACACAGCAATATTGAAGAAAAAGAAGGAAAATTTAGCAAGAGTGTAGAAGAAAGTTTGGAACGTGTCATCGAAATCTTCCGTTACTTGGTGGGTCTTTACCAAAAAGCTCTGGACGTAACAGATGAAGAAGGAGATGATGTAACGAACGATATTTTTGTTGGTGCCAAAGCCGATTTGGAAAAGAACATTTGGATGTTGACAGCAGAAATTGGACAAGTTCCAGGATTGTAAATAGAATTTTGAAAGTAGAAAATAAATTAAAAAAATTTTTTAGAGTTTAAGATAAGTTTAAGGAGATAGCGTTATACTAATACCATCAGATGAAGACCTCCTAACTTTATTTGATAAAATCCTAAACTTTTCTTTTTCATAATAATCTCCCTATAGAAGTCACCAAATTCGGTGGCTTTTTTGTCTGTTTTTGAATGCTTAAAGAGATAAACATCCTCTTTTTAACCTTGAAATACTCTTAAAATTCTGGTAAAATAAGGCTCATGAAAACACTTTATGATGTACAGCAATACCTCAAAAGTTTTGGCATTATTATCTATATGGGGAAGCGCTTGTATGATATTGAAATGATGAAAATTGAGCTAGAGAGGATTTACGATGCAGGCTTGATAGAAAAACTAGACTATCTAGAAGCTGAAAGCATCTTACGAAGAGAGCATCGATTAGAATTACAATATTTGAAAAAGAATGAGGAGAAAACATGTTAAACTGGATTTTATTGGCAATTATTGTTGGAATGTTAGGATGGATGGGCTTTAACTATGTACGTGTCCGTCGTGCGGCTAAAGTGGTAGATAATGCGGAATTTGGTGATATGATTCGTCAAGGTCAGTTGATTGATTTACGAGATCCAGCCGATTTTCGTCATAAACATATTTTAGGGGCACGAAATATTCCGTCACAGCAATTAAAAACAAGCTTAGGAGCGATTCGTAAGGACAAGGCTGTTTTACTATATGAAAATAGTCGTGGACAACGTGTGATGAATGCAGCTATTCTATTGAAAAAGCAAGGTTATCAAAATATTTACATCCTCTCTACAGGACTAGATGGATGGAAAGGAAAAGTTAAAAGTGAGTAATCTAAAAGGATTGCTCACTTTTAATAGCTTTTTTCTAGGTAGTGCTTCACTATTTCGAGTTCTGATTGGTTGAATGCTCGATATTCTCCTGTGGCTAAGTTTGGGTCTAACTCAAAAGCTCCAAAATGAGTCCGTTTAAGAGAAGTAACTTTGACACCGACAGTCAAAAACATTTTTTTGATTTGATGAAATTTTCCCTCAGAAATAGTGACTGTCGCAGTACTTTTGTTTGGAGTAGAAGAATGAATTGTAAGTAGAGCTGGTTTACAAATTGTTCCATCAAGAAAAACAATCCCCTTTTGAAAGGCTTTTATCATCTGGTTATCTAGGAGACCATTAACCTCTACCTCATACATTTTTGTGATGTGATACTGAGGATGTAGTAGTTGAAAACCGAGTGGACCATTGTCAGTGATTAACAGCAATCCACAGGTATCTCGATCAAGTCGACCAACAGAATATAGGTCTTCATTGAAGTCTTCAGGTCTGATGAGATCCAGAACGGTTTGGTGTTTCCTATCAGAGTTAGCAGTCACAACACCAAGTGGCTTATTCATCATAAAATATTGATGTGAATTGATGAAGATAGGTTGTGCCTCTATTGTAATCGTCTGCAAGCCTGTATCAACATTTTGGCTAAGTTTTCGAGCAGGGCAGTCATCTACCAAGATTTTCTTTTTTAGGAGAGCTTGCTTCATTTTTTTACGGCTAATGTGAGCTTGAGCTAGTAGGACATCTAAACGCATATCATTTCCCTTGAATTTTTTCTTATCATACCATAATTTTTTGTGATAAGAAATGGAAATAAAATTGGAGAAGATTGATTTTTTAATGAAAACATTTACACCTGGTTTAACCGTGTTTTTTACCTCAATCTGTGATATAATTGTTCAGTTAGAAATAAAACATAAGATATAGAGGACAAAATGACAAAATTAAGAGAAGACATTCGCAATATCGCTATTATTGCTCACGTCGACCACGGGAAAACAACCTTGGTTGATGAGTTGCTTAAGCAATCACATACATTGGATGAGCGTAAAGAGTTGCAAGAACGAGCAATGGACTCCAACGATCTTGAAAAGGAACGCGGGATTACCATTCTCGCCAAGAATACAGCTGTTGCCTATAATAGTGTTCGCATCAATATTATGGATACGCCAGGGCACGCGGACTTTGGTGGAGAAGTTGAGCGGATCATGAAAATGGTTGATGGGGTTGTTCTAGTTGTTGATGCTTATGAAGGAACTATGCCACAAACTCGCTTTGTGTTGAAAAAAGCTTTAGAACAAGATCTTGTACCAATTGTAGTAGTAAATAAGATTGATAAACCATCAGCTCGTCCAGCGGAAGTCGTGGATGAAGTTCTTGAACTTTTCATTGAACTTGGTGCTGACGATGACCAATTAGATTTCCCAGTTGTTTATGCTTCAGCTATTAATGGGACATCTTCTATGTCAGATGATCCGGCTGACCAAGAACACACTATGGCACCACTTTTTGATACAATTATTGATCATATCCCAGCACCAGTTGATAACTCAGATGAGCCCCTTCAATTCCAAGTTTCTCTTTTGGACTACAATGACTTTGTGGGGCGTATCGGGATTGGTCGTGTTTTCCGCGGAACGGTGAAAGTTGGTGACCAAGTTACTCTTTCTAAACTAGATGGCACAACGAAAAACTTTCGTGTTACCAAGTTATTTGGTTTCTTTGGGCTAGAGCGTCGTGAAATTGACGAAGCCAAAGCAGGTGATTTGATTGCTGTATCTGGTATGGAAGATATCTTCGTTGGTGAAACCATTACTCCGACGGATGTGGTAGAACCATTGCCGATTCTTCACATTGACGAGCCAACACTGCAAATGACTTTCTTAGTGAACAATTCACCATTTGCTGGTCGTGAAGGGAAATGGGTAACGTCTCGGAAAGTTGAAGAACGCTTGCAGGCTGAATTGCAAACGGACGTTTCACTTCGTGTGGATCCGACTGACTCACCAGATAAATGGATTGTGTCAGGTCGTGGAGAATTACACTTATCAATCCTAATCGAAACCATGCGCCGTGAAGGTTATGAGTTACAAGTATCGCGCCCAGAAGTTATCGTCAAAGAAATAGATGGAGTACAATGTGAGCCATTTGAGCGTGTGCAAATTGACACTCCAGAAGAATATCAGGGTTCGGTTATCCAAAGTCTTTCTGAACGGAAAGGTGAAATGCTAGATATGGTATCAACAGGAAATGGACAGACTCGTTTGATTTTTCTTGTTCCTGCACGTGGTTTGATTGGGTACTCAACTGAATTCCTTTCTATGACGCGTGGTTACGGGATTATGAACCATACTTTTGACCAATACCTACCATTGATTCCAGGTGAGATTGGCGGTCGTCGTCGCGGAGCTCTTGTTTCGATTGATACAGGAAAAGCAACGACTTATTCAATCATGTCTATTGAGGAACGTGGAACCATTTTTGTCAATCCAGGTACAGAAGTTTACGAAGGAATGATTATTGGTGAAAATTCACGTGAAAACGACTTGACGGTCAATATTACAAAAGCCAAACAAATGACTAATGTACGTTCTGCAACGAAAGATCAAACAGCGGTTATAAAAACACCTCGTATTTTGACATTGGAAGAATCACTCGAATTTTTGAATGATGACGAATACATGGAAGTGACACCAGAATCGATCCGTTTGCGGAAACAAATTCTTGATAAAAATCAACGTGCCAAAGCTGCTAAAAAGAAAAAATCAGCTGAATAATGAAAGAACGATTTGCTTCGTTGCTAATGTATTAAAGAAGCAAATAGGCTAGAAAGGAGCAGAAATGTTTTATTTAATCTTTGGAATTCTCATTCTGTTATTTTACATTTTTGCTGCTCCGCAAAGTATTAAAGGGACTTTAAATGTAGTAGTTTTAGTGATTGCCCTAGTAGCCTTTATCATTTTATTAGGATTAGCAGTATTTCAGATTTTTCAATTACCGTCTGAATTTTTCATAGGAATTGCAATGATTGGCGTAGCATATTTTTCGCTACGTGATATTTCAAAATTGTCACAAAAAGATAAAAAAATATCGTTTCACTCAAAACTTCGTGACAGATAAGAATAAAAAGCCATAAAGGCTTTTTTATTTTCTGAAAAAAAGGTAAAATAGAGACAGAAGAATTAAAAAGAGGCGTGTTATGAAGCACATTACAAATTTTGCAAATAAGAAAGTTTTAGTTTTAGGCTTGGCCAAGTCTGGTGAATCTGCTGCTCGTTTATTAGATAAGTTAGGAGCGATTGTTACAGTGAATGACGGGAAGCCATTTGAGGAAAATCCTGCTGCTCAGTCTCTCCTTGAAGAAGGAATCAAAGTTGTAACAGGTGGGCATCCTTTGGAACTCTTGGATGAAGAGTTTGAATTGATGGTCAAAAATCCTGGTATTCGTTATGACAATCCTATGGTAGCAAGAGCTTTGGAAAAGAAAATTCCAGTTATAACTGAAGTTGAACTGGCCTATTTGATTTCAGATGCTCCAATTATTGGGATTACGGGTTCTAATGGAAAAACAACGACAACAACAATGATTGCGGAAGTCTTGACTGCAGGTGGTCAAAATGGTTTGCTTTCTGGGAATATTGGTTTTCCAGCCAGTCAAGTTGCAACAACTGCAACAAAAAATGATACTTTGGTCATGGAGTTGTCTTCTTTCCAACTCATGGGCATTGAAACCTTTCATCCAAAAATTGCAGTGATTACCAATCTGATGCCAACTCATATTGATTATCATGACTCTTTTGAGGAATACGTAGCGGCTAAGTGGAACATTCAAAACAATATGACTAAAACGGATTTTCTTGTATTGAATTTCAACCAAACATTAGCGAAAGAGTTGGCTGCAAAGACACAGGCGACTGTCGTACCCTTTTCAACAAAAGAAAGAGTAGATGGTGCTTACTTAGAGGGAAATGTTTTGATGTTTCGTGGGGAGGCAATTATGGCAGCTGATGAGCTTGGTGTGCCAGGGAGTCATAATGTTGAAAATGCCCTCGCAACTATTGCAGTTGCAAAACTACGTGGCATTGAAAATCAAGTCATCAAAGAAACATTGGCAGGTTTTGGTGGCGTTAAACACCGCCTTCAATATGTTGGTGAAATGAACCATGTAAAATTTTATAATGACAGCAAATCCACAAATATTATAGCAACACAAAAAGCCTTATCTGGTTTTGAGAATAGCAAGGTTATCTTGATTGCTGGTGGACTGGATCGTGGCAACGAATTTGACGAATTGATCCCAGATATTCAAGGATTGAAGAAAATGATTATTCTTGGAGAATCCGCAGCACGTGTCAAGAGAGCAGCGGCTAAAGCAGATGTTAGCTATATTGATGCTACTGATGTGAAAGATGCAACTAGAAAAGCTTTTGCTGAAGCTCAAGCAGGCGACATTATTCTGCTCAGTCCTGCAAATGCTAGCTGGGACATGTATCCAAATTTTGAAGTTCGGGGCGATGAATTTATTACAACATTTGAAGAATTAAAGGGTTAAGATGAAAAAGATTATATTTACAGGCGGAGGAACAGTTGGTCATGTGACGCTAAACCTTTTGCTCATTCCAAAATTCCTAGACGCAGGCTGGCAAGTTCACTATATTGGTGATAAGCACGGAATTGAATACCAAGAAATCAAGAAGTCGGGTTTGGATATCACATTTCATTCTATAGCAACAGGGAAATTACGTCGCTATTTTTCTTGGCAAAATATGTTGGATATTTTCAAAGTAACGTGGGGGATTTTACAATCTTTAGGGATTATGGTAAAAGTTCGTCCACAAGTTCTCTTTTCCAAAGGGGGGTTTGTATCGGTTCCTCCTGTCATTGCAGCGCGTTTATCTAGAGTACCAGTTTATGTGCATGAGTCAGACCTCTCGATTGGTTTGGCCAATAAAATTGCTTACAAATGTGCTACGAAAATGTATTCGACTTTTGAACAAGCTCATGCTTTGACAAAAATTGAACATGTAGGAGCTGTAACAAAAGTAGGAGAAAAAATAACTGCACCAAATGAGCAGGTTCAAAGGATTCAGCAACATTTTGATAAAAATCTTCCGACCCTTCTGTTTGTTGGTGGATCGGCTGGTGCTAAGGTCTTTAATGATTTGGTAACGGAAAATAAAATAGAATTAACTCAGCACTACAATGTTATCAATTTATCAGGAGATGCTCATTTAGATGAATTATCCAATCATCTCTATCGGGTTGCCTATGTGACAGATCTCTATCAACCATTGATGAACTTAGCAGATGTCGTTATAACACGTGGCGGATCTAATACTATTTTTGAGTTATTGGCTATGGCAAAACTCCATGTGATTGTTCCTTTGGGACGAGAAGCAAGTCGTGGTGATCAGATTGAAAATGCAGATTATTTTGTAAAAAAAGGCTATGCTAAGAAGTTGGACGAGGGTCAACTAAACTTTGAAAATCTACAAAAAGTGATTGCCGAAATGCTTGAGCGGAAAGAAATGTATGAACGAACCATGAAACAGTCTCAAGAAATAAAATCGTTAGATGAATTTTATAACCTTTTAAAAAATGACATAGATAAAGGAAGAAAATGACAAAAAAGAAGCAAGAGGATCAGAAAGGACAAGAGACAGGAAAACTTTCTGAGTGGCAAAAAAGAAACAAGGAATATCTTGAAAAAAAAGCTCAAGAAGAAGCTGAAAAAGAGAAAGAACTGGCAGAGCAAAAAAAGCAGCATTTGCCAAATCCTGAGAAATTAGATGCAGGCGAGGAAGATGAAAAGCCAGAAGTAACATCTGATACTCAAAAAGCAGAATCAGAAGACTTGGAAGAATCCACTAGTACAGAGTTCTCTGAGGAAGAACAAGATAAGCCTCTTGATAAAACAGACTTGAGAAAAAAGAAGAAAGCAGAGCGCAAACAAGCCAAACAAAATGAAAAAGAGACTAGAGAAAAAATTGCTCCTCGTCATGTTTACCGTGCTCTTCCAGTCTTGATTCTCAGTTCTGTTTTGTTGATTTTAGCTGTTTATTTTATTAGTCCTTATTCAAAATTAAAGAATATAGAGGTGACGGGGAATAAACAACTGTCCAAAACAGAGGTTCTGGAGGCTTCTAGTATTCAAAAAGAGGATTACACCTTGACAACCTATTTGAGCCAAAAAGCCCATGCTAAGAATATCAAACAGTCAAATTTATGGGCTGAAAAGGCAGAAATAACGTACCGGTTCCCCATTACATTCAAAATTAAAGTGACAGAATATAAAGTTGTCGCTTATGATTATTCTGGAGAGCAATATTTTCCAGTATTATCTAGCGGAGAAGAAATTGCTAACCCAGTTACTAAATCACAATTACCTAAAAGTTATATTAGACTTGATTTTTCAGATAAAGCTATGCTTAAGAAATTTGTGCGACAATTAGCAGGTATTTCCGATACGATCAAATCGGAAATTCAAACAGTTCAGCATACACCAAGTAAAGCGACCGAGGATTTGTTGACTCTCATGATGACAGATGGAAATAAAATTATAGTTCCTCTGTCAGAAGTGGCCAAAAAGCTACCTTATTATGAAAAAATTAAACCACAATTAACCGAAGCAAGTATTGTGGATATGGAAGCAGGGATATTTAGTTATCGAATTAGCTAAAATAATGCAGAAAATCTAACCACTTTTTAAATTTTTATGTTATAATATGCTTTGAATAACTATACTTTTTTGATAGTTAAATTGATAAGTGAGAAACTTGGTAAACAGAGAGGAATGGTCTAATGGCTAGAGATGGCTTTTTTACAGGATTAGATATCGGAACAAGCTCCATTAAGGTCTTGGTAGTAGAACACGTAAACAATGAATTAAATGTAATTGGGGTTAGTAACGCCAAAAGTGCTGGTGTCAAAGATGGTATCATTGTAGATATCGAAGCAGCAGCAAGTGCTATAAAGTCTGCAATTTCACAAGCAGAGGAAAAAGCAGGGATTTCAATTAAGTTGGTGAATGTTGGTTTGCCTGCTAACTTGTTACAGATTGAAGCAACACAAGGTATGATTCCTGTGACAAGTGAAACGAAAGAAATTACAGATGCAGATGTTGAAAATGTTGTACGATCTGCTTTGACAAAAAGTATGACTCCAGACCGGGAAGTTATTACCTTTATTCCAGAGGAATTCATCGTAGATGGTTTTCAAGGAATTCGTGATCCTCGCGGAATGATGGGAATTCGTTTAGAAATGCGTGGTCTTCTATATACAGGTCCACGTACTATTCTTCATAATTTGAGAAAAACGGTTGAGCGTGCAGGAGTTCAAGTTGAAAACATTATCATTTCTCCGCTCGCTATGACAAAATCCGTTCTGAATGAAGGAGAGCGTGAGTTTGGTGCAACTGTCATTGATATGGGGGGCGGCCAAACAACTGCAGCTTCTGTTCGCAATCAAGAATTACAATTTACCAATATCTATCAAGAAGGTGGCGAATATGTTACAAAAGACATCTCTAAGGTTTTAAAAACATCTAAGAAGTTGGCAGAGAGCTTGAAGTTTAACTATGGAGAAGCATACGTACCTGCCGCTAGCAATGAGTCTTTCCAAGTGGAAGTAATTGGTGAAGTGGAACCAGTTGAAGTGACAGAGCGTTATTTAGCAGAAATTATTTCAGCGCGTGTTAAACATATCTTTGAACAAATCAAGCAAGATTTAGAGAGAAGACATTTATTAGAGCTTCCAGGTGGTATTGTTATTATTGGAGGCGGTGCGATTTTGCCGGGCGTGGTTGAATTGGCACAAGAAGTTTTCGGTGTTCCCGTTAAATTATATGTTCCAAATCAAATCGGTATTCGTAATCCAGCGTTTGCCCATGTTATTAGTTTATCAGAGTATGCAGGAAACTTATCTGAAGTTGATGTTCTAGCACAGGCTGCTGTTCATGGTGATGAACTTTTACGGCATCAGCCAGTTGAATTCTCTCGTTCAACACAGCAAAGTCAGTCGTTCAATCCGTTGCAACGCTTTACTCAACCACAACAGCCAACTGCGGCTTTGGTTGATGAAGCAGTAGAAGAAGTTGAACGTCCAGAACCACTTCCAACACAATCTCAACAGCCAAAAGAAAAATTGACAGATCGTGTTCGAAATCTGCTTGGTAATATGTTTGATTAAAGGAGAAGGTAATACATTATGACATTTTCATTTGATACAGCTGCGACACAAGGAGCAGTAATTAAAGTTATTGGTATCGGTGGTGGTGGTGGCAATGCCATTAACCGCATGATTGATGAAGGAGTATCAGGCGTTGAATTTATCGCTGCCAATACAGATGTTCAGGCTCTTAGTGGTTCAAAAGCAGAAACAGTCATTCAGCTTGGTCCAAAGTTGACGCGTGGTCTTGGTGCTGGAGGACAGCCTGAAATCGGTCGTAAAGCGGCTGAAGAAAGCGAAGAAACATTGACAGAAGCTCTTACAGGAGCTGATATGGTCTTTATTACAGCTGGTATGGGCGGTGGCTCTGGTACAGGTGCTGCACCGGTTATTGCTCGTATTGCAAAAGGACTGGGAGCTTTAACAGTTGCAGTTGTCACTCGTCCATTTGGCTTTGAAGGAAGTAAGCGGGGGAACTTTGCAATTGAAGGCATCAATGAACTTCGTGAGCATGTAGATACGCTTCTCATCATTTCAAACAATAATTTGCTTGAAATCGTTGATAAGAAAACCCCTCTGCTTGAAGCTTTGAGCGAGGCAGACAATGTCCTTCGACAAGGTGTGCAAGGAATTACAGACTTGATTACAAGCCCAGGACTTATCAACCTTGACTTTGCTGATGTGAAAACAGTTATGGCAAATAAAGGCGATGCTCTTATGGGAATTGGTATTGGTAGTGGTGAAGAACGTGTTATTGAAGCTGCGCGTAAGGCTATCTATTCACCACTTCTTGAAACAACGATTGATGGAGCTGAAGATGTTATCATAAATGTTACAGGTGGGCTTGATATGACTTTGATTGAAGCAGAAGAAGCATCAGAAATTGTCAATCAGGCAGCTGGTCATGGTGTGAATATCTGGCTAGGAACATCTATTGATGATAGTATGAAAGATGAAATTCGTGTGACAGTTGTTGCAACAGGTGTTCGTCAAGAAAAAATTGATCGAGTAAGTGGTGTTCGCCCAGTTGCTCAACAAAATTCTTATTCAACTGCAGTTCGTGGAAATCGTAATTCTCGAGGAACTCAAGGCTACGATCGTAACTTTGACTTGACTGAAAATCTTGAAGTACCAAAGCCAAGCCATCAACGAGCAGAAAGCCCAAAAGTTTCAGCATTTGGTGACTGGGATTTGCGTCGTGAAAATATTGTTCGTTCAACAGAAACGAATACTACACCAGCTGTAGAACGTTATGAAGATACTAGTTCTGATGACGATGAATTAGAAACACCACCATTCTTTAAAAATCGCTAAAATGGATTTAGAAAAGAATACATCTCAAATTTTGGAGAATGTAGCACAGGCTACACAACAAGTTAATCGCTCAGAAAAATCAGTAGAAGTAATAGCTGTCACCAAGTATGTTGACAGCTCTACTGCTAAAGAACTGATTAAAGCAGGGATTCATCATATCGGTGAAAATCGAGTAGATAAGTTTCTAGATAAATATCAGGCTCTACAAGATGAACATGTGATTTGGCACTTAATTGGTACGCTTCAAAGGCGAAAAGTGAAAGACGTCATTAATTATGTTGACTATTTCCATGCCTTGGATTCAGTAAAATTAGCTCAAGAAATCAACAAAAGAGCAGAGCATATCATTAAATGCTTTTTACAAGTCAATATTTCCAAAGAAGCCAGTAAACATGGTTTTACTGTAGAGGAAATTGATACTATTTTACCTGAGCTAGAAAAACTTGAAAAGATTCAGATTGTTGGTTTGATGACAATGGCACCATTTGAAGCGAATGAGGCTGAATTAAATGCTATTTTCCAACAAGCTAATCAATTACAAAAAAGATTACAACGTAAACAGTTACCCAACATGCCTTTTACTGATTTAAGTATGGGAATGAGCCGCGATTATGCAATAGCCATTGCAAATGGTTCGACTTTTGTCAGAATTGGTACCGCATTTTTTAAATAGGAAAGTATTATGTCTCTTAAAGATAGATTTGATAAATTCATTGATTACTTTACAGAAGATGGTGAAGACGCAAGCGTTCAAACGCCAGAGTTGCCACCGCGTGTGAGTAATCAATCTACACCTACCAAAGAAAGACTAGTACATACAGCGAGTAGCTCTTCACAATCTTCTACAAAGTCGGGAGCAAATGAGAACATTACTCGTCTGCATGCACGTCAGCAAGAATTGGCACAACATCGGACAATTTCAGATGACAAAGTGACAATCAATGTTCGTTATCCAAGAAAATATGAAGAAACAACTGAAATTGTTGATTTGTTAATTGTTAATGAAAGCATTTTGATTGATTTTCAATATATGACAGAAGTGCAAGCTCGTCGTTGTTTGGATTATTTGGATGGTGCTCGTTATGTGCTTGCAGGAAATATAAAAAAAGTTGCAAGTACAATGTACCTTTTAACACCAATCAATGTTGTTGTAAATGTTGAGGATTTGAAATTACCTGAGGATTTACAAAGTGGCGAATTTGATTTTGATATGAAACGTAGATAAAAACATGGTTTGGATTGTAAATATACTTTATAATTTGGTAAGAGTGTATTCATTTATTTTAGTGGTGTATGCTCTCTTATCTTGGTTTCCAGGTGCCTATCAAACATCACTTGGTCAGTTGATTTTACGGATAGTAGAGCCTGTTTTGAAACCATTTCAACGTTTCAATTTACAATTTGCTGGTCTTGATTGGACGATTCTTATCGTTATCTTTCTTTTGAATTTGGTTTCTGGCATCATTTTGAATGCTCTTTTGCTTTTAGCTTAAATTCATGAGGAATATTAAACATTTATACCAACATTTTACAGAAGAAGATCGTGAATTTGTTGATAAAAGCTTAGAAAAGATGCAGCGAGTTGAGGATTCTTATTCTTTTGAAGTAACTTCGTTTGTGAATCCACACCAAGTTGAAATTTTACGGAATCTTGGAAATCATTTGCAATTGCAAATATTTTCAAGTTCGGATTATTATACGAGTGAATTGGCTAAAGTCATTATTGCTCCTCTCTACTATGAGTTGCAAGTAAGTGATTTTGAAATAGATCTGTTAGAAATCAGCTATGCGAATAAATTTCACCACTTAACCCATTCGCAAATAATGGGAACAGTGCTGAATCAATTAGGAATTGAGCGCAAAGTTTTTGGTGATATTCTTGTTGCTTCTGGTAGAGTACAAATTATGGTAGATAGAAAATTTACTCAATTTTTCATCGATCATATCTCAAGGATAGCAAAGACATCTGTAAAATTGAAACAAGTGGATTTTTCACAACTGATAGCTGTTCAAGCAGATTCAAAGCTAAGAGATGTGCTTGTTTCTAGTATGCGTTTGGATAAAGTCTTAGCTGCTTCATTTCGTTTGTCACGAAGTGTTGCGACTAAGTTGATAGCAACAAAGCAAGTTAGGGTAAATTATTCTATGTTGGATAATCCTAGTCATCATTTGTTATTAAATGACTTGATTAGTGTACGAGGATATGGAAGAGTAAAAGTTTTAAGAGAAAATGGCTTTTCAAAAAATGGAAAGTACAAATTAACTGTTGAATTATTGTCTAGTAAGTAAGGAGAAAATATGGCTATTACATCATTAGAAATTAAAGATAAAGCTTTTGCTCACAAATTTAGAGGATATGATGTTGACGAAGTAGATGAATTTCTTGACATCATTGTCCAAGATTATGAAGATTTGGTTCGTGTCAATCATGAGCAAGAGTCAAAAATTAAAAATCTGGAAGAACGTTTGACTTACTTTGACGAGATGAAGGATTCCCTTAGCCAGTCTGTATTGATTGCACAAGATACAGCAGAACGTGTGAAACAAGCGGCAAATGACCGTTCTGAAAACATTGTTCATAAAGCTGAGCAAGAAGCCCAACATTTGTTGGATGAGGCAAAATACAAGGCTAATGAAATTCTTCGTCAAGCGACAGATAATGCTAAGAAAGTGGCTGTTGAAACAGAAGAGTTGAAAAATAAAACGCGTGTCTTCCACCAACGTTTAAAATCAACAATTGAAAGTCAATTAAGCATTGTGAATTCTTCAGAATGGGAAGATATTCTTCGTCCAACAGCTACTTACTTGCAGACAAGCGATGAAGCTTTTAAAGAAGTTGTTCAATCAGCTCTAGGGGAAGTTGTTGAGACAGCAGAAGAAGATGAAATTGATCTGACACGTCAATTTTCTCCGGAAGAAATAGAAGAACTACAGCAACGCATTGAAGAAGCAAATCGTGAATTAGCAGAAACACAAGCATTTGAAACTTTAGACGAGTCTGTTTTGGGTTTGCATTTAACAAATGATGAGAACTCAACAGAATCAGTAGATATTTTATAAGAAAATGTAAAAACAAGATGCTAACAAAATATTCGCAGCGAGCAGGTGACGGTGAGAGACCTGTAATCCCTTTTGTTAGGATTATCATTTTACAAACTTAGATCTGAAAAACAGTAAGATTTAGCGCCTAACTCACGTTACGAGTAAGAGGGATAGGAATATTATTCTTGTCTAAATGAAGGTGGTACCACGAATTTTCGTCCTTTGGATGAATTTGTGGTTTTTTTATTTTAATATGTTACTAATATGAAAAAGGAGAACTTATGAAATTAAAGGAAACTCTTAATCTTGGAAAAACAGCTTTTCCAATGCGTGCTGGTTTGCCGAATAAAGAACCTCTTTGGCAAAAAGAATGGGAAGATGCAAAATTGTATCAACGCCGTCAAGAATTGAATGAAGGAAAACCGCATTTCACACTTCATGATGGACCTCCATATGCCAATGGAAATATCCATGTTGGTCATGCTATGAATAAGATCTCAAAAGATATTATTGTGCGTTCAAAATCAATGTCTGGCTATTATGCACCTTACATTCCAGGGTGGGATACGCATGGTCTTCCAATCGAGCAAGTTCTAGCGAAGCAAGGTGTGAAACGAAAAGAAATGGATTTGGCAGAATATTTAAAGCTTTGTCGTGATTATGCACTGAGTCAAGTGGATAAACAACGTGAAGATTTCAAACGCCTAGGTGTCTCAGGTGACTGGGAACATCCATATGTGACTTTGACTCCAGACTATGAAGCTGCTCAAATTCGTGTTTTTGGAGAAATGGCGAAAAAAGGCTATATCTATCGTGGTGCGAAACCAGTTTACTGGTCTTGGTCATCTGAATCAGCCCTTGCTGAAGCAGAGATTGAATACCATGATTTGGTTTCAACTTCACTTTACTACGCCAACAAAGTCAAAGATGGAAAAGGCGTTCTAGATACAGATACTTACATTGTCGTATGGACAACAACTCCATTCACCGTCACAGCTTCTCGTGGGTTGACAGTGGGTGCAGATATTGATTATGTTTTGGTACAGCCAGCAGGTGAAACTCGCAAGTTTATTGTAGCGTCTGAATTGTTGAATAGCTTATCTGAGAAATTTGGCTGGATTGATGTTCAAGTGTTGGCTACTTACCGTGGTCAAGAGTTGAACCACATCGTGACGGAACACCCGTGGGATATTGAAGTAGAAGAACTTGTCATCCTTGGTGACCATGTTACAACAGATTCTGGTACTGGTATTGTCCATACAGCACCAGGCTTTGGTGAGGACGACTATAATGTCGGTGTTGCCAACGGCTTGGAAGTGTTTGTCACTGTTAACGAACGCGGTATCATGATGGAAAATGCTGGTCCTGACTTTGAAGGCCAATTCTATGACAAGGTTGCACCAACTGTTATTGAGAAACTTGGTGACTTGCTCCTTGCTCAAGAAGAAATCTCTCACTCTTACCCATTTGACTGGCGTACGAAAAAACCAATCATCTGGCGTGCCGTACCACAGTGGTTTGCATCTGTATCAAAATTCCGTCAAGAAATCTTGGATGAGATTGAAAAGGTTAAATTCCACTCAGAATGGGGAAAAGTGCGTCTTTACAACATGATTCGTGACCGTGGCGACTGGGTTATCTCTCGTCAACGTGCTTGGGGAGTGCCACTTCCAATCTTCTATGCAGAGGATGGGACACCGATTATGACAGAAGAAACGATTGAGCATGTAGCAGAACTTTTCGCTGTTCATGGTTCGATTGTTTGGTGGCAACGGGAAGCGAAAGACTTACTTCCAGAAGGATTTACTCATCCAGGATCACCGAATGGTATATTCACTAAAGAAACAGATATTATGGATGTGTGGTTTGATTCAGGTTCTTCCTGGAATGGCGTAGTTGTGAATCGCCCAGAATTGACTTATCCTGCTGATCTGTATCTTGAAGGTTCAGACCAATATCGTGGTTGGTTCAATTCTTCTCTGATTACTTCTGTTGCAAATCATGGTGTGGCTCCTTATAAACAAATTCTTTCACAAGGGTTTGCTTTGGACGGTAAAGGCGAGAAAATGTCGAAGTCTCTCGGCAACACGATTGCTCCAAGTGATGTTGAAAAACAATTTGGTGTGGAAATCTTGCGGCTCTGGGTAACGAGTGTAGACTCCAGTAACGACGTTCGTATCTCTATGGATATTTTGAGCCAAGTTTCTGAAACTTACCGTAAGATTCGGAATACCCTCCGTTTCTTGATTGCCAATACATCTGATTTCAATCCGAAAGAAGATACTGTTGCTTACGATGATCTTCGCTCCGTTGATAAATATATGACTGTTCGTTTTAATCAACTTATTAAGACCATTCGTAAAGCTTATGCGGACTTTGAATTTTTAGATATTTATAAAGCAATTGTAAACTTTGTGACAGTTGATTTATCAGCTTTCTATCTTGATTTTGCAAAAGATGTTGTTTACATTGAAGCAGCTAAATCATTAGAACGTCGTCAAATGCAAACCGTCTTTTATGATATTCTAGTAAACATTACAAAATTGTTGACTCCTATTATTCCACATACAGCAGAGGAAATCTGGTCTTACTTAGAGCATGAACCTGAAGAGTTTGTTCAGTTAGCGGAATTGCCAGATGCGCAGACTTTCCCTAATGAGGAAGAACTGTTGGATACTTGGACAGCCTTTATGAACTTCCGCAGTCAAGCTCAAAAAGCTTTGGAAGAAGCACGTAATGAAAAGGTTATTGGAAAATCCTTGGAAGCTCACTTAACGGTTTATCCAAATGAAGTAGTGAGAACATTGCTTGAAGCGATTAATAGTGATGTTGCTCAACTTCTCATTGTTTCCGAATTAACAATTGCAGATGAAATAGCCCCGGAAAATGCGGTTGCTTTCGAGGATGTAGCTTTTACAGTAGAGCATGCAGTAGGTCAAGTTTGTGAACGTTGCCGTCGAGTAGATGAAACAGTCACAGAACGTAGCTATCATGCAATTGTTTGTGATCACTGTGCAGAAATTGTTGAAGAACATTTTGCGCAAGTGCTTGCAGAAGGTTTTGAAACGAAATAAAGAGACTGAGCACACACTTAGTCTCTGGTCAACATAAAGGAATGAACAATAACAGAAAAGATTAAGCTCAACGTTTTTACTAACTTGGGCTTAGTTTTTTGTATAACGAGAATATTTGAACGGGAGAAACTATTTACTTTGGTTGTGTTCTAACGGCGACATTTGCTCGCAGTCAAGGACTTGGGTGCAAGTTAATCAGGAGACTTGTGCTGAAAAATGGCTTGAAAGAGAGATTCGGATAGAGGAGCAAGAGTAGGTTGTTGGTTTGTATGAAAAATTTGGGTTTAAATCTATTAGCGAACCCTTTATTCTAGAATCACGAGTCTATGTTATCATGATTTATAAGCAAGTGAGAAAAATGAACTAGTTTTTGGAATTGTGAGATAGAAGTACATCTTCTTAAAAAATAATTTGATTCATTTTTAAAAAAGCACTCATTTTTCCTGGAAAATATGATAGAATAGCTGTTAGGAGGAACAGTATGTTTCATAAAAGTAAGTTATTTTTTTGGACCACCGAAGTCTTACTACTGACAATTATCTTTTTTATCTGGCGACAAATGGAAGGTCTGATTTCTCCCTTTGTGAGTGTTTTAAATACGGTTTTAATTCCTTTTCTTATCGCAGGCTTTTTATATTATGTAACCAATCCATTGGTGAAATTTTTGGAGAAAGAACTGAAAGTTAAGCGGATTTTTGGTGTTTTAATTACCTTGGTGCTTTTGTTTGGGCTTATTACCTTGGGTATCATTTATCTCTTGCCTATTTTAATTACGCAGTTGACCAGTTTGATCAATTCTACTCAGGATGTTTATGAAGGGTTACAAAAGTGGATTAATCAACTTTCTCAGAATGAATTATTTAAAAACTTTAATATTCAATCAATCTTGCGGCAGTTAAATTTATCTTATGTGGATATTTTACAAAATATCCTAAATGGTGTAACTAATAGCTTGGGAAGTGTTGTGTCAGCTGTTTTAAACACGCTTTTAATCTTGATTATGACACCGATTTTCTTGGTTTATTTCTTAATTGATGGAGACAAATTGCTTCCGATGTTGGAAAGAACTGTTCTGAAGCGAGATAAGCTGAATATCAGTAAGCTGTTGATCAATCTAAATGCAACGATTGCACGATATATTAGTGGGATTTCGATTGATGCTTTTATTATAGGAACGTTGGCTTTCATTGGTTATAGCATCATTGGTTTGAAGTATGCTTTGGTATTTGCTATTTTTTCTGCTATTGCAAATTTAATTCCCTATATTGGGCCAAGTATTGGTTTAATTCCAATGATTATTACCTATTTGATTATGGACCCTCAAAAAATGGTTATTGCTGTTCTTTATATGCTCATTGTGCAACAAATTGATGGTAATATTCTCTACCCACGAATTGTAGGTGGTGTGATGAAGGTGCATCCGATTACCATTATGGTTCTCTTACTTTTGTCGAGTAATATCTATGGGATTGTTGGGATGATTGTAGCAATTCCAACTTATTCCATTCTGAAAGAAATTGCGAAGTTCCTAGCAAATTTATATGATAATCACCGATCAACACAGGAACAAAAGAAAAACGAAGAGTATGGGATTATCAACAAGTAAGAAGGGAAACAAAATCGGTATTGCGAAAGCAATTGATTTTGTCAGCCCACTCTCAACTACTGCGCTTCGTTATAAAAACAATATCTTGTAAGAGTTTGGGAAATTTGTATCCCAGACTTTTTGTTTTAAAGTTATCTGAATTACGTTCCGAGCTGGAAAAGACTTCTTTTTTATAATGCGTTTTATTAAAACTAAAAATGTATTTTTATGCTAAAATAGAACTAATAAGATAGAGGAGGTGCACTTATGGTAACACGTCGTAAATATTCTCCGCAGGAAATAAGAAAAGATTCTTCTTATTTTTCTCCCTTGAAGGCAATAATTGAAACAGCTTTTTATGAAAATCAGGTTGTTGCAATAAAAACAGTGGAAGAAGCCTATCAATTAGCTTCTACAGCTGCTGGAACAGTTGTCCTAGATATGCCTGTGATTCATACAAAGGAACTAGGCTTGCCTTCTTATGCACGCGTTTTATTAACAAATTCCGGAGCTATAGTGGGTCGAACGGCTGAGGCTCGACGGATTTTTGGTAGAGACAGTGAGGAAGATGAAAGGCTGCTTTCAATTGTACGTAGTGCAATCTACCAGGCTCATCATCGGAGATTTTATAAGGCAGATGCAGTTGTGGGGCTTGATGAGGCTTTTATGGCTTGTGCTCATCTCATAGTTCCCGAGGATGAAATCAATAATTTGTATTCATGGCTTTTAAATTTCCAAATTTTAGATGAAGAATTTAAAAATCGGTTGAGAGCTTCTAAAAAGTATGATGAAAATGATATATTTGTCTTTTTCGATCCAAAATGGAAACATCCGGATTATCCTGAAGGATTGGTTTATTTTGACACTCGGCATAATTGTGTTACTATTCTGGGCTTAAATTACTTTGGTGAGTTAAAAAAAGCAACCTTAACCTTAGCTTGGGCAACAGCTGCCAGAAATGGTTATGTGGCGTGTCATGGCGGTTTAAAAATTTTCAAACAAGAAGCTGAGAAACAAGACTATGTAGCGTCTTTCTTTGGTTTATCTGGTTCAGGGAAATCCACACTGACACATGCCAAACACAATGGAAAATATGATATTAAAGTTTTGCATGATGACGCCTTTATTATTTCTATAAAAGATGGCTCGTCCATTGCTTTGGAACCATCCTATTTTGATAAAACGAATGATTATCCAATTGGACATAAGGAACAAGATTTCTTTGTGACCGTTCAGAATTGTGGTGTAACACTAGATGACAATGGATTAAAAAAATTAGTGACAGAAGATATTCGAAACGGAAATGGTCGGACAGTCAAGTCTCGTTTTGCAACGCCAAATCGGGTCGATCGAATTGATGAATCTATCCAAGCTATTTTCTGGATTATGAAAGACGATTCTCTCCCGCCTTTAGTTAAAATCAATGATCCGCTGATGGCTTCTACGATGGGGTGTACATTGATGACCAAGCGTTCTAACGCTGAAAATGTGATTGGCAAGCATGATGATTTGGTGATTGAACCTTATGCCAATCCATTTAGAGTGTATCCGTTGGTAGAAGACTATCGGAAATTTCGCAGCCTTTTTGAATCTGGTGTCGACTGTTATATTATCAATACTGGATTTTATATGGGAAAAGGAATTTCAAAAGAGATTAGTCTGAGTATTATTGAAAAAATTGTTGATGAAGAGGCAATTTTTAAACCATTTGGCTCGTTGGAAGGTTTTGAATATATGGAATGTGAGGGCTATCCTGTTCCAAGTTTTGATTCTCGCTATAAACAATTAATCAGAGAAAGAATGCAGGTACGGTTAAATTTCTTGCTTGCTTTCAACCAAAAATACCCGAAAACGGCGCTTCCTGTTGATGCAATCTCACGCCTGGAAACCGTTTTGCAAAATTTAGAATCTTAATAAATAATTTTCTTTGTAATTTCCTTCCAAATTTTTCTTTTTAATACTCCCTGTGCAAGAAGTCAAAAAGTATGCTATAATTAAGATTACTTATATATGAGGAGAGAACATTCATGGAAGACCCTAGCAGTCAGACCTTGTTACTGCAAGCTTTACTATTATTGGTTTTAACACTATTAAACGCCTTTTTTTCAGCAGCTGAGATGGCTATGGTGTCTTTAAACCGCGCTCGTGTGGAGCAAAAGGCTGAAGAAGGCGATGCAAAATATATTCGCTTATTGAAAGTCTTGGAAAAACCTAATCATTTTTTATCCACCATTCAAGTTGGAATTACTTTGATTACAATTTTATCAGGAGCTAGTTTGGCTAATACACTCGGTCGGGAAATTGCTTCTTGGATGGGAAATTCTGAGACAGCAAGAGCGATTGCAAGCTTCTTATCTGTTGCTATTTTGACTTATGTTTCTATTGTTTTTGGGGAATTATATCCAAAGAGAATTGCTTTGAATCTCAAAGATGCTCTAGCAGTTCGTACAGCACCAGTTATCATTTTCTTAGGGAAAATTGTTGGTCCCTTTGTTTGGCTTTTATCAGCCTCCACTAATCTGCTTAGTCGGATAACGCCGATGACCTTTGACGATGCTGATGAGAAAATGACTCGTGATGAGATTGAATATATGCTAACGAATAGTGAAGAAACCCTGGATGCTGACGAGATTGAAATGTTGCAAGGAATTTTTTCACTAGATGAGATGATGGCGCGTGAAGTGATGGTTCCTCGTACCGATGCTTTTATGGTGGATATCAATGATGATACCAAGGAAATTATTGAAAGTATTTTGAAGCAGAACTTTTCACGGATTCCGGTTTATGATGATGACAAAGACAATGTTATTGGACTGATTCACACCAAGCGTCTATTAAATGAGGCTTTTACCAATGGATTTGATAATATTGTCTTGCGAAAGATTTTGCAAGAGCCGCTTTTTGTGCCAGAAACGATTTTTGTAGATGACTTGTTAACAGAGTTGCGGAATACCCAAAATCAAATGGCAATATTGCTAGATGAATATGGTGGTATGTCTGGCTTAGTAACGCTTGAAGACTTATTGGAAGAAATTGTCGGTGAGATAGATGACGAAACAGATAAAGCTGAAGTAGAAGTTTATCAGGTCTCTGATCATACTTACTTTGTCCTTGGAACCATGAGTTTGAATGATTTTAATGAGTATTTTGAAGTGGAACTGGAAAGTGATGATGTTGATACGATTGCTGGTTATTATCTGACGGGTGTTGGCTCCATACCGGATGCTAAGGAACGTTTGAGTTATGAAGTAGAAAGTCAGAATAAAAAGCTCATTTTAACCAATGATAAAGTGAAAAATGGACGTGTGACAAAACTCAAAGTAGAAGTCTCTGAAATAGTAGAAGAAGAAAAAGAAGTTGAGAAATAATCTCAGCTTCTTTTAGTTTTTTTAAGTTGTGAAAGTGGTATTTCTGAGGGGTAGTTAGCGTTTTTGTCGCTTAGCAAAGTCAATAAAACGGAATTTTTCCAGTTTATGGCGGCTATCTGTGAATTGGAATTGCTGTCCATCTGTAAGATAGACTTTGGATTTAACAGAAACGACGTGTTGATCATTTTCAATGTCCATCAAAATTTTATCGCGGTTTGTAGCTAGATCAATTGTGATTTCTTTTTGGGCATAAGCAATGTGCAGCCCTAGTTTTCCTTCTAGATAAGCATAAATCGATTGTTCTGCTATTTCTCGAGTCATGGAAGGGACAAGGCTCTTATCAAGGTAATCAATATCTAAGACGGAAGCGACGTCATCGACTACTCTCTGGCGGACAATTCGCCATACCAGACGGTATTCAGGAAAGCCTGTGAGATTGGATAACTTTTTATCAACCGTGATTTTTTCTAACTGAATGACATTTGTTTTAGAATTTATCCCATGCTGTTGCACGAGTTCTTGGTAACTAGTCAGATTGGAGACAGGAAAGTCAATCTGTTCTTGTTTAGTAACTTTAGAGCCCTGCCCTTTCAGTTTTTGGATAAGACCAGCTTTTTGAAGTAAATCAAGTGACTTGCGAATGGTATCACGGCTGACTTTGTAGGTTTGGACGAGTTCATGCTCGCTAGGGAGATAATCATTAACTTGATATTTTTCATTTAGAATATCTTGTTCTATGAATTTAAAAATTTGTTCATATTTCTTCATAATTCCCTAACTTGTTTGTTTTTTATCATACAACTATATTAATTTTATCAAAAACATGAGGAATATGCTACACACAACTTGCATACATCTTTGCTATCGTTTACAATAAAAACATCAATTGTACAATGATGAAAAAAAGAAGGAGAGTGTTAGGTTGATCCTAGCCAAGCAGAAAATGGGAAAATTTGAGAAAGATGCCAAGATTTTATTAGATGCCATTGGTGGCAAAGAGAATATCTCCGCAGTTAGCCATTGTGCGACTCGGATGCGTTTTGTGCTAGCTGATGAGAAGAAAGCAGATGTAAAAGCGATCGAAGCCATTCCGGCGGTTAAAGGAACTTTTACTAATGCAGGGCAGTTTCAGGTTATTATTGGAAATGATGTTCCAATTTTTTACAATGACTTCACAGCTGTATCAGGGATTGAAGGTGTTTCAAAAGAAGCAGCAAAAGCCGCTGCTAAGAGCAATCAAAATCCAGTGCAGCGTGTGATGACAATGTTGGCGGAAATTTTCACCCCAATCATTCCAGCGATTATCGTTGGGGGGTTAATTCTTGGATTTCGTAATATTCTTGAAGGAGTGCAGATTCAAGCTCTGGGGCAAAAGATCGTTGATGGTGTAGCACAGTATGCTAAAGATGGTACACCAGTTTATAATACGATTGTGGATGTTTCACAGTTTTGGAGTGGTGTTAACTCTTTCTTGTGGCTTCCTGGTGAAGCGATTTTCCACTTTTTACCAGTTGGAATTGTTTGGTCGGTTTCTCGTAAGATGGGAACTAGTCAGATTCTTGGGATTGTCTTGGGAATCTGTTTGGTATCTCCGCAATTGCTCAATGCTTACTCAGTAGCTGGTACGCCAGCTTCAGAAATTGCCAAAAAATGGGTTTGGGATTTTGGCTTCTTTACCGTCAGAAAGATTGGTTACCAAGCACAAGTTATTCCTGCCCTACTTGCAGGCCTGTCTCTTTCCTATCTTGAAATTTTCTGGCGGAAACGGATTCCAGAAGTTGTATCCATGATTTTTGTGCCTTTCTTATCATTAATTCCGGCATTGATTTTAGCTCATACAGTTCTTGGACCTATCGGTTGGACACTTGGGCAATGGTTGTCAACAGCAGTGCTTGCAGGGTTGACTGGTCCCGTTAAATGGCTCTTTGGTGCGATATTTGGTGCTCTCTATGCTCCGTTTGTTATCACTGGTTTGCATCATATGACCAATGCTATTGATACACAGCTCGTTGCCGATACAGGTGGCACAGCTCTATGGCCAATGATTGCTTTGTCAAATATCGCCCAAGGGTCAGCTGTATTTGCTTATTATCTGATGAATCGTCGTAGTGAACGTGAAGCACAGATTTCCCTACCTGCAACAATTTCTGCCTATCTTGGAGTCACAGAACCGGCACTATTTGGAGTTAATGTGAAATATGTTTATCCATTTGTGGCAGGGATGATTGGTTCTTCTATTGCAGGCCTCTTGTCTGTAACATTTAATGTTACAGCAAATGCTATCGGAATCGGTGGGATTCCGGGTATCTTGTCTATTCAAGCGAAATACATGCTGCCATTCTTCTTTGTCATGCTGGTGGCTATTGCAGTACCGATGATTTTGACATTCTTCTTCCGTAAGACAGGTGTGTTTACAAAAGCAGAAGATGAAAGTGTCAAATCACCGCAAATTGAAGCCATTGAAGAAGCAAAAGAAGCAGCTCCAAAAGTGGATTTTGCAGAAATTGCTAGCCCACTTGCTGGAGAAGTGAAAGAATTAAGCCAAGCAACTGATCCTGTTTTTGCACAAGGTGTCATGGGACAAGGTGTAGTAATTGAACCGAGCGAAGGTGAACTTGTTGCGCCAGTAAATGGAGTTGTGTCAGTGCTTTTTCCAACTAAACATGCTGTAGGAATCGTTTCTGATGAAGGTGTCGAGTTATTGATGCATATCGGTATGGATACGGTGAATTTAGAAGGAAAAGGCTTCGAAGCTCATGTGGCTCAAGGAGATAAAGTTAGTGTGGGAGATAAGTTGATTTCTTTTGACATGTCAGCAATGAAAGAAGCAGGTTATGTGACAGAAACGCCGGTGATTATCACCAACCAAGATCAATTTCAAGCAGATGAACGTGGTCAACTTCCACGGATGATTGAACTTGGTGATAAGCTCATGATGGCTACACGAATTGGCTAACATTCGTCGCAGGTAGACTGAGCTAGGTGAATGAGTAACTGAACAAAGTATAGTCTGCAATAAAATATTCTTCTCTGATAAGTATGAAGTTTGAAGAAATTCGTGATACAATATAAAACTATACAGGGGTGGGAGCGTAAGCCCCATCTCTTTCTTTTGTAAAATAGAAAAGGAAAACAAATGACATTCGATAAAAGAAAAGTAGTCTATCAGATCTATCCAAAATCTTATAAAGACACTACAGGAAATGGTATTGGAGATTTACAAGGGATCATTGAAAAAATTCCTTATCTTGCTAAGTTGGGGGTGGATATGGTTTGGCTCAATCCTTTCTATCCTAGTCCACAGCATGACAATGGATACGATATTTCTGATTATACTGCGGTAAATCCACTCTTTGGGAGTATGGACGACTTTGAAGAAATGATTCAAGTTGGAAAAGAATATGGTATCGAGTTTATGTTGGATATGGTGCTCAACCATTGTTCGACAGAGCATGAGTGGTTTCAAAAAGCCTTGGCTGGAGATAACTATTATCAGGATTTCTTTTTCCTACGTGATGAGCCGACAGACTGGTTGTCTAAGTTTGGCGGCAGCGCTTGGGCTCCTTTTGGAGACACGGGTAAGTATTACCTGCATCTTTACGATGTGACGCAGGCTGATCTCAATTGGCACAATCCTCATGTCCGTGAAGAACTTTTTAAAGTTGTTCATTTCTGGTTAGATAAGGGTTTGAAGGGGTTCCGTTTTGATGTTATTAATGTCATCGGGAAGGATGAAATATTAGAGAATTGTCCGGAGAATGACGGGAAGCCAGCCTATACTGATAGACCTATCGTACACGAGTATCTTCACATGTTGAATGAGGAGACTTTTGGAACGGATGAGGCTATTATGACTGTTGGTGAAATGAGCGCTACGAACATTGAAAATTGTATTCTTTATACAGCTCCAGAACGCCACGAATTATCTATGGCTTTCAATTTTCACCATTTAAAAGTAGATTATGAAAATGGACAAAAATGGACGTTGAAGAATTTTGATTTTGAAGAATTAAAGCGCCTTTTCCATACATGGGGCAAAGAAATGAGCGACCATAACGGTTGGAGTGCTCTGTTTTGGAATAATCATGACCAACCCCGTGCACTGAATCGTTTTGTAGATGTTAAGAATTTTCGCAATGAAGGAGCGACCATGCTTGCGGCAAGCATTCATCTGTCTCGCGGAACGCCATATATCTATATGGGAGAAGAAATCGGTATGATTGACCCCGACTATGACAGCATGGAAGATTATGCAGATGTCGAATCTTTCAACGCTTATCAAATGCTATTAAATGCTGGCAAAACACCAGAAGAAGCGTTTAAGATTATTCAGGTCAAGTCTCGTGACAATTCCCGAACTCCTATGCAGTGGGATGATTCAGCAAATGCTGGCTTTACAAGTGGAACACCTTGGTTAAAAGCAGCTAAATCCTACTCTGAAATCAATGTTAATAATGAAATTCAAGGTCCAATTTTTACTTTTTACCAAAAATTGATTGCTCTTCGTAAAAAATTGCCTCTTATAGCGGAGGGCAGCTACAAACCAGCTTATGAAGATAGTCAGCAAGTATATGCCTTCGAGCGTCAATTGGGTGATGAAAAACTGTTAGTGCTCAATAACTTCTACTCAGATCCGATTACAGTAGACGTGTTACCGGAGTACCAGAATGGTGAAGTCCTCCTTTCTAATTATGAGGTAGCTCAAATAGCAGCAGTTGTGACCTTGAGACCTTATGAAAGTTTGGCAATTATTGTGAATAAGCGCTAGATACAGTAAGAAATTCCAAAATCGACTGAATCATTCAGCCGATTTTTAAAGCTCGAGAGAAAGCGCTTGCAATATTCTTCCGTTTTATTTATAATAGTTACGGTAGAAATACATCTCAAGGAAAGCTGATTTCCAATTTATGATGTAAAGGAGAATATATGAAAAAAACATCAAAACAATTACCTGTTTTGTTTGCGACAGCTATTTTGCTCGCTAGCACTGTTGTAAGTCCTCTTGCTCAGGCGAATGAGACAAGTTCTTCATCTTCGAGCTCAGAATCATCTGTAACGACTTCGAAATCTAGCTCAGTTGCTTCAACGACACAATCACTGCCATCAGAAGCAATTTCTGACAGTTCAACGAGCAATACGAATGAGCCAAGTAATACAAGCGAAGAGACGCCTAAGACAGAAGCTGCAAGCGGTGAAGCCCATGTTACAACTTCTGAATTTACAACAGTGGCAAATATCGGTCAAATACAAGGGGAAGCCCATGAATCACCTTATAATGGGAAGAAAGTCAAGGTTTCAAATGTTGTTGTAACAAAGACAGATCGGTATGGCTTTTATGTACAAGATCTCAAAGCTGATGGCAATGCTAAGACCTCGGATGCTATTTATGTCGTCTCAAAAGAAAAGGTTGCAGTTGGTGATCAGTTGACGATTGAAGGTCAAATCAAAGAAGGTTATATGGAAGAACTCAGTGTTCGTCCTGGACAAACTTTCCGTAAACCAACTGACAGCTTAACTGTAACACAATTGTTTGCTTCTAAGGTAACGAAAAACGGTACAGCCGCACTACCAGAACCAGTTAATATTTCAGATCGTATGCCAAAAGATATCGTGGATAATACTCCGACTACTTATGATCCAGAACATGATGCATTGGATTATTGGGAAAGTCTGGAGGGTATGTTGACAACAGTGAAAAAACCTCGTGTGCTTGGCCCACAATATCGAGGAGATATTTATCTCTTGCCGAATGGTTATCAAGCGCTGCCGCTCAATAATATCGGTGGTGTCAACCTTCGCCCTAATGTCCAAAATACAGCAACTATCCCCGTTTATGTTGGGAATAAATATATTGCAAAAGCTAAAGATTACTTTAATGAAGATGTTTCTGGTGTTGTAACTTATCGCAGCAAGGTTTATAAGTTGGAGCCAACGAAGTTGCCAGATCTGCAAGATGGCGGTCTACAAAGAGAGGTTTCTAAGATTTATCCAAGTGAAGATAAATTGACTATTGCTTCTTATAATATTGAAAACTTCTCAGCAAACAATGCAGCAGGTGAGACGCCTGATGCAAAAGTGGAAAAAATTGCTAAATCTTTTATCAACGAAATTCACAGTCCAGATATTATTACCCTTATAGAAGTTCAAGACAATAATGGAAGTGTTAATGATGGTACTGTCAGCGGTGTGCGAAGCGGTGAAAAACTGGCTGCTAAAATTAAACAATTAGGTGGCAAAGAATACAAATATACCGAAGTCGCCCCTGTTGATGGAGCAGATGGTGGAAAGCCGGGCTCCAATATTCGTGTGGCTTACTTGTATAATCCTCAACGAGTGAAGTTAGTTGAGCGTGAAGCAGGAAGTAGCACAGAAGCAGCTGCCTTCAAAGATGGGCATTTGGTGAAAAATCCTGCAAGGATCGATCCAACCAATCCAGCCTTTACGAAAGTTCGAAAATCTTTAGCAGCAGAGTTTGAATTTAAGGGCGAGCATATTGTCGTGATTGCCAATCATTTAAAATCCAAACTCGGTGATGATGCAGTATATGGTTCTAAACAACCAGCAGTGCAAAATACATTAGCACAGCGGATTGAGCAAGGGAAGTTGTTGAATGCTTTTGTTAAAGAAGGTTTAAAGCAAAATCCTAATTTGAAGTTTGTCTTGACTGGTGACTTTAATGACTTTGAATTTTCAGAAACTGCCAAAGCAGTGGCTGGTAATGAATTAGTCAATATGATGCTGAATCACGACGCAACAGACCGCTATTCTTATTTTTACCGTGGTAGCAATCAAAGTTTAGACAATATCTTTGTTTCAAAAAATATTGCTGATAAAACAGTGTTCTCACCAGTTCACATTAATGCTTCTTTCATGGAAGAACACGGTCGGGCATCAGACCATGATCCCGTCATTGCACAGCTTGACTTTAGTCAGAAAAAAGATGACACGACGCCGACTCAACCAACTGAGCCAAAACCTTCTGGTGACAGCACAACTTCACCAAATAGAGATGATAAACCAACTAAAAAGAGAATTTTACCATCTACAGGAACAACAGGTGCTGAAGTAGCTGTTGTAGGGCTTGTCATCCTAAGTGCAACCCTCCTTTGGCGAAAGAAAGTGACGGATTAAAAGGAATAGATGAACGAGAGAGTTTTAAGATTCTCTCGTTTTTTTGAAAAATATTGAAAATGAAACTGAAAAACAGATTATTTTCTAAAAAATAGACAAATTGTCCCTCTATCTAGAAAAGAAGTGTTATAATAGTATTATAAAACGTTTTCAAGAGGATAAGACGATGGAAAAAGAAGTCATTGATTATGGAAAAGTAACAGGTATGGTCCATTCGACTGAAAGTTTTGGAGCTGTTGATGGACCTGGTATCCGTTTCATTGTCTTTTTACAGGGTTGTAAAATGCGTTGCCAATATTGCCACAATCCAGATACATGGGCAATGGAAACCAATAATTCAAGAGAGCGAACGGTTGAAGACGTTTTGCAAGAAGCGCTTCGTTATCGTGGCTTTTGGGGTAAAAAAGGTGGGATTACAGTAAGTGGTGGTGAAGCTCTTTTGCAGATTAATTTTGTGACTGCACTTTTTACCAAAGCTAAAGAATTGGGAATTCATTGCACTTTAGATACTTGTGCGATGCCTTTCCGCAATACACCAGAGTATCTCAAAGTTTTTGATCGCCTGCTTGAAGTGACAGATTTAGTGTTGCTGGATATTAAAGAAGTCAATGATGCTCAGCATAGATTTGTAACAGGGCACACTAATAAGAATATTTTGGAATGTGCAAAATATTTATCTGATAAAGGTGTTCCAATGTGGATTCGCCATGTTTTGGTTCCAACGTTAACAGACCGTGATGACGACTTAAAAGAATTAGGTGAGTTTGTCAAAACGTTAAAAACAGTTGATAAATTTGAAGTGCTACCTTATCATACAATGGGAGAATTTAAATGGCGTGAATTGGGCATTCCTTATCCATTAGAAGGTATAAAGCCGCCAACTGCTGATCGAGTAGCAAATGCCAAAGAACTTATGAAAACAGAATCTTATACCGAGTATATGAACCGCGTACATAATAGTTAATAAAAGCAGGAAGTGAGATTTTGATCAGCACTCAAAAAGTTAGACAGGAAAACTAACGATTGGGTGCTTTTCTATTCCTCTCTTTGTGAAAATCTTAAAATTGTGCTAAAATAAAGTATATAAAAAGTTTACGAGGTACGATCATGTCTAAAATTTTAGTTTTCGGTCATCAAAATCCAGATTCAGATGCGATTGGCTCAGCTGTGGCCTTTGCTTATCTTGCGCGTGAAGCTTATGGCTTGGATACAGAAGCGGTTGCTTTGGGAGAACCAAATGAAGAAACAGCTTTTGTTTTGGATTATTTTGGAGTAACGGCACCGCGTGTGGTGACATCTGCCAAAGCAGAAGGAGTTGAGCAAGTCATTTTAACAGACCATAATGAATTTCAACAATCTATTTCTGACATTGCAGAAGTAGAAGTCTATGGCGTTGTGGATCACCATCGTGTGGCAAATTTTGAAACAGCTAGTCCACTTTATATGCGTTTGGAGCCTGTCGGTTCAGCTTCTTCTATCGTTTATCGCATGTTTAAAGAATCTGGTGTAGCTGTACCAAAAGAACTCGCAGGTTTGATGCTCTCAGGTTTGATTTCAGACACGCTTCTTCTGAAATCACCAACCACTCATCCGAGTGATAAAGTGATTGCACCTGAGTTGGCAGAGCTTGCAGGAGTTGATTTGGAAGAATACGGTTTGGCTATGCTTAAAGCTGGAACCAACTTAGCTAGCAAAACAGCCGAGGAATTGATTGATATTGATGCTAAAACATTTGAATTAAACGGAAACCAAGTTCGTGTAGCACAAGTCAACACAGTTGATATTGCAGAAGTCTTAGAACGTCAAGCTGAACTGGAAGCAGCTATTGAAAAAACAAATGCGGCTAATGGTTATTCTGACTTCGTTTTGATGATTACCGATATTATCAATTCTAACTCAGAAATCCTTGCACTTGGAGGCAATATGGATAAAGTGGAAGCAGCTTTCCATTTCACACTTGAAAATAATCATGCTTTCCTTGCTGGTGCGGTTTCTCGTAAAAAACAAGTTGTACCACAATTGACTGAAAGTTTTAATGGATAAAAATTTGGAAGAAAAAGGAGTTTCGGCTCCTTTTTTGATACAATAGTTCTATGAAGATTCAAGATTTACAAAATGGAGATTTAATTTTTGTATCCAGTCAATCTGATATAGCAGAGGCCATTCAGCGATCAACTGGTTGGTATAACCATGTGGCAATCTTCTTTGCTGGTTGGATTTACCATGCGACAAGCAAGCGCGGTGTCATTAAAGAACCGATAGATCAATTTTTACAGGTTGATGAATGTTATGCTGTTTATGCTTGTTCTGACATAGATGTAAAAGCTGTCTGGAAAAGAGCAGAGCAACACCTTTATAAACCTTATAATAATAGCTTTTATCCAGATACGATAGGCTTTTATTGTTCTGAATATATTGCAGAAATCCTCCCCATTTTTGAAACCATTCCTATGCAGTTCGGTGATGAAAAAGAGAAAATTGCTCCTTTTTGGCAGCAGTATTACAAAGAGTTAGGTTTAGCAGTTCCTCTTCATCAGCCAGGAACCAATCCTAGCCAATTGGCTCAATCCGAAAAATTAGTTTATAAAGGAAGATTAGATGATTAAAGTAATCAATCCCAGTCGTTTAACACGTCAGCCTTTTTTTCATGAATTGATAAATTATTTAGACCGACATGATGATGTTACTTTGCGAGAGATAAAGTGCGAATTTGCAAACTTTTCCAATATTGATCGCTCTATAGAGGACTATATCAAGGCAGGCTACGTGGTTCGAGCAAACAAACGGTATCAACAAACCCTTCCTCTACTGCAAAATGTGACGGATTTGTCTTTGGATCAGGAAGTATTTGTACGAGATGACAGTTCTCTTTATAAAGAATTGCGGAATGTGCGCTTTAAGACACGCTTGACCAATCAGACCAACCAGGCTATTTTAGTGGAAACAACAGATTTTCTCAGAGAGCAGCTGACACTTTCCAATTATTTTTATAAGCTAAAGCAACAATATCCATTGAATAATCAGCAACAAAAGCTTTATAAGTTGATAGGAGATGTTAATCCGGAGTATGCTCTAAAATATATGACAACTTTTTTGCTAAAGTATGGTCGTAAAACTGAGCTGATGCAAAAACGGCGCGATATTTTTGTAGATGCTCTAGTGATTTTAGGCTATATCGTACCTAACGAATCAGGAAACTATGAGTTGAAACTGGATTTTGATAAAGAAACCTTAACCTTTCGTGTACAAAAGTCTGTAGACTTTTACAATAAACATCATAGAATAATAAAATTTTAAGATTTTTTGATAGATTTATAGGTATAATGGTTATGGTTGGTATGAGGCTGGGATGAAAGTCTCTAGCTTCAAAGGATACGGTGCAATAAATCAACGATGCAGTAGCTGATTGCTCCAATAGTCTACTGGACTATTGGAGGTTGAAAAGCCCCCTTCCATGAAGATGTGTCAAAAGCACAGCTTTGAATTGGCGGATAGGGGATTAAAGCAAGTTTCAAGGTTTGTTCGCTTTTCAAGCTCGGAAGAGTACTTTTGACGAAAATTTCGTTTTCTGCACTCGCCACCTCAACAGGCTCCCAGACTGTTGAGCAACCTTGCGGAGTGAGACTATAAACTAAAGATTTTTAGTTTTGAGTTCCGTCCCTCTCCCATTTCGTTTTATGAAAGGAATATATCGTGAATCTTTTAGCAAGAATTTGTCCCACTCAACCCTTGAAGTATCTGAAATGGTTTGATATTGTCATCGTGACGGTCTTGCTATTTGGGCGATTTATCTATCGTTCAACAGAACTTTATCTTGCTAGCTTGTCTCCGTCCACTACAACAGCAGTAGCAGATGCAACTAGTAAAACAGCAAATGATGGAGCCGCTTATTCTAGTAACTTAGAATTACAACTTCTCATGTTAGCTCTGACGGTAGCCTACTTAATACTTCGTCGGTTTGATTTTAGACAGTTGCCGATTCGTCTATCGTGGTCTGTACTCTTTTGGGTTCCATTTATTTTTGCAGTTATGGGGATTCTAGCAGATACCGTGACGACCCTTAGCGGAGAATATAACTATTTTGATCCCCAGTTATGGAAATACATTGATCTATTAGAAATTTTCCGTAAGTTTACCGATTTGACACCGATGATGATTCTCTATGCTTTGCTAAATGGCTTTTATGAAGAATTTTTCTTCTTAGGCTTATTAACTTCGGTAAAAGAAAAATATAAATGGTGGGTTCTTCTTTATTCGATGATTATTCGTGTTTCTTTCCACACTTATCATGGAATGCTCTGGGCACTGACGATCGGTGTTGGTTTTGGACTTCTCTATTATTGCCTTTACAAATATAAGGTTAAAAATCTCTTACCTTTCTTCCTCGCGCATGCTCTTGCGGATATCTATGGTTCAAGTCTAATGTATGTTTTGATTAGTTGGAGAAAGTAAAATCATAAGGCAAGATTCTGATTTCTAAAAAATGATGCTTATTTTACTTTACTAATATAAAGTTGTCGTTTTTTCAATAATTAAAGGTCGAAGACTGTTATCTCGACCTTTATTCAATTCTATAAATACCTTTCCGCAATCGCGTAATCGCCTAGATAGTCTGTTTTTTCTCCATTTATGATTTGGTAACAATCAGCACCTTTACCAGCTAGAATAACAGCATCACCTTCTTTGTTTGTTAAGCTAAGAGCTTTTTTGATAGCTTCTTTGCGGTCTGCAATCGTGTAAACGTCAAAAGAAATGTAGCTGGCAATTTCTTTAGCAATGGCAATCGGATCTTCGTAGTTAGGGTCATCTGCTGTCAAGATAACTATCAATTCTGGATGGCGATTGAGTAGTTGTCCAAAATCTTTGCGACGACTTTCTCCTTTATTTCCGGTTGCACCAAGTACTAAAACAATTTTGCCTTTTTGGTGTTCTTGAACGACAGATAAGAGATTAGCCAGACTGACACCATTGTGCGCATAATCAACAAAAACTTTTGCACCATTGTTTTGAGTTAGCACTTCCATGCGCCCAGGGACACGCGTAGCAACAATGCCTTTTTTTATATCAGAAATAGTGGCACCTAAGCGTAGACAGGCAAGGCTAGCAGCAAGTGCATTTTCTTGGTTAAAACGTCCGATTAGCTGAATGTCAAATTTTTCTGTGAGGATTCCGCTTGTTTCAAAAGAAAATGCTTGCGAATGATGAATTTGATTGTCGGAATATTGTCCATAGAAATCATGTTCTATAGATGCAACTTGCTCAGCCACCACTTGGAAATAATCCATTTCGCTATTAACGACAACAGTTCGGCTATTTTCCATGAGGAGTCGCTTATGATAAAAATAATCTTCAAATGTCGGATGTTCAATTGGTCCGATATGATCAGGGCTGATATTAAGGAAAACACCAACGTCAAAAGTTAAACCGTAAACTCGCTTTTTTAAATAAGCCTGACTGGAAACTTCCATAATCAGATGAGTTCGACCATTTTCAAGCGCTGTCGCCATCATTTTGAACAAATCTAAGCTTTCCGGTGTTGTCAAAGTAGACTTGAAGAAATGTTCTCCATCGAGCGTCGTGTTCATGGTAGACAACAAAGCAGGCTGATGACTTTGTTGGAGAATGTGATAGGCAAAATAAGCCGAAGTTGTCTTTCCTTTGGTTCCTGTAAATGCGAGCAGTTTGAGTTTGTCTTGCGGATTTCCATAAAATTCCATGGCAAGAAGACTCATGGCTTGTTTGACATCATTGACTAGAATCACTGGGATAGTTACTTCAAAATCCGTCTCACTGACATAGAACCGTAAGCCTGATTCAACCGCTTTTCCCAAAAATTCTTTTTTAAAATTGTCACCTTTGACAAAGAAAAGAGTTGAAGCAGTCACATCGCGGCTGTCATAGCTGATGTTATCAAATGTGACATCAGTAATGTTATAATAGTATTCACCTTTATCAATGATTTCGCGGAAATTGTGATCATTTTTTAAAATTTTTAATGCGTTCTCAATTGTTATCATATTTCTATTGTAAACCTAATGGCGAGGTTTTACAAGCGGAAAGGAAAAGTTTATAATAAGATAAGACTACTTTTAGAGGTTATGTATGGATCAACAAACAACAACTCAACAAAAACAAATGCTTCTAGGGACAGCTTGGTTGACAGCAAGTAACTTTATCAGCCGTTTTTTAGGGGCGATTTATATCATTCCTTGGTATATCTGGATGGGCAAACATGGTGCAGAAGCTAATGGCTTGTTTACGATGGGATATAATATTTATGCTTGGTTTCTTCTGATTTCCACAGCAGGCGTACCTGTTGCGGTCGCTAAGCAAGTTGCGAAATACAACACAATGGATCAAAAGGATCATAGTTTTACCCTCATTCGTGAATTTTTGAAATTTATGCTCTTGTTGGGAGCCATTTTTGCAGTAGTGATGTATCTCTTATCACCTTTCTTTGCGCATGTATCAGGCGTTGGGAAAGAACTCATTCCTGTCATGCAAAGCCTATCTTGGGCAGTACTGGTATTCCCAGCTATGAGTGTTATCCGTGGCTTTTTTCAGGGATTTAACAATTTAAAACCATATGCAATCAGTCAAATTGCTGAGCAGGTGATTCGTGTTATTTGGATGCTTTTGACAACATTCTTTATTATGAAATTGGGTTCTAAAGACTATGCTGCTGCAGTTACACAATCAACATTTGCTGCTTTTATTGGCATGTTTGCCAGTATGGCGGTTTTGGTTTATTTCCTCTGGAAAGCGAATTTGCTGTCATCTATTCTGCATAAGCCAGTGTCAAGCACCAACATTAACAGTCGTGCTCTTTTAGTGGATACGATTCGGGAAGCTATTCCGTTTATTATCACTGGTTCTGCCATTCAGCTTTTCCAGATTATTGACCAAGTAACTTTTATCAATGTTATGAAATGGTTTACAAACTATACTAATTCTCAGCTGGTGGTTATGTTTAGCTATTTCTCCGCTAATCCCAATAAAATTACGATGATTTTGATTGCGGTAGCGACTTCTATCGGGGGTGTAGGAATTCCACTGCTAACAGAAAACTATGTCAAAGGTGATTTGAAGTCTGCAGCACGTCTTGTTCAAGATAACTTAAGTATGTTACTGTTATTTCTCTTACCAGCAACAATTGGCTCTGTCTTAGTGGCGCGTCCATTATACACAATTTTTTATGGGCGACCAGATAGTTTAGCTTTAGGTTTGTTCATTTTTGCTATGTTACAGACAATTATTTTAGGCATTTATACTGTCTTGTCGCCAATGATTCAAGCGCTTTTCCAAAATCGCAAAGCTATTATCTATTTTGGCTATGGAGTTCTTGTTAAGCTTATTTTGCAAATTCCATTTATTTATTTATTCAAAGCTTATGGTCCGCTTCTTGCAACGACAGTCGGACTGATTGTTCCAATTGTTTTGATGTACCAACACATTCGCCAAGTAACAGGACTCAATCAAAGAATTCTCGTTAAACGGAGTTTATTGATAGGGATTTTAACTGCTATCATGTCTCTTTTAATTGCTATTGTGGAAGTGGTACTGGGAGTTGTCTTTTATCCAAATGGACGCATTTCTAGCATGCTTTATTTAATTATGATTGGTGGTCTGGGAATGATCATTTATGGAGCAATGGCTTTGCGGGTTCGCCTGTTAGATCGATTTATTGGTGAAAAAGCTCAAGTTTTACGTGAAAAATTTCATATTCATTAAAAGGTCGTAAGGCTTTTTAATGTTGTAGAAAATTTATAAAAATTAAGCTATAATAAAAATAGCTATTCTTGCAATAAAAGTTTATAAATGATGAATCCTTCAATAAAAATTATAGAGCAGCTTTTTTGAAAGGATATTTAATGCTAGGATATTCTAGCGAAGATATCAAGATGCTATGGTTTAACAGATGATTTTTTCCGATTGTCCATTGGGATTGAGGATAGCCAAGATTTGATAACAGATTTAACATTTGCTTTGGAGGTATAATATGAGCAAATACAATTTTCAAACAGCACCGAATCGCTTGTCTCACCACACTTATAAATGGAAAGAAACAGAGACTGATCCTCAATTGCTACCAGCATGGATTGCAGATATGGACTTTGAAGTCATGCCAGAAGTGAAAAATGCGATTCACGACTATGCAGAACAGTTAGTTTATGGCTATACGTATGCGAGTGATGAGTTGCTCCAAGCGGTGTTGGATTGGGAAAAAAGCGAACATCAGTATTCGTTTGATAAGGATTCTATTGTTTTTGTGGAAGGTGTTGTGCCAGCCATTTCTATTGCGATTCAAGCCTTTACCAAAGAAGGAGAAGCGGTCCTAATCAATTCTCCTGTCTATCCACCCTTTACTCGTAGTGTCCAGTTAAATAATCGAAACTTAGTATCCAATTCTCTAAAAGAAGAACATGGTCTGTTTCAAATTGATTTTGAACAATTGGAAAAAGATATTGTCGAAAATGATGTGAAACTCTATCTTCTTTGTAACCCGCACAATCCCGGAGGACGTGTCTGGGAAAAAGAAGTTCTAGAAAGAGTAGGTCAGCTTTGTCAAAAGCACCATGTTATTTTAGTATCAGATGAAATTCATCAAGATTTGACTTTGTTTGGTCATCAACATGTTTCCTTTAATACTGTTTCACCGGATTTTAAAGACTTTGCTCTGGTACTTTCTAGTGCTACCAAGACTTTTAATATTGCAGGCACCAAAAATTCCTATGCCATTATTGAAAATCCTACGCTATGTGCACAGTTTAAACACCAGCAACTTGTTAATAACCACCATGAGGTGTCAAGTTTAGGGTACATTGCGACAGAAACGGCCTATCGTTATGGCAAACCTTGGTTAGTGGCACTAAAAGCTGTTTTAGAAGAAAATATTCAATTTACAGTGGAGTATTTTGCCAAAGAGGCTCCGCGTTTAAAGGTTATGAAACCACAAGGGACCTATCTGATTTGGCTTGATTTCAGTGCCTATGGTTTGACAGATGATGAACTCTTTACTTTATTGCATGACCAAGCAAAAGTCATTCTCAATCGAGGAAGTGATTATGGAAGTGAGGGCGAACTTCATGCAAGGCTGAATATTGCAGCACCTAAGTCTTTAGTAGAAGAGATTTGTAAGAGAATCGTGCGTTGCTTGCCCAAATAAAATAAAAAGAAATGTTCGAAAACAGTCACTTTTGGTTGACAATCATTCTTAAGTGGAGTATAGTTAGTATGAAAAATCGGTAGGTGAGGCTACCATAGGGATACGGATGACTACCGCAAAGTAGTGGAGACACTATGCGCTGGTTAGCAGTTGAGATCGCTAAGGTTTTGACTAATGTCATTTCACTGCCCTACGGAGTTAAAGCTTGAACGGTAACACAAGACATATAGTCCTGCCATGTTTTTCATGGTAGGATTTTATCGTTTTGAGCTGATTTTTTAAAGAAAAAATGCAAGGGAAAGGAGTGAGGAATATGAAAATAGACGATCATCCGGGACCGCAGAAACTCAGTCAATTACTGATGTTGCGCATTCCTCATGAGTATATGTATATAAGTGATTGACTCCTTAAAAATAAAGGAGATTTCCTATGAAAACAGCAAAAAAACGATTAACAGATGCTCTTCGTATGTCTGTAGTGGATACGATGACCTTTTTCAACACATCTAGATTGGGTTTGACAGAGGAGCAAGTAGAAGAAAATCGCGATCTATACGGTGAAAATGAATTGACCAAAGGGCAAGAAGATTCAATTGTTAAAAAAATTTATGAGTCTATTATCAACCCGTTTACCGTTATTCTTTTACTCATTGCATTGGTGTCTTTGGTTACCAATGTTTGGCTGGCAAAGCCAGGGCAAGAAGATCCGACAACGTTTATCATTATTGTTGTCCTTGTCTTGCTGTCTGGTAGTATTCGCTTTGTGCAAGAATTGCGGAGTGACAAAGCTGCCAGTAATCTTTCGCGTATGATTGTCAATACAGTGACAGTTGTTCGTGAGGGAAAAGAGCAAGAAATTCCGATTACAGAATTAGTGGTGGGAGACATTATCCGCTTGAGTGCAGGAGACATGTTGCCAGCAGATGTGCTAATTTTGGATTCGCGCGACTTCTTCGTACAACAGTCAGGTTTGACAGGTGAAAGTGATGCGGTTGAAAAAATGGCACTGGATAAATGTGAGATAAAAGAAACTGAGAGTTTACTTGAATCTGACTCACTTGCCTTTATGGGAACCAATGTAATCTCTGGTCGTGCTAGCGCGCTTGTGCTTGTTGTTGGCGACGACACAAAAATGGGAGCTATTGAGCAAACGCTTAACACTTATGATGAACCAACTTCATTTGAACGAGAAATGAACAGTATTTCATGGTTGTTGATTCGTCTTATGTTGGTACTCGTACCTATTGTCTTTTTTATCAATGGTCTGACAGATGGAGATTGGCTAGAAGCTGGGGTATTTGCATTAAGTGTCGGTGTCGGTTTGACGCCAGAAATGCTTCCTATGGTCATCACAGCAAGCTTAGCGAAGGGTTCAATTCTTATGGCAAAAGAAAAAGTTGTCATCAAGAAACTCAATGCCATTCAAGATTTAGGAGCAATTGATATTCTTTGTACGGATAAGACAGGGACATTGACACAAGATGAGATTGTTTTGGAGTATCCACTTGATATTCATGGAGATCTTGATTTGGCAGTGCTTCGTCGAGCTTATCTTAATTCTTATTATCAAACAGGGTTAAAAAACCTGATGGATCGTGCCATTATCAATCGGACAGAAAAAGAAGCTGAAAAACACGAAATCGTTCGCAATTTAGACCAAACTTTTAAGAAAATTGATGAATTACCTTTTGATTTTGAACGTCGCCGCATGAGTGTGCTGGTTCGAGATGATGAGAATGTCGTTAGCATGGTGACAAAAGGTGCTTTAGAAGAAATGCTGGCCATTTCAAATTATGTCGAAGACAAGGGGAAAATCCTTCCTTTGACAGAAGAAATCCGTCAAGAAATTTTAACAGAGGTCGCACAGTTAAATGAGCAGGGTCTGCGTGTGCTGGGAGTCAGTTATCGTTCGGACTTGGATGCTGATTATGAATACACGGTCAAAGATGAGTCTGACATGATTCTGACAGGTTATCTTGCTTTTCTCGATCCACCAAAACCGTCAGCAGCCCCTGCTATTAAAGCATTAACCGAGTATGGCGTAGCTACCAAAATTTTAACAGGTGACAATGAAAAAGTTACAGAAGCAGTTTGTGAGAAGGTTGGCTTAGATGCAAAGAACATCTTGCTAGGCTCTATGATTGAAACGATGTCGGATGAAGAATTGAGCAGAGTTGTTGAAACCACAACTGTTTTTGCTAAATTATCGCCTGACCAAAAGGCGCGTATCATTTTACAACTGAAAGCAAACGGGCACAAGGTTGGTTATATGGGTGATGGAATCAATGATGCTCCTTCTATGAAAGTAGCTGATGTAGGTATTTCAGTTGATACAGCTGTTGATATTGCGAAAGAAACAGCTGATGTTATTCTGTTAGATAAAGACTTATTGGTGCTTGAAAAAGGCTTGGTGGAAGGTCGCAAAGTCTATGCCAACATGACCAAGTACATCAAGATGACAGTGAGTTCCAACTTCGGAAATATCTTTTCCTTGCTAATCTCAAGTATTTTCTTACCATTTTTGCCCATGGCACCGATTCATTTGATTGTGTTGAATTTGGTCTATGACATTTCTTGTATCGCTTTACCATTTGACAATGTAGATCGTGAATTTTTGCAAAAGCCTCGCATTTGGAGTGCAAAATCCATTACTCGCTTCATGGCCTGGATTGGTCCAATTAGTTCTATTTTTGACTGTACAACCTTTTTAATTTTGTTCTTTATTATTGCACCAATGATAACAGGGTCTGTTTATCATCATGGTATGTCTAGCAATTTCATTACGATTTTCCAAACAGGCTGGTTTATTGAGTCCATGTGGACGCAAACGATGGTTATCTATATGTTGCGCTCACCCAAGTTACCATTTATTCAAAGTAGGCCAGCTTTATCTGTAGTCATGACCACTCTAGCGGCAGTCTTCTTTGTGACTTTATTGCCCTACGGTCCTTTTGCAGCTCTTTTAAAAGTCACTCCATTAAATGGGATGTATTTCTTATTCCTAATCCTCATTATGGTATTGTATATGGCAAGTGTTACATTTGTGAAGCATTTATATATAAAAAAATACCACGAATGGTTATAAGGACTTGGTAATCTTTGAAAAGGCTTGTTTATTATAAGCCTTTTTTATGTTTTTTTGTTATAATAAGAAGAATAAATTGAAAGAAGGAACACCAATCATGGAAAAATTTCAAGTGATCGCACATCCGCTCATTCAGCATAAATTGTCTATCTTACGCCGTACAGATACATCTACCAAGGCTTTTCGTGAGTTAGTAAATGAAATTGCTATGCTAATGGGTTATGAAGTTTTACGTGACTTACCATTAGAAGATGTGGAAATTGAAACACCCATTACAAAGACAGTTCAAAAACAACTAGCTGGTAAAAAATTAGCTATTGTCCCAATCTTACGTGCAGGTATTGGTATGGTAGATGGTCTTTTGAGTCTTGTACCAGCTGCTAAAGTCGGACATATTGGAATGTATCGTGATGAAGAAACTTTGAAACCAGTTGAATACCTTGTGAAATTACCGGAAGATATTAGCCAACGTCAAATTTTCGTAGTGGATCCGATGTTAGCAACAGGTGGCTCAGCTATTTTAGCTATTGATTCACTGAAAAAACGTGGAGCACACAATATTAAATTTGTCTGTCTTGTTTCAGCTCCAGAAGGCGTGAAAGCTTTACAAGAAGCTCACCCAGACGTGGAAATCTTTACGGCAGCCCTTGATGATCACTTGAATGAAAATGGCTACATTGTTCCAGGATTGGGAGATGCAGGAGATCGTCTTTTTGGTACAAAATAATAAGTTTTATGTTTGACCTTTTTTGACCAAAAGGCTATAATAGTCTCATATTTGAAAAATCTTACTAAGAATTGTTGGTCAGATTAAAATATCAGATGAAAAGGAGAATACAATGATTCCTGTAGTTATTGAACAAACAAGCCGTGGGGAACGCTCGTACGATATTTACTCACGTCTTTTAAAAGATCGCATTATTATGCTAACTGGAGCAGTTGAAGACAACATGGCCAATTCCATTATTGCCCAATTGCTTTTCCTAGACGCTCAAGATAGTACAAAGGATATTTATCTTTATATCAATACACCAGGAGGTTCTGTATCGGCGGGTCTAGCGATTGTCGATACAATGAACTTCATCAAATCAGATGTTCAAACAATTGTCATGGGAATGGCTGCGTCCATGGGAACCATCATCGCTTCAAGTGGTGCTAAAGGCAAACGCTTTATGTTGCCAAATGCAGAGTACATGATTCACCAACCAATGGGTGGAACTGGTGGCGGTACGCAACAAACCGATATGGCGATTGCTGCTGAACATTTGCTGAAAACTCGAAACAATTTGGAAAAAATTCTTGCAGATAACTCTGGTAAGACCGTTAAGCAAGTTCATAAAGATGCTGAACGTGACTACTGGATGAGTGCTCAAGAAACACTAGATTATGGTTTCATTGATGAAATCATGGCAAATAACAACTTGAACTAATGCTCTCTTTGCTATTATCTGAAAAAAATGTCCTCTGATGGGCATTTTTTTGATATACTTATAAATGAAAAAATGTTAGAAAGAAAACTCATGTTTAAAAAAGAAGAACGAACAGGTATCATTGTCTATTTATATTATAATCGTGACATAAAAAGAATTGCGTCCATTGGTGATATTGTCTATCATTCCAAAAAGCATCGTTATCTCCAGTTGTATGTGGATACTGTGCAAGTAGATGGTATTGTTGAGAAACTATCTAAGGAAAAATATGTCAAACAAGTACGGGTTTGTCATATTCAAGAATTGGATACAGACTTCGTTGGAAGTTTGTTTAGAGAGAAGGAAAACGTAAACATGTAAAAAAATTCTGTTGACTACTTGACAATTGTCAGATAATTCGGTATATTCTTAACATATTATTTTGAAACAAGGAGTTAAGAATATGAAAAAGAGAATTGCGCTATCATTTGTTGCTCTTGCAAGCGTTGCTCTTCTTGCCGCTTGTGGGGAAGTGAAGTCAGGTGGATCTAATGCAACAGGTACAAAAGTTGCTGATAAGACGATTAAAATTGGATTTAACTTTGAAGAGACAGGCGCAACAGCTGCTTATGGTACAGCCGAGCAAAAAGGCGCTCAGCTTGCAGTTGAAGAAATCAATAAAGCAGGTGGTATTGACGGAAAAAAACTAGAAGTAGTGGACAAAGATAATAAATCTGAAACAGCAGAAGCAGCTTCTGTAACGACTAACTTAGTAACCCAATCGAAAGTCAATGCAGTTGTAGGACCTGCGACTTCTGGTGCAACGGCAGCAGCTGTTTCTAATGCGACAAAAGCAGGTGTACCGTTGATTTCACCTAGTGCTACTCAAGATGGCTTGACAAAAAATCAAGAGTATTTATTCATTGGGACTTTTCAAGACAGTTTCCAAGGGAAGATTATTTCTAAGTATGTCACAGAAACGTTAAAAGCGAAAAAAGTTGTGCTTTATACGGATAATTCAAGTGATTATGCTAAAGGTGTCGCAAAAGCTTTCCGCAATGCGTATAAAGGCAAGATTGTTGCAGATGAAAAATTTGTCGCTGGTGATACGGACTTCCAAGCAGCTTTGACCAAGATGAAAGGGAAAGATTTTGATGCAATTGTCATCCCTGGTTACTATACTGAAGCTGGTAAAATTGTCAACCAAGCGCGTGGTATGGGAATTGATAAACCAATCGTTGGTGGTGACGGCTTTAATGGTGAGGAATTTGTCCAACAAGCAACTCCAGCCAAAGCCTCAAATATCTACTACATCTCAGGTTTTTCTTCGACAGTTGATGTCTCAGCGAAAGCTAAGAAATTCCTAGAAGCTTACAAGGCTAAATACAACAATGAAGAACCTTCAACATTTGCAGCGCTAGCATATGATTCTGTTTATCTTGTTGCCAATGCTGCCAAAGGTGCGAAAACATCTGTTGACATTAAAAACAATATGGCTAAGACAAAGAATTTTGAAGGTGTAACAGGTGATACCAGCTTTGACAAGCATCATAACACTGTAAAAACAGCCTTTATGATGACCATGAATAATGGGAAAGTCACAGCAGCTGAAACAGTTAAGCCATAATCTTTCATAAAGAACTGCTTAAAATATATTTTATAGTGTATAGAAGAGTAACTATTTATGGTGGACATCGTAGATAGTTACTTCTCTTTATATGGGTTAAAAGAGATAGTTAGGATAGATATCTTAGTGTTAAGAATGTAGCTCATTATGATTTGTAAGATAGAGTAACTGCTAGCTCTGTCTTAAATTGTTTAACATCAATCAGCTATAAGGTGAGAAAAAGGAACTGACGACTTCTTTTGCTCAAACTTGGAATAGAGAGTAAGGAGAACCAATTTCTTTGAAACCGCGACTTACTCACTCTTTTTTTGCGATAGGATAAGAAAGATGTGAATCACCACATCATCCTTTCATCGATATTATATTTAGAAAGTGTGGTGGCCATGCTCCAACAACTTGTTAATGGTCTAATTTTAGGGAGCGTCTATGCTTTGCTCGCTCTCGGCTATACTATGGTTTATGGAATTATCAAACTCATCAATTTCGCTCATGGAGATATTTACATGATGGGTGCTTTTATGGGGTATTTCTTGATAAATTCCCTTCATCTTAATTTTTTCCTTGCCTTAATCTTGGCAATGATTGGGACAGCGGCTTTAGGCGTACTAGTCGAATTTTTGGCTTATCGCCCGTTGAGAAATTCGACTCGAATTGCAGCTTTGATTACTGCAATTGGTGTTTCGTTTTTCTTGGAGTACGTGATGGTGTATTTTGTAGGAGCCAATACTCGTTCGTTCCCCCAAGTGATTGAAACGGTTCGTTATAGTTTTGGACCGATTAGTCTCACCAATATCCAATTAATGATTTTGGCTGTTTCCCTAATTTTAATGGTGTTGTTACAAGTCATCGTTCAAAAAACAAAAATGGGAAAAGCCATGCGGGCAGTTTCGGTCGATAGCGATGCGGCGCAACTAATGGGAATTAATGTCAATCGTACGATTAGTTTCACTTTTGCTTTGGGCTCGGCTTTGGCAGGAGCGGCAGGTGTGCTCATTGCGCTTTATTATAATTCCCTTGAACCATTGATGGGAATGACTCCAGGGCTGAAATCGTTTGTTGCCGCAGTTCTTGGTGGGATTGGCATTATCCCTGGAGCAGCATTAGGAGGCTTTGTCATTGGTTTGTTAGAAACCTTTGCAACAGCCTTTGGTATGTCAGATTTCCGTGATGCGATTGTGTATGGTATTTTAATCTTAATTTTACTCGTTCGTCCTGCAGGGATTCTTGGTAAGAATGTGAAAGAGAAGGTGTAAGCTATGAAGAAGAATTTAAAAATAAATATTTTATGGTTTGTTCTCCTTCTTGCTGGGTATGGGTTGATTACCTTGCTTGCTAGTGCAGGAGTTTTGAATGATTTTTATCTACAAATCTTACAACAAATTGGTATTAACATTATTTTGGCAGTAGGTTTAAATTTGATTGTCGGTTTTTCAGGTCAATTTTCTCTGGGACATGCTGGATTTATGGCAATTGGTGCCTATGCAGCTGCGATTATTGGCTCGAAATCAGCTACTTATCCGGCCTTTTTTGCAGCTATGGTATTAGGAGCGTTGATTGCAGGAACAGTAGCTTTGATTGTCGGGATTCCTACTCTTCGCTTGAAAGGTGATTATTTAGCGATTGCAACGCTTGGGGTCTCTGAAATCATTCGCATTTTAATCATTAACGGTGGTGATTTGACCAATGGAGCTGCGGGTATCTTGGGTATTCCTGCCTTTACCAATTGGCAAATGGTATATTTCTTTGTAGTTATTACAACTATTTTGACCATCAATTTTTTGCGGAGCCCAATTGGACGAGCAACCTTATCAGTTCGTGAAGATGAAATTGCGGCAGAATCTGTAGGGGTCAACACTACTAAAATTAAAGTGGTTGCGTTTGTCTTCGGAGCTATAACAGCTAGTATTGCAGGCTCACTTCAGGCTGGATTTATTGGTTCTGTTGTGCCGAAAGATTATACCTTCATCAATAGTATCAATGTCTTGATTATCGTGGTCTTTGGTGGTCTTGGTTCTATGACAGGTACTATTGTTGCAGCAATTCTCTTAGGTATCTTAAACATGGTGCTACAAAATGTGGCAAGTATTCGTATGATTATTTACTCTCTTGCTTTGATTTTAGTGATGATTTTCCGACCAGGTGGACTTCTTGGTACTTGGGAATTGAACTTCTCACGCTTCTTTAAAAATGATAAGGAGGTCAACTAATGGCGCTTCTTGATGTAAAAAATCTAACAAAAAATTTCGGCGGGCTGACCGCTGTTGGTGATGTAACCTTGGAGCTGAATGATGGGGAATTAGTCGGTCTCATTGGCCCAAACGGTGCAGGGAAAACAACGTTGTTCAACTTGTTAACGGGTGTTTATGAACCAAGTGAGGGAAGCGTGACCTTGGATGGCCATTTGATTAATGGCAAGGCTCCTTATAAGATTGCTTCGTTAGGGCTTAGTCGCACATTCCAAAATATTCGATTATTTAAGGATTTGACAGTGCTAGATAATGTCCTGATTGCTTTTGGAAATCATCACAAAGCACATGTCTTTGCTAGCTTCTTTCGTTTGCCAGCTTTCTATAAAAATGAGGCAGCATTGCGTGAGAAAGCATTGAAATTGCTAAAAATCTTTGATCTAGACGGAGAAGCAGAAACACTTGCTAAAAATTTAGCTTACGGACAGCAGCGGCGCTTGGAAATTGTGCGTGCTCTAGCAACAGAACCCAAAATTCTCTTTTTAGATGAGCCTGCTGCGGGAATGAATCCGCAGGAAACAGCGGAATTGACAGAGTTAATCCGTCGTATTAAAAATGAATTTCAAATCACAATTATGTTGATTGAGCATGATATGAGCCTCGTCATGGAAGTAACAGAGCGAATCTATGTATTAGAATATGGTCGGTTGATTGCACATGGGACTCCTGATGAAATTAAAAATGATAAACGTGTTATCGAAGCTTATCTGGGAGGTGGAGCCTAATGTCTATGCTAAAAGTTGAGAATCTTTCTGTCCATTATGGCATGATTCAGGCAGTCCGAGATGTCAGTTTTGAAGTCAATGAAGGAGAAGTTGTTTCTCTTATTGGTGCAAATGGTGCTGGAAAAACGACGATTCTTCGGACAATTTCAGGACTGGTTCGTCCAAGTTCAGGAAAAATTGAGTTTTTAGGAAATGAAATTCAGAAAGTTCCTGCTCAGAAAATTGTGGCGGCAGGACTGTCTCAGGTACCGGAAGGACGCCATGTATTCTCAGGTTTGACTGTTATGGAAAATCTGGAAATGGGTGCCTTTCTGAAAACAAATCGTGATGAAAATCAAGCAAATCTAAAGAAAGTTTTTTCACGTTTTCCACGTTTGGAAGAGCGTAAGAATCAAGATGCTGCAACTCTTTCTGGAGGTGAGCAGCAGATGCTTGCCATGGGACGGGCTCTCATGTCTACTCCTAAACTCGTGCTTTTAGATGAGCCCTCAATGGGATTGGCTCCTCTTTTCATCCAAGAAATTTTTGATATTATTCAAGATATTCAAAAGCAAGGCACAACTGTCTTATTGATTGAGCAAAATGCTAATAAAGCGCTCTCGATTGCTGACCGTGGCTACGTTTTAGAAACAGGAAACATTGTCTTGTCTGGTACAGGAAAAGAATTGCTCGCTTCTGATGAAGTTCGCAAAGCTTATCTTGGTGGGTGAAATGAGGAAAAAAAGAAGTGGTTTTCTGCTTCTTTTTTATTCACTAATTTATTATTGGAAAGCGGAACAATGACTTTGAAAGCGTTTGAAATAAGCTGAAAAATACAGTATAATAGAACTGAAAATTAGAGATAAAGGAGAATTTCCATGGCTGTTAAAGATTTTATGACACGAAAAGTGGTATACATTAGTCCAGATACGACAGTAGCACATGCGGCAGATATCATGCGGGCGCAGGAACTTCATCGACTTCCCGTTATTGAAAATGACCAATTGGTCGGTTTGGTGACTGAAGGAACGATTGCAGAAGCAAGTCCTTCAAAAGCAACAAGTTTGTCTATTTATGAGATGAATTATTTGTTAAACAAGACCAAAATCAAAGATGTCATGATTCGTGATGTGGTGACAGTGTCGCAATTCGCTAGCTTGGAAGATGCAACTTATTTAATGTTAAAAAATAAGATTGGGATTTTACCGGTTGTGGATAACCAACAAGTTTATGGTGTTATTACAGATCGTGATGTTTTTAGAGCCTTTCTGGAAATTGCTGGTTATGGAGAAGAAGGCATTCGTGTCCGCTTCATTACAGAAGATGAAGTCGGTGTGTTGGAAAAAATTGTTCATTTAATTGTTGAAGAAAATCTTAATATCTCTAATGCTGTCAATATTCCACGAAAAGATGGGAAAGTTGTTATTGAAGTGCAAATCGATGGCGATATTGATTTGCTAGCTTTGAAAGCAAAATTTGAAGATAAAGACATTCAGGTTGAGGATATAACCCGTACTTCAGCAAAAGCTTTATAACAAAATAAAAACGCATGGAATCAGTAAAAACTAGTAACATGCGTTTTTTTATAGTTATTATTTTTGAAGTGGTTGTTTATTAGCATCTAGAGTAAACCCTTCACCTAAGATTTCATGAGCATCTGTAATCGTAATAAAAGCACGTGGATCAACACTATGAATCACATTTTTCATCGTTTGCATTTCGTTCCGTCCAACGACACAGTAAATGAGTTTTAAGTTGTTTTCACTATAGTAACCTTGTCCATTGATGAAAGTAACTCCGCGGCCGAGATCTTCATCGATTTTCTTTGCTAACTCTTCTGGATGATTTGTGATCACCATAAATCCTTTACCAGCATAACCGCCTTCACTAATCAAGTCAATCACTCGTGAAGCGATAAAGACAAAAATCAAGGTATAAGTCACTAGGCGAACATCTTTAAAAACAAGTACAGTGAAAATAAGGACGAAGAAGTCTACAGTAAACATCAATTTTCCCATGGAGATGTTCGTATACTTGTTAGCGATTCTAGCAATGATGTCCGTACCACCCGTGGTGCCACCAGCATTGAAAACAATTCCCAGTCCAACGCCAGCAATAACCCCGGTTAGGAGCGCTACAATTACGAGATCGCCTTCAAGGTTAATCACGAAAGGAATTTTCTCAAAGATAGTCAGCCAACCAGAGACTGCAAAGGTTCCTAAGATGCTAGAGTATAATAGCCGTGAGCCAAAGACTTTCCAGGCAATGATGAAAAGAGGAATGTTGATGATGAGATTCATTAGTGAAACGGGAATTTTAAGTAAATAGTATGTGATGAGAGTCACCCCAGTCGCGCCCCCTTCATACAAATGATTTGGAATAATCAGATAATTGATGGCGAAAGCAAAAATTCCAGCTCCTAGAATAATCGTCAGATAGTTTTTAAACTTAGACATGATAACCTCCTAATAGTTTCTGCACACTCTATTGTATCAAATCTTGAAAGCTTATGTACAATTTTGAAACTAATTTTTAAAGTTTTTTTGTCGGTGATTTTTCTTTCTTTTTTTGATAAAATAGAGAATAGAAAAATTAGAAATGAGTTACTATGTCAAAAGGAATGTTCATCTCTTTAGAGGGACCAGATGGTGCAGGGAAATCAAGTGTTTTAGAAGCTTTGATTCCTATTTTAGAAACAAAAGGGCAGGCGTTTATCACAACGCGAGAACCTGGTGGAGTAGCGGTTGCTGAAAAAATCCGTGATATTATTTTAGATCCTAAGCATACAGAAATCGATGAAAAAACAGAATTGCTCCTTTATATTGCCAGCCGCAGGCAGCATTTGGTGGAGCGCATCGTACCAGCCTTGAACCGCGGTGAGCTTGTGTTAGTAGACCGTTTTATTGATAGTTCTGTTGCTTATCAAGGATTTGGTCGCGGGCTCAAGGTAGCAGACATTGACTGGCTAAATAATTTTGCGACAGACGGTTTGAAGCCAGATTTGACTCTTTATTTTGATATTGAAGCAGAAGAAGGCTTAGCCCGCATCGCTAAGAGTAAGGATAGGGGAGCAGATCGTTTAGATCAAGAAAGTGTGGAATGGCATAAACGAGTGCGTGAAGGATATTTATCTATTCTTGAAAAAGAGCCAAATCGTATGAAAAGGATTGACGCCAGTCAGCCACTTGAAAAAGTAATTTCCGATACGGTAGCAGTGCTAGCAGAGCATGTTGAGAGTCTAAGATGAAAATAGAAGAATTAGCTCAGTTACAGCCAGTCTTGTTTGAGCGTTTTGAACAAATTTTACAGCAGAATCGTCTGAATCATGCTTATCTGTTTACAGGAGCTTTCGGCAGTTTTGAGATGGCTAAATGTTTAGCTCAGAGTTTGTTTTGCACTAATAAAAATGGTGTCTTGCCTTGTGGAGAATGCCGAAATTGCCGTTTGATTGAGGAAGAGGATTTTTCAGATGTGACGGTTGTTCGACCAATCAATAATATTATAAAGACAGAGCGAGTCAGAGAATTGGTACGCAATTTTTCTCAGTCAGGATTTGAGAGCAACAAGCAAGTTTTTATCATTTGTGACGCAGAAAAAATGCATGTCAATGCGGCTAATTCATTGCTGAAAGTGATTGAAGAGCCGCAAAGTGAAGTGTATATTTTTTTACTAACGGCAGATGAAAACCTTATTTTGCCGACCATTAAAAGTCGAGCGCAGCAATTTTATTTTCCGAAAAATAAAGCATATTTGTTTAAGAAATTAGAACAAGCTGGAGTGATGAAGACGCAAGCAGAATTGTTGACGGTTTACAGTCAGACGGAAGAAGAAGCTATGCGTTTGGCGGCTAGTTCATCATTTTTTGAACTAGTTAATGAATGTGAATGTTTTGTATCTTTTTGCTTGAATCAAAAAGCAATCGCCTATTTGCAGGTTGCGAAGTTAGCTAGTCTGGCTGATGATAAGGAAAAGCAAGGACAGGCTTTGAAGGTGCTGGAAATTTTATTTGCTAAAGAGATGGAAACAGAGTGTGGACGCTATTACTTAGACGGTATATTTACAGCGAGGAAAATGTGGCAAGCAAATGTTAGCTTTCAAAATGCACTCGAATATATGGTGTTACAAGAAAGAATCTGATGTGCTGTATTAGCATAGGAAAATGGTAGTGGGGATGAATAAAAAAGAATTATTTGATGCGCTAGATGAATTTTCTCAAAACCTACTTATTACTTTAGCAGAGGTAGAGGCAATTAAGAAAAATCTGAAAGGCGTAGTAGAAGAAAACGTAGCGCTTCGTTTGGAAAATGATAAATTACGAGAGCGATTGGGCCAAGTGGAGCATACAACAACACCAAAAACAAAAAGAAATCGCGATAATCTGCGTAAATTATACGAAGACGGTTTTCATGTCTGTACGGATTTTTATGGCCAACGCCGTGAAAATGATGCAGAATGCATGTTTTGTGACGAGTTGCTGTTTAGGGAGTAGGCATGCAGATTCAAAAAAGTTTTAAAGATCAGTCGCCTTATGGAAAGCTTTATCTAGTGGCAACTCCGATTGGGAACATGGATGATATGAGTATTCGCATGGTGAATACTCTAAAAGAAGTCGATTATATTGCAGCAGAAGATACTAGAAACACTGGTCTTTTGCTTAGACATTTTGACATTGCGACGAAGCAGATTAGCTTTCACGAGCATAATGCCAAAGAAAAAATTCCTGATTTGATTCGTTTGCTGAAAAGCGGGCAGGATATTGCTCAGGTTTCGGATGCAGGTTTGCCTAGTATTTCTGATCCAGGGCATGATTTAGTCAAGGCTGCTATTGCTGAGGGAATCGCAGTAGTAACTGTGCCTGGACCGAGTGCGGGAATTTCAGCGTTGATAGCAAGCGGTCTAGCTCCGCAACCTCATGTTTTTTATGGATTTTTGCCACGCAAGGCTGGACAACAGAAAGAATTTTTTGAAAGTAAGAAATCTTATCCTGAAACTCAGATTTTTTATGAATCTCCTCATCGGGTCAAAGCTACTTTAGAAAATATGCTCAGTATCTATGGGGATCGTTCTGTAGTACTAGTACGGGAATTAACTAAGATTTATGAGGAATACCAGCGTGGACGGATTTCCGAAGTGATAAATTTTGTTTCGGGAAATCCACTCAAAGGAGAATGCTTGTTAATCGTAGAAGGTTTTAAGGAAGAAGAGGTTGAACAGTCAGAAGCGGATTTGTTGGTAGAGGTTGATCTTCTAGTAGCATCAGGAGTAAAGAAAAATCAAGCTATCAAACAAGTGGCAAAAAAATACGGTTTGAATAAAAGTTCGCTTTATGCACGGTACCATGAACAAGCGAAATAGTGAGAAAAATCATGATTTTTTACAAACAAATGTATCTCTCTCCTTTAGGAGAAATGTCTCTTGTTGCTAATGAATCAGGTCTTGTTGGAGTTTGGTTTTTACAGCAGAAATATTTTGAACATGGTTTAGAAGAAGGAAACCTGCTTCTGGAAAAAAATGACATTTTGAAAGAAACGGAACTTTTGCTAGAACACTATTTTAGCGGAGATTGTCCAGATTTTTCGAGTCTTCCTTTAGCTTCTGTTGGGACAAATTTTCAACAACAAGTTTGGGCTTATCTGCAAACTATTCCTTACGGAGAAACAGTTACTTATGGTCAGATAGCAAAGAAGTTAGGTAATCGTTCTGCGCAGGCTGTTGGCGGTGCTGTAGGTAGAAATCCTTTTTCTATCATCGTTCCTTGTCATCGGGTGCTAGGCAGTCAAGGACAACTAACTGGCTATGCTGGGGGGCTGGACAAGAAACGGTGGCTTTTGGAGCATGAGGGCGTTGAGCTTAACGAGAAAGCTTTAGATAAATGATAAATGGAGGAGAAAATATGTTACGATTTATTGAATATCCAAAATGTTCGACCTGTCGCAAAGCCAAGGCTGAGTTAGAGCGGCTGGGTTTGGAATTTGAAGCAGTAGATATTGTCAAGGAAACACCGTGTAAAGAGGAGATTCTAACTTGGATTGAAAATTCTGATTTGTGCCTTAAATCTTTCTTCAACACTAGCGGACTCAAATATCGGGAGTTAGGTTTGAAAGACAAACTATCAGGATTGTCAATTGAGGAAGCCGCAGATCTTCTAGCAGCAGATGGCATGCTCATCAAGCGTCCGATCTTAGAAAAAGATGGGAAAATCCTGCAAATAGGCTACCGTACAGAGTATGCGACATTAGATTTATAGAATAAAAAGGAAGTGAGATGACGAAATGGATTTCTTTGAAACCATGACGGTTGTCCCACTTTTTTAAGCTCTACATTTTGGTATCATTGGCGTTCATGTTATAATATTTTTAATAAACAAAGGGAAAGGGGAAAAATGGTTTTATCAAAAAAACGTGCACGAAAAGTGATTGAGGAGATAATTGCTCTATTTCCAGATGCCAAGCCCAGCCTAAATTTTAGAAATCATTTTGAACTGCTGGTAGCGGTCATATTGTCAGCTCAAACAACAGATGCAGCGGTTAATACGGTTACACCAACCCTTTTTAAAGCTTATCCGACTCCATTAGAAATGGCTGCGGCGTCAGAAAGCGAAATTGCTAGCTATATCGCTCGTCTGGGACTGTATCGTAATAAAGCTAAATTTTTGAAAAAATGTGCTCAGCAATTGCTCGCTAATTTTGATGGGCAGGTACCTCATGCACGGAAAGAATTAGAAAGTTTGGCTGGTGTAGGGCGCAAAACAGCAAATGTGGTTATGAGTGTCGGTTTTGGTATTCCCGCTTTTGCAGTGGATACCCATGTGGAGCGAATCTGCAAACACCATGATATTGTCAAAAAGTCAGCTACACCGCTTGAAGTTGAACAACGAGTGATGGAAGTTTTACCAAAAAATGAATGGTTGTCTGCACATCAGGCTATGATTTGCTTTGGACGCGAAATTTGCCATCCTAGAAATCCTAAATGCGATCAATATCCGCAGTTGTACCATTTTGATTGAAAAAAAAAGAGGGGAAACCTCTTTTTTTATAACTCAATTTCCAATACAATTGGTGTGTGGTCTTGCCTTGTACCTGAGTCAATCATTTCTGACTTGGTTACTTTATCTGCAATTCGATTGCTGGTCAGCCAGTAATCAATTCTCCAGCCACTGTTATTGATTTTGCTGGTCTTGCTGCGTTGTGCCCACCAGCTATAAACATTTGGAATATCGCCGTGAATGTAACGGAAAGTATCCGTAAAACCACGATTTAACAGATTGGTAAATCCGGATCGTTCTTCATCTGTAAATCCAGGTGATCGACGGTTGCTAGAAGGATGAGCGAGGTCAATCTCATTGTGGGCTACATTGTAGTCCCCTGTCGCAAGGACAGGTTTTTCTATGTCTAAAGCTGTTAGATAGTCAGCATATTTTTTGTCCCAGATTTGTCGTTCTTCTAAACGTTTTAAACCATCACCTGCATTGGGAGTGTAGACTTGTGTGACAAAGAATTTTTCAAACTCAAGGGTAATAATACGCCCTTCGGCATCCATAGTAGAAGGTGCACCGATTTCTGGGAAGGTTATTTTTGGAGATAGATTCTCTTTGTATAAAAACATAGTTCCGGCATAACCTTTACGTGCAGGTTCTATAGAAGAGCGCCATGTAGTTTCATAATGTGGGAATAATTCATCCAAAACTTTTAGATGTTTTTTAGTTGGTCCGTTAGCAGATAATTTAGTCTCTTGAATGGCGATAATATCAGCGTCTAATCCTACTAAAGTCTGTAAAACAGCTTGTGACAATTGCGCGCGTGCAGAATCACTGGTCAGGGCAGCGTTGAGGGAGTCAATATTCCAAGAGATGAGTTTCATAAGGGTACCTTTTCTAGAGTTATTTTTTTCTATTTTACCAAAAAAAGGCTAAGCAGGCGAGTTTTGGGTTTGTCATTTTCTTTGTTACCATAGGAATGGAATGATTTTTGTAGTGACTTGATTTTTGTATTCTTGATAGCCTTCTAGATTCTTTTCTAAGAAAGCCTCTTCTCCTTTTATGCGCTGGTTGATAATAGGAATATAAAGAAGCATGACAAGGAAAGCTAAAAGTGAACCTAAAATGAGCGGAATGCTCAGAAACAGGCCAAGGGTTGCTAGATACATAGGATGTCTGACGATTCCGTAAAGCCCAGTTGAAATGACGTTTTGCTGGTCTTGAACATCAATAATTCTAAATAAATGGTTATTTTCTCGCAGAACTTCAGCATAGAGGAGATAGGATGCTAGAAAAATGAAACTTGCACACCATGTGATTCGGCTGGAAACTTGAAACCAAGAGAAACGATAGTCTAAACCAGCTAAGATAAAGGTAGCAAGAAAGAGTAAAGCACTCAAAAAAATGATCTGCTTTTGTTCCTTTTCTTTCTCTTTCATTTCCAGTCTTTTTCTAAGGAGGTCAGGTTTATAAAGGAACAGAAGGATTCCAATCAAGAGCATTGGTAGAAAGACCAATCCCACGAGAAGCCAGCCCTTCCAAAAGTCTAAACTTCCTGCTGGTATAAAAATGAGCAAAATCAAAAACATAAGACCAGACAGGTATTTTAGAATAACTTGGCTAATAAGATGTGTTTTCATTTTTAGCCCTCCTTTGCTCCATTATACTAAAAATCTGTGTAAAAATTCACTCGGAAGGCATCGATTGCTAAAAATTATTTGCAAAAATTCACTCGAAGAGCATCAAATACAAAAATTTATTTGTAAAAATTAGCTAGAAAGGTTTAAATGATAAAAATTTTGAGTAAAAATTCATTCAAAGAGTAGCGGGCGCTAAAAATTATATGTATAAATTTAATTGAAGGGTATTGAGTTCAAAAAATACCTACAGAAAATTGAGTTTAATCGTCCAACTTTATGCAAAACTATTATTGAGAACGTTTTTTGCTGAGTTGCTATGTTAATCAAATTTAAAGTCTTGATGATAGGTGAATCATGATATAATGTTAAGTAGCTAAATGTTTTAGAGGAGTATGTTACTGAAAGGAAAGTGAAGGAGATGGACAGTGAGTGAACGAGAAATTACTGAATTGTTTGTTGTTGGGAATGGCTTTGACTTACAATGTGGTTTAGGAACAACATATTATAATTTTTTATCATACGTCTTAACCAATCATTTCAAAGAAAATTTTGAACAAAAGCTTATTGATTCAGATAAGCCTGTTGTTGAACAATATGAGACTAGATTACGTGATTACTTGAATATCGCTGAGGACGTGGGGACATACCAAGTTCATCGTAATTATCCTGATTTTAAGGAGGTCAATATTTGGTATTTAATATTTTTGTTTGAAAAATCAAAAGGGCTAAAGAATTGGGCTTCGGTTGAAGAAATTATGGCTAATTATTTAAAAGACTATCAAATAATTGATTTCATTAGTCATACTATAGCGGATGCTGTTTCAGCCGAAAAAATTGGAACGAATCTCGAAAAATATGCAGAATTAGGACTTTCACGAACTCCTTATAGCGAGCGCTCTTTTATTCTAAAATTTATTACATATTCGATACTTCATAAGGATGTAAGCTCAATGCCTCAAAATGATATGTATAAAAAAATGCAAGAATGTTATTCAACGAAAGCGAATGTTGATATTGATCGTATAAAGGAATTGGTTACAACTATTTTAATGTTAGAGCTTAATGAGCTTGAATATGATTTTGAGTGTTTTATTAAGTGTCAAGTAGAAAAAAATGCTAGCTATCTAGCGAAAAGTAATGATCTTCTAAAACGTATGTTAAATCCTGAGTCTGATTCTATAACACCTGTAGAATCTAGACCATACTATTTGTTAAGTTTTAATTACACTTCTATTTGGTCGGAGAGCTGTAAACCTAAGTATTCACCGACTAAGTATGCCGATATCCATGGGAAAGTGCCTAAAAGTAGTATCAGATTAAGTAATATTATTTTTGGAATTGATCATGAAGGTGTGGATGCTACTGCTTTAGAGTATCGTTTTACTAAAACCTATCGAACGCTTCAACTCTATTCAAGAAATTTTGAAGATGTTGCGAATGATAGAGAAATTTATATTGATACTATTAAACAAATTAAGTTCTATGGTCACTCACTAGCAGAAGCTGATTATGCTTATTTTCAGCAGATGTTTGACTACTATGAACTGTATGGTAATCAAAATTTAGAACTGATATTTTATTATAGTGTTTATGAAGGAAGTGAGCCCGAACGGATTCAGCAAGAGCAGATGTTAAATATCTCTCGTTTGATTGAGAAATATGGTCAAACATTAGATAATAAAAATCATGGTAAAAATTTATTAACACGGTTAATTCAAACTAATAGGTTGAAACTAATTTGTATATAAGGTTAGTAACTCATATTCTTGAGTTTGATTGTAAGCTTATTGAGTAACATAAGGGAGAAGGGATAAATTTACTGACTTTAGTAAATTAACTTCAGATGTGCAGACCAACGATCTTGATTCAGCATGGAAAGCTAAGTTCAGAAGCTTGTCGTTCCGTTGGTCTTTCAACCGCAGATGTGGCCTTAAAACTACGTAGCCAGGGCATTTTCCAGCTTAAGCAGGTCAAGAGGGCGGTTATCGAGCAAAATGGTCAGCTCATCGTCGTGCAGGCAGGTGAAGAAAATCCCAAATATCCCATTGTCACAGATGGTGTTGTCCAGATTGATGTTTTAGAATGTATTGACAAAACAGAAGAATGGTCCGTCGAGAGACTGACTAAAAGCGGTTATCCTGACATTTCTAATATCTTTATCGCAGAATACGAAAGCGGCAGTTTGAACGTTGTGAGCTATTAAACCTAGAATCTTGTCTAGGTCTTTTTTATGCTTACAGAAGAAGAATTTGTCCTGTCGCAAACCCTGCAAAATATGGTATAATGAGATGTTATCAAAAAAGGTTTCATTAGCCTTGAAAGGATTAAAAAATGACTACAAAACAACCGTTTTATATTACGACACCTATTTACTACCCGTCTGGCAAGCTCCACATCGGGTCTGCCTATACGACCATTGCCTGTGATGTTTTAGCTCGCTACAAGCGTCTCATGGGGTATGATGTTTTTTATTTAACAGGGCTTGATGAGCACGGTCAAAAGATTCAACAAAAAGCAGAAGAAGCGGCCATAACTCCTCAAAAATATGTGGATGGAATGGCAGAAGAAGTAAAAGAACTCTGGGAATTGTTAGATATCTCTTATGATCAATTTATCCGCACAACTGATGACTACCATGAAAAAGTTGTGGCAGATGTCTTTGAACGTCTCTTGTCTCAGGATGATATTTACTTGGGTGAGTATTCAGGCTGGTACTCTGTTTCTGACGAAGAATTTTTCACTGAAAGTCAGTTAGCAGAAGTTTTTCGTGATGAATCTGGCAAGGTTATCGGAGGAATTGCCCCATCAGGTCATGAAGTTGAGTGGGTGTCAGAAGAATCTTACTTCTTGCGTTTGGGTAAGTACGCTGACCGTTTGGTAGAATTTTTCCATGCACATCCAGACTTTATTCAGCCTGATGGTCGTATGAATGAAATTATCAAGAACTTTATTGAGCCCGGTTTGGAAGATTTAGCAGTTTCGCGTACCTCATTTACGTGGGGCGTTAAAGTACCTTCAAATCCTAAGCATGTGGTTTACGTATGGATTGATGCCCTTCTCAACTATGCAACAGCTCTTGGTTATGGTCAAGATGACCATGCCAACTTTGATAAGTTCTGGAATGGTACAGTCTTCCACATGGTTGGGAAAGACATTCTGCGCTTCCACTCTATTTATTGGCCAATCATGCTCATGATGTTAGACTTGAAATTACCAGAACGTCTGATTGCTCATGGTTGGTTTGTCATGAAGGACGGCAAGATGTCTAAGTCTAAAGGAAATGTCGTTTACCCAGAAATGTTGGTGGAACGCTTTGGACTGGATCCGCTTCGCTATTATCTCATGCGTAGTCTTCCAGTAGGTTCTGATGGCACTTTTACGCCAGAAGATTATGTTGGTCGTATCAACTATGAACTTGCCAATGACCTTGGAAATCTCCTCAACCGTACGGTTGCTATGATTAACAAGTATTTTGACGGTCAAGTGCCGATTTATAAAGAGAATGTGACAGAATTTGATGCGGACTTGGCAGCAGTGGTAGCAGAAAATATCGCAATCTACCACAAACAGATGGATGCCGTGGATTATCCACGCGCCCTTGAAGCAGTTTGGAATATTATTTCTCGTACTAACAAGTATATTGACGAAACAGCACCTTGGGTGTTGGCTAAAGATGAAGCTAAACGTGATGATTTAGCAGCGGTTATGGCGCATTTGGCAGCCAGCCTACGTGTGGTGGCTCACCTCATTCAGCCATTTATGATGACTACATCAAATGCTATCATGGAACAGCTTGGTTTGGGGGCAGATTTTGACCTAGAAAATCTAAATTTAGCAGGACTGCCAACGGGTATTAAAGTAGTTGCCAAAGGGACACCAATCTTCCCACGTCTTGATATGGACGAAGAAATTGCCTATATCAAAGAGCAGATGGAAAGTGGCAAGCCAGCTATTAAGAAGGAATGGAAGCCAGAAGAAATAGAACTCACACTCAACCGTAAAGAAATCAAATTTGACGACTTTGATAAGCTGGAAATTCGTGTCGCAGAAGTCAAAGAAGTTTCTAAAGTGGAAGGGAGTGATAAATTACTCCAATTTCGCTTGGATGCTGGAGATGCAGAAGATCGTCAAATCCTCTCTGGGATTGCTAAATACTATCCAAACGAACAAGAGTTAGTCGGTAAGAAAGTACAAATCGTAGCCAACCTTAAGCCACGCAAAATGATGGGGCGTATCAGTCAAGGCATGATTCTCTCAGCCGAATATGGCGATCAGTTGACACTTCTGAGTGTTGACCCAAGCGTGCCAAATGGGAGTTTGATTGGGTGATTTAGAAAGAATAATATTAGAATAAAAAATGAATGACGGTCTTACAAATGTGACTAGTCATTCATTTTTTGATTAAATTAGTTAAAGTACTATTCATCTTTATTTAAAAATGAAAACCTCTCCGCCAGACTAGCCCAATTCCCTCGCATATCGGTCATAAAAGTGGCTGGATTGGGTGTTTTAAAATCATCAATCCAAGTCTGGTAACGGATTGAAATGAGGAGTCGAGTTAAGCGGTTCAGCATTTCTTTTTCTTGGTCTGTTAGGGCATGGGCGTTTTGGACAATAGTCAGTAATTTTTTGATACTGTTGGGTTGGAAAAAATCATCAATAGATGTAATTTGAGCGTCTAAAATGAGACCGAAAAAGACATCAAAGAAATCTTTTAGATCGTCATCTGGAACAGCATCCACCCATTCTTTTAGAGTTTTGTCTGTCTGAATGCTGTCTGGATTGAGCGTGTTAAGTAAAATAAAGTGCTTATTTTCAATCTGCCAAGAGAAAGTGTCATGTTGAGCAATTCCACCAATGGCTACGCTTTTAACGATGTGAGCTTGTTTAGGTGTTTCCAGCATCATTCCGACGATAGAGCCCTGCGGAATGTAGCGTTTGATTTTTGAAGCAATGCTTTGATATCCCTCTGTTTCAATAATCGTATGGTTTAATCCTGGAGCATCAAAACTGTAGATTTGCTTGATTCTATCTTGCAAAGCAGGCTCTACTTGGCTGCTAGCATAAGTCGCTAGATTACCACCTTTCGAATGTCCTGTCAGGATAAAGGTGGCTTTTGGAAATGCCTTCATAACCTTTTGAACGTAGTGCACAGCAGTTTGCTGGGCAGGGACATGTTCCATATAAGTCATATGGAAATCTTCTTTCCAGCCGATAATGGAATCATCTGTTCCGCGAAAAGCAATGACATAGGTGTCTAAGTTAATTTTATAAACCATAGCGGCAAATTGCTTTTGCATCTCAAGATCAATATCGTTTACATACCCAAAGAGTTTGAGGTTTTTATAACGCTTCACTATAGAAGCCTGTGTCAAAAGCTTTAAGCGATGTTTGGTATTCATCAGGGAGTTTACTTCAGACATATATTGTGGTACATCAATTAAACGGCTCGCTTTTTGTAGTTCAAGACTGTCCGTGACGATTGTATCGTAGTTTAAGTAAGTAATTTCGGTTAGGAGCAAAAAATCCAGCTCTGTAAAGGGCTGATCATAGATGTTATCGTATTGTATATCTTCTAAATAGTTAAAAATATTTCCCATAGTCATTCTCTTTCGTAGATTTACTGTTAGTATAGCATATTTCATCAAGTCTTTGTTATAATAGAAAAAGGAAACAGAAGAGAGGGATAGCATGCACAAGATATTATTAGTGGAAGACGATGCCGTCATTCGTCAACAAGTCAAAAAAATGCTGGAACAATGGGGATTTGAGGTGATTGCTGTAGAGGATTTTATGCAGGTGCTGACGATTTTTGTCAAGGAAGAACCGCATCTAGTCCTGATGGATATTGGTCTACCGTTGTTTAATGGTTATCATTGGTGCCAAGAAATTCGCAAGATTTCTAAAGTGCCTATTATGTTTTTATCTTCACGTGATCAGGCGATGGATATTGTCATGGCGATTAACATGGGCGGAGATGATTTTGTGACGAAGCCATTTGACAATAATGTCTTGTTGGCTAAGGTTCAAGGACTCTTGCGTCGTTCGTATGAATTTGGAACAGATCAAAGTTTGTTGGAATACCATGGGGTTATTCTCAATCTCAAGTCCATGGATATGATGTATGATGGAGAAGTGATTACGTTAACGAAAAATGAATTTCAAATTCTGCGTGTGCTATTTGAGCATTCTGGCAGTATTGTTTCGCGTGATGATCTCATGAAAGAACTGTGGGACAGTGATTTCTTTATTGATGACAATACCTTATCAGTCAATATCGCCCGCCTGCGCAAGAAATTAGAAGATGCTGGACTGAAAAATTTTATTGAAACCAAGAAAGGAATTGGGTACAGATTGACGAATGAATTCTCAAAATAAATGGTTGTTTTTCAGATATTATCTGCGTTCGCGTCAATTTTCTTTTATTATTCTGCTGATATTTTATGTGATATTATTTGCTTTTAGTTTACTGTATGATGATGCTCAGGCTGTATTGTACTATGTCATGTTGATGTTGTGTTTGCTTAGCATGATTGGTCTTGTGTTTGATATTGTTAAGCACTATCAAAACTTTCGACGAGCTGCTTTATATGGCGAGGGACAAGCAGATACACCTTTAGAAGCTCTGCTATTTTCCAAAATAGAAAAATTAGAGGATGAAAAAAAGGAGCTGAAAACACAGGAGCGAGTTAGGCAGAATGATTTGCTGGATTATTATACACTTTGGGTGCATCAGATAAAAACACCGATTGCTGCTAGTAAGCTTTTGGTGCAGGATTTGGGTGAGCAAACACTGAAAAAGCAGTTGGAACAAGAAATTTTTAAAATCGATTCTTATACCAATCTGGTGTTGCAATATTTGCGCTTGGAGAGTTTTCATGATGATTTGAGTGTCCAGAAAGAAAACATAGAGGAAATGGTCAAGGAAGTTGTCAAAAAATATGCCATTTTCTTTATTCAGCAAGGTTTAAGTTTGGACTTGCATGATTTGAAACAAACGATTATTACGGACAAAAAATGGTTTGTGGTGATTTTGGAGCAAATTCTCTCAAATAGTCTGAAATATACTAGTCAAGGTGGCATTGAGATTTATTTTAAAGATGATACGCTTTATCTGAAAGATACAGGTCTGGGCATTCAAAACAGTGATATTTTGCGTGTGTTTGAGCGTGGCTTCTCTGGTTATAACGGTCGTTTAACCCAGCAATCATCTGGTTTAGGACTTTACCTGTCTAAGAAGATTGCGGACGAGTTAGGACATGAACTGCACTTGCAGTCGGTTGTAGGCGAAGGGACAACCGTTATGGTTACGTTTAAAGAGCAGAAACTGCTGTTTGAATAAGCAAACAATCTTACAAAATTGTAAGAAAAAACGATACAAATGAAAGGTTATGTTATGGTGGCAACCTTTCTTTTTTTTGTATCATAGAGTTAGAAAATAAGTTCATATTTAGGAGAAACTAAAATGAAAACAAAAGGTTTAAATACTTTTCAGCTAAAATTGTTAATGGCTTTTCTCATGGTCCTTGATCATCTGGATAAAATACCAGGTTTGTTATCGGGGGGATGGGCTGGTATTTTTCATGCTTTGACACGCTGTGTTGCGGCTTGGTTTGCTTTTGCAGCAGTGGAAGGTTTTATCTATACTCGCAGCCGTTTGCTTTACAATTTCCGTCTCTTTTCTTGGGCTGCTGTTATGTTTATAGGAAATACAGTTATCAATTTTCTTTTCCAGGCAAAAAGCGTTCAGCTCAACAATAATATTTTCTTAACCTTGGCATGTGGCGTGCTTGTGCTCAATCTTTTTTTCGGCATTTCCAAGAGTAATCATACTTATCGAATGAAAGAAAATCCTATTCGTTTTCTTCTGGGGATTCTTGTTTTGCTGGCAGCTAGTTTCATAACGGAAGGTGGCCTGCCCTTGATTCCATTTATGCTGATTACGTATATCTGTCGAGAAAAGAAAAACTTACGAAATCTGCTGTATGGTATTTTAGCGCTTGCCCTATTTTGTATGAGCATTCAGATTTATCCGACATGGGTTACAACCCTCTCAATGATGCTTTATAATTCGGATTGGCTCTTTATTACAGTGCTGCCATTCATTTCGCTCTATAATGGTGAGCGCGGTCCTGTGACTAAGTGGAGTAAATATTTCTTTTATGTATTTTACCCTGCTCATCTCTGGTTGATTGCTCTGATTGCTTATCTAGTGCAAAAATGAATCTTACAAAAATGTAAGATAAAAGCAATAAATGAAAGATTAAGTTATGGATGAACACCACAAGATATCTTACAATAAACTTGTCAGAAAGAAGAAGGAGCAGAAGATGAGACGATTGAAAAAACAATTCAAAAGCAAAACTTCACAAGGTCAACCTAGTTTGAAAGAAATTGAACGAGCAGAATTTGGCTATGCAGTTCGTCAATCTGTTCAAACTCTCTACTTAGGATTTTAAAATAGATAGGAGAAAAACGATGACATTATTAGATGTTCAACATGTTAAAAAG
>NZ_KV795608.1:0-255 GCF_001809055.1 Streptococcus sp. HMSC034B05 | reverse complement strand
TGCTGGATAAGCCAACCGAAGGACGCGTCTTTCTTAATGGCACCGATACCGCAACGATTAAAAACAATCAGGCTTCTAGTTTTCGCAGGGAAAAACTCGGCTTTGTCTTTCAAGATTTCAATCTGTTAGACACCTTGTCTGTGAAAGACAATATTTTACTGCCTTTGGTCTTATCGCGCCGTCCGATTTCTGAAATGATGAAAAAGTTGGTGGTAACTTGTAATGAACTAGGGATTAACAGCTTACAAGAGAAGT
>NZ_KV795607.1:355-5504 GCF_001809055.1 Streptococcus sp. HMSC034B05 | reverse complement strand
ACAAGACGGAGCGGCAGATGTTCCAAGAGATTTCAGATACCTTAACAGTCATGGCAAGCGAGGTGGGCGATTATGTTCAAACTAACCAATAAACTTGCACTTTCAAACTTGGTAAAAAATCGGAGCTTATACTATCCCTTTGCTCTGGCAACCATTGTAGCGACAGCAATTTTATATAGTTTTGTATCGTTAGCTTATAGTCCTAATCTGGAATCTACTTATGGTGGATCGGCTGCTCGTACGACCTTGCAATTTGGAATTTGGGTAATTCAGATTGCCGTCTTGATTCTCGTGACCTATGCCAATAGCTTTGTCATGAAAAATCGCTCCAAAGAGCTGGGAGTTTACAGCATTTTAGGAATGGAAAAGCACCAGTTGCTTCTGATGACCTTCTTTGAACTGTTTTATTTTGCTTTAGTAACTGTGGGGCTAGGACTTGGTTTGGGTCTCGTTTTAGACAAATTATTGTTTGCTGTTCTATTGAAATTTATGGGTCTGAAAGTCGTCATTGCTTCAACTTTTCAATGGTTGAATGTCTTTACTGTTCTAGTCAGTCTGAGTGTTGCCTTTGCGATCATTCTCTTGTTAAACTCTATACGCCTGCTTCGTTACAGCTCACTTCATTTGATGAGAGAAAAGAAAGCTGGAGAAAAAAAGGGACGCTTCCTTGGCTTGCAAACATTCCTAGGACTGGGGCTGCTAGCTATGGCTTATTACATTGCCCTCACAGTTGAGAAACCAGTTGCCGCAATTTTGAATTTTTTTATCGCAGTTCTCATGGTTGTGCTAGCAACTTATCTCCTCTTTAATGCAGGAACGATTACACTATTGCAATTTTTAAAGAAAAGAAAAAGATACTACTACAAAACGCAGAATTTTATTTCGGTTTCTAATTTGATTTCTCGTATGCGCAAGAATGCAGCTGGATTAGCAACGATTTCCATTCTTTCAACCATGCTCTTAGTAACACTGGTGGGCTCGCTTAATATTTATGTTGGCGGGAAAGATTACATGACTTCTTTGTATCCAAAGGATTACAATATCTCAATTACAGGTGAAACAACGACAGATAAAAATGCTGCAATTTTACAGGCGGTAAAAGACATCGTGCGCAAAAAGGGAATACGCAATGCTCAGTATGAAGATTATAGTTATCAAATTTCCACTATTTCAAAAATCAAGGGAAACCAATTAACAGTTTCTGAAAATACAAAGCAACTAGGCATAGAAGAAGCTCAAAAAATGTTTGGAGGTTTTCTTATTATCAGTCGTCAAGAATACGAAAAAATGACAGGAAGGAAAGTTCATTTATCTGATGATGAAGCGCTCCTTTATACCAAAAATCTTCAAATCAATCAAAAACAAGCTCTCACAATCAACGGAAAATCATGGAAAATAAAAGAGTATCTGACAACAGATTTCACACATGGAAAGATTAGTACTGACTTTAACTTCATATCACAAAAATTTATCTATATGGTGGTTAATCAGCCTAATCAAATTGGTCTTAAAGAAGCCTACACTTATTTTATAGGTATTCAATCTTCTGATAAAAAGGTCAAACTTCAAGAGAGTCTTTTCGATGCGATTCATGAGCGGCAAGGTCAAGAAAAAGGAGGCATTGGTGTTTCTGAACGTAAAAGGATTGAAAAAGAATACCAAGGTGTAACAGGGACTCTCCTCTTTATTGGTATCTTCTTATCAGTAATTTTCTTGCTGGGAACAGTATTGGTTATTTACTACAAACAAATTTCTGAAGGATACGAAGACCGGGAAGGATTTGTTATTTTGCAAAAAGTCGGTTTAGATGAAAAGCAAACCAAGGCAACCATTCGCAAGCAGATTTTAACAGTCTTCTTCTTGCCACTTATTTTTGCCTTTCTTCACATTGCTGCTGCCTTTCACATGTTGCAGCTGATTGTAGCCCTCTTAGGCGCAACAAATGTACCACTTTTAATCCAAACAACCATTACAACCTGCGGGATTTTCCTACTCGTTTATATTCTTGTTTTCATGTTAACATCTAGAAGTTATCGAAAAATCATAGCAAGATAAGCGTTTTAAACCATTCGTCTTTTGACGAGTGGTTTTATCTTGCAATTTTGACCTCTTATCTATTCCAGAGAACCTCTTATCTAAAAATGCGAGATTTTTTTAAAACTGAGGAGTATGATAAGCTTATAAAGTTTATTGGAGGAATGTTATGATACTAGAAACACGACATCTTAGTAAAATTTATGGTAACAAGAGAGCAGTTCATGATCTGAATCTTCAGATTGAAGCAGGTAGTTTTACGGCTATTTTAGGGCCAAATGGTGCTGGAAAGTCCACAACAATTCAAATGTTAACCAGACTTTTACAACCTACAACAGGAGAGATCTTGTATAATAGTAACATTAAATTAGGCGTTGTTTTCCAAAATAGCGTTTTGGATGATATGCTAACAGTACGAGAAAATTTAGACATTAGGGCAGGTCAATATAATAGGATTGACAAAGGAAAAGTTGATAGTTTAATTGAGCAATTAGGGTTGAAAAAATTTTCAACACAATTATATGGGACTTTATCAGGTGGGCAAAAGCGACGAGTAGATATCGCACGTGCTTTATTGAATAACCCAGATGTTCTCTTTCTTGATGAACCAACTACAGGTTTAGATATTCAAACTAGGAAAGCCATTTGGGAGCTGATTCACCAGTTGCAAATAAAAGAGAAGATGACGGTTATCTTAACCACTCATTATTTAGATGAAGCAGATGATGCAGATATGATTTATATTGTGGATTATGGGCAAGTCATTGCCAAAGGCTCTGCTGATCAAATTAAGGAACAATACGCCCAGAATTTTCTGAAGGTATTTGTGACGAATTCTGCTGACTTTAAAGAAATTATGGAAGGAAATATTTCTTTTGAGGAAGTCAGACCAAATGAATTTTTGATACATCCAGAAACGACAGGAATGGATTTAGGACTTCTAACACGTGGTCGTTCTTTTATTCGGCAATTTGAATTTCGCCCAGGAACAATGGATGACGCATTTATGTCATTAACAGGAAGAGAGGTACGTTAACATGATGATGCTAATGAAAAGAAATATTTTGCTCTATTTTCGTAATCGTAGTGGGGTAATTTTATCGCTTCTTGGCGCGATGATTTCCTTTATTTTGTATTTAGTCTTTTTAAAAGTAAATATCAAGGATTCATGGAGTCAGGTTCCTCATAGCAATCAATTATTGGATTCGTTGCTGATTAGTGGAACGCCTGCCATTACAGGATTGACCACGACATTTTCCAGTTTCTCTCAACTAGCAAAAGATAGAGAAAGCAAAGTAACACAAGATTTGATTCTGACAGACTTGGGACGTTGGGGCTTGTCTATCAGTTACCTTCTGAGTACGACCTTTATTGGAGTTTTGATGCAAATCATTATGTTTGCTGTCATGGAAGACTACTTTATCTGGGAAGATCAGATTATCTTTGATTGGACTTTGCTGCCTCAGATTCTCCTTATTATGGTGCTCAATGCACTCTTATGTTCTATTTTTAATGGTATTCTTGTGAATCGTTTCAAATCAGTGGATACGCTTGGAAAGTTAGCAACGATTATCGGAGCTGCTTCTGGCTTCTGAGTTGGAACTTACATTCCAATAGGAGTTCTGCCATCGTTTGCTCAAATGATTATGAAATGTACCCCCTCTACTTATGTTGCGTCTCTCTTTAGGCAAGTAATGATGAAAGATAACTTAGCCACTACTTTTCATCATAATACAGCAGCGCAAGATTATTTTAAAAAGATGATGGGGATTCAATTAAAATGGGCACCTTATTGACAACGAAAGAAACATACTCCCCCTGTTGCTAGTTGATTTTGCTTCACAAAAAAGCCCATTTGGTGTACACTGCAAGTGAAGAAAAAAGCAGAGAGGTAAACCAAATGGACACTTTCCATTATACACCGAGTCGTCATCCTCTTCAACTCAGTATGCCACAGCTTCGTGAAGTCTGATGTGACTTATATCAAAAGATCGCTCCTGATGAGCTGGTTCATTGTCAGTCGGATTAATCGTAAAAATTTTATTCAGATTTCTAAACATGCTGTTATCAATATTGACCATTTACTATCATTGTCGGATAGCTTTTCGGGAAGTATGACAACTTGATTGACGAACAATATTAAATCAAGTGTTAGTCGAATATACATCAGATTACTAATGGATTATCTTGGTTTGTAGAAAGGAGCAAACATTAAAAATTGTAGTATCTATGCTAGAAGGTCTACGTACTGGTTCCTTAGCTTATTTACTTGTCTTGGCTTTTCGTATTCAGCAATCACCAGTGACAACTATTAATATCATCAGCATCTTGATAATGAGTGCTTTGATTGGTTTGTTTACTTTGCTATTTGAGGTTGACCATTTTTCTTATTTGCTACAGTTGACGATTCATTTTTTTCTTACTTTAATGGTGGTTAGTGTCATGATGGTCTATAATGGTTGGGCTTTTAATCTGGCACGGACTGAATTTTGGCTGGATTTTATTGTTATTTATATTTTAATTTGGCTATTTGTTCGATTAGATATTTATCTAAAAATGAAGAAAATCAATGTGACACTTGTAAAATTAAGAAGAAATCGTACAAGAGAATAAGTTCGATATTGTGGTTATATTCAGAAGGCTGAGGACACATGTTCAAGCCTTTTTTCTTACAAAAATGTAAGTTTTTAGAGCCTAAATGAAAGGTTAAGTTATGGTAAGGCTGTGCTTGGAGTTGTATCATATAAATGTAAAGAAAAACAGAAAGTTTATAAGAATTTCTGATGACATTCAACTTTTACAAGGAGGCAGATCATGAAAACAAATTTATTAAAGAAAAAATCCATTGCAAGAACAGAAAAGATTTCCAAAGAGGAGATTGAAAAGACAAAAATGGGTTGTGCAACTAGTCAATATTATTTCTGGCTGCAATATAGTCATTGAGATATACCTTTGATATCAGTACAGATTCAAGCAATCTTACAAAAATGTAAGATAAAGTGAAAAAATGAAAGGTTAAAGTATGGAAAGTTGCTTTTCTTTTCAGTATGATAGTCTTATAAGAAATTGTTAGGAGAAAAAGATGACATTATTAGATGTTCAACATGTTAAAAAG
>NZ_KV795607.1:0-255 GCF_001809055.1 Streptococcus sp. HMSC034B05 | reverse complement strand
TGCTGGATAAGCCAACCGAAGGACGCGTCTTTCTCAACGGTACTGATACAGCAACGATTAAAAACAGTCAAGCTTCTAGCTTCCGGCGGGAGAAATTAGGTTTCGTCTTTCAAGATTTCAATCTGTTAGACACCTTGTCTGTGAAAGACAATATTTTACTGCCTTTGGTATTATCTCGCCGTCCGATTTCTGAAATGATGAAAAAGTTAGTGGTGACTTGCAATGAACTAGGGATTAACAGCTTACAAGAGAAGT
>NZ_KV795606.1:0-332 GCF_001809055.1 Streptococcus sp. HMSC034B05 | reverse complement strand
AATGAACTAGGGATTAACAGCTTACAAGAGAAGTTTCCTTATGAGATTTCAGGTGGTCAAAAGCAACGGGTGGCAGTGGCACGAGCGATTATTACTGAGCCGGAGATTTTATTAGCGGACGAGCCAACTGGAGCGTTAGATTCAAAATCCTCTGCGGCGCTTTTAGATGTGTTTGATGACATCAATGACCGCGGACAAACCATTCTTATGGTAACGCATTCGACAGCGGCGGCAAGTCGCGCCAAACGTGTGCTCTTTATCAAGGATGGAATTTTGTACAATCAGATTTTCCGAGGCGACAAGACGGAGCGGCAGATGTTCCAAGAGATTTC
>NZ_KV795605.1:0-405 GCF_001809055.1 Streptococcus sp. HMSC034B05 | reverse complement strand
TTTTTCATCTTTTTTTATTTTCCTCTAGCTTTTTTCCCTGTGCCAAAATTCAAGTCTAAGTTTGCCCCTCTTATAAAACCAGTCTAGGAGATTTGTAATCTAATACTCTCTTTGGATAGTTATTTATCCAATTTTCAATAAATGCGACTTGTTGCTGAGTCGCATTTTTGTTTCCCTTAGGCAATTCCAATTGATTGAGCGTATCCAGTACAAAGTTAGTATCTTGACAATCTGAAATGGTGTAAGCTACCATCTCACGATTGTAGAGATCCATGACGGAAGATAGGTAGACAAAGTAGAGGTAGGTAATGTCTGTGACTAGCTTCTCCAGTGGCTTTTCTACTTGAAACTCACGATTTAGTTTGTTTTCCGTCACATAGTAAGGCTGACCTATATTTGCCACCT
>NZ_KV795604.1:0-204 GCF_001809055.1 Streptococcus sp. HMSC034B05 | reverse complement strand
AGAAAGACGCGTCCTTCGGTTGGCTTATCCAGCATGGCAAGAATATTCAAGAGGGTGGATTTCCCAGAACCAGACTCCCCCATAATGGCGACATAATCGCCTTTTTCCACTGTGAAATGAATGTCTTTCAGTGCTTCCACTTGATTTCCTTGAAAGCGCGTTTTATAAATCTTTTTAACATGTTGAACATCTAATAATGTCATC
>NZ_KV795603.1:0-323 GCF_001809055.1 Streptococcus sp. HMSC034B05 | reverse complement strand
GCAGTCATGATCAAAACGTGACGGTTCACTTGAAGCATGGCACAACTAATATCCAAGAAACCAAGAAAGTGAGCTTGACAGTTCGTTATCATGGAGCAGGTAGTCAAACGCCAGCCAATAATGTACAAACAGCAACGTGGACACGCACAGTAACGAAAGATAAGATCACAGGCACTGAAGTTTCGGCTACAGCTTGGACCAGTGACAAAGCTAATTATGACGCTGTGCCATCCCCAGTGATTCCAGGTTATAGGGTAGATGTTGCGACTGTTCCATCCGAGACAGTCACTCAAGAGGATATTGTCAAGGATGTGCATTACACT
>NZ_KV795602.1:0-25937 GCF_001809055.1 Streptococcus sp. HMSC034B05 | reverse complement strand
TTTGTGACTGAGAACTATTTTGTCTCAGACTCTTCTTAAAAAATGAGCAAAATACTACTCAATAACTACTTCCATATATTTTGCTTGCCCTAAAAAAGAGACCGAACCTAAGCTCAGTCTCCTAATTATGCTAATACTATTGTTATACTTCTTCTGCAACCAATTCTTCTCCTAACAGTGAGTAACGTTCTGCTTTTAAATTCTTAATCGTCCACAAAGCAGCAAAGCTAATCAAATAAAGGCTTGCTAGGAAAATCATGACCATTGAAACGCTTGAGATATCTAAAATTTTCCCAATAATCACAGATGAAAATCCTCCAATTGCTCGGCCAACATTTAAGATGACATTATTAGCCGTGGAGCGAATATGAGCTGGATACAATCTCGTAATCATCGCACCATAACCCGCAAACATTCCATTTACAAAGAAACCAACAATCGCACCGCCGATAATCATGGCAGGCATTGAATTGGCAAATTGGAAGAGGTAAACACACATGGAGGATGCTAGAAGAAAGATTGAATAAACGAATCTCGGTCCCCATTTATCAAGGATTTGACCGAAGGTGAGCATTCCCAGACACATCCCTAAAATCGTTGAAACCATCCAAAGTGAGGAATCTTTTACAGAAATATGCAAACTTGTCTGGATAATGGTCGGAAGCCAGTTCATCATACCAAAATAACCAGCAATTTGTACCGTCGTCATAACCATAAGCTCTACTGTCTGAGCCGTTAGAGATGGTGTTTTAAATAATTCACTCATTTTAACAGACTGGCGTCCTTCTGCTTTTAATGTCACATTGCCATTATCTCGGATATGATCATCATCAATCGCTAGCATCATCCACAAAACCAAAGCAATAGGAGCAAGCCCAAAGAGGAAAAGACCTTTCCAGCCAAGTGCCGGTGCCAACCAACCTGCTAAAAGCGCTGAAGTAATAGAACCGATTTGCCCTGCAATTCCATTCAGAGATGAAATGCGCCCCATTTTTCCAATAGGAACAATACCTGCCATAATCGCGATGGCAACTCCATACTCTCCACCAACGCCTATCCCAGCGATAAAACGCATGAGATATAGATAATAAATATTTTGTGTAAAGTAAATCAACCCTGTTGCTAATGAAAAAATAACAATCGTCCACTTGAAAACTTTAAACTTGTGATAGCGATCTGCCAGTATACCAAAGAGCAGGCCTCCAACCAACATTCCTAGATTGGTAATTGTTGCAATCCAGCCTCCTTGCGCTCCAGTAACACCTAATTCTGAAATAATAGATGACATCGAAAAAGCTAAGAACATGACGTTTAAGTCGTCCGTTCCTGATGCAACAATTGCAGCAACTAATGCTCGCTTATTATTTTTGTCTAAAGACATGCACATCCTCCTTAATTGTAGCTCACAGACTACATTTATTAATTGAATACAGCCTATAAATCAAAAAGCTCAGGAAATCCCGAGCCAAAAGTTTACAGTAAAATAGCAGATTAGCGCACTAATCCATTTTAATGATTACTTTTATGCCTCACAGGACATGATTAAAGTTGTATTTAATTGCATTAAGTATAAAATAGATTGAAAGATTTGTCAAGAGATTTTAGGCAATAGTTTTTACGCATTCTCTATTCTCTCCACTGAAAGTTCTAAAATGAGGTTAGCTACTCAAAAAGTATTAAAAAACATCTCAGGTAATTGTTAAGAAAGTTCTGAGACTTTACGCCGAAAAGCACATGTTTGAGGAGAGCAAAAAGATATTTGATGGAATATTGCGATAAAACAGTCTAAAAGCACTCAATTCTCCAAAAAGAGAACGAAGCTGTACTGACCCCCAAAAGTTGATATTGCCATTAAACCACTAATTTTTTTGGTTCCTCTTAGTTTGTTTGTCTATAAGGCGTTCTTGGATTAACGCCACAACTTCATCATTGGTTGGCAAGTCAGAGTGTTGTGCATCTTCTCCTGTGACAGTAGTTTCTGTATAGTGAGCTGCTTGTCCTTGATAGATATACTTACCAGCACTTACACTTGTATCAGGAACCAATTCATCCGAATCATAAGTAATAGTCCCTGCTACGGAGTACATCGCTAAGGTCCTAGGAATATTTTTACGATTCTTAATAAAGTCAGCTAACATTTCTGTTTTGTTATTAATATTTGTTTCAGTAAAATTATAAGGCGTTCCGATTGTCATTAACTTTTTTAGATTCACATCATAATCTCCAAGATAATTCTCGATAAATGCTGTATAAATCAAACCGCCATTAGAATGCCCCAATCCTTTAAAATTATTGAAATTATATTTTCCTTGCAAGTCCTCAAACGCAGCATTAACCATTTTAGCTTGCTTTTTGATATTACTATAACCATCTTTATTATTTTCAAATCCAATAACAATAATCGGTTCATTATCATTAGCAGCAATCGAACCACTATAAGTAATCCGTCCATCGTTCCATACTTTCACTTTAAGTAAACTATGCTTAACCCCACGACGTCTTTGATTTAGTTTTTGAACCAAACTATCGAATCGATTTTCTGTAGCAGAACTTCCCGGTATCATAATGATTGGCGACAAACGAGCATTATAAAATTTAGCAATTTCATCGATATTTTTTCTTGTCCAACTATAAGAGGGGACTGCTAAAACAATGAGGAAAATTAAAACCGTTAGCAAAACAAGTTTTACTTGTTTAGTCATGCTTACCTCCTTTTGGATCTACTCGACGAAGTTCATCATGAATCTGATCGTTAAATGTAACAAATGGAAGATATATCATAACATCAATGATAAAAATGAAAATCCCAACTGCTAGAGCTCGCAAACTTCCTCCTGTCCCAATGAAAGCATATAGTACACTTGGTGCTCCGCTAGGAACTGGATACACAGCTGGTGGCATTAGTCTGAAATAAAGAAAAATACTGGCTATAAAGACATTTATCATGGGTACAAGAATAAAAGGAATCAAAAAAAGAAAGTTGAAAAATATAGGAATACCAACCATGAAGGCAGCGCCATGATTAAAAAGAGAAGGGAAAATACTTTTCAAACTAACATCACGATCTTTGTCGCTACGAGATTTCCATAAAATAGCAACCAAGAGTGCCAATCCTCCACCAAGTCCTGCAAAGATACCATAGGCATCATAAAGATTTGTTGAGGAAAAGGGATAAGGAATTCCTCTCGTCGTATGTTGTTTTAAAGCATAATTAAGATTATCTAATGCAAACGAATCATTGACAAAAGGAATATTGTTAAAGAGATTGCTATTTCCAATCCAAGCACTAAAAGTCCGTAAGGCAGTGTTCATTTCAATCACGAAGATATTATTTCGATTAACAATTAAGTTTGAGAAAAAATTAGAAATGGTCGAAAATACATTATAACGATTACCTAGGAACAGAAAGAAACTGTAAATAAGTGCTAGAGACAAAGAAGAAAGAATGGGACGAACTGTTTTTGGACGATAAACAAAATATTTATCCACGATTTGATCATCACTTGGACTCGAAAAGCGAAAGATTTGCCCTACTATATAACCCATCAATATGGCAACTATTAAATTGATATTGACAGGAAGGCTAATTCTCATCAAGGCACCATCTTTTAAAAGTGCGGAGAATAACTTTCGCGAATGAATTAACAAGCTAAAAATAAAAGCAGTAATTCCTGCCGTTCCTGTGCTACGTCCATAGTGACCAGCCGTATATTTCGCGCTAAAATAAGTCGCTAACGGGCCCGACAGCCCACCTATCAAAGCAGTACAGTTTGTCAAAACCAATCCAATTGTCGAAAAATACGGAAACCAAGAGCGAACGTTGAATAGGTTGTTAATATAACCATTTACTGAAAAAACCGACTCTGACAAAACCATTGTTGTCGTTGTTAGCAAGAAAAAAGGAAATAGTGATACCAAGGTTTTTTGCGTAATTTTAATAAAACTATTCCGTCGAAAAGCAATCATCTTTTTCAGTAAATATTGATTTACAAATTTTTTTCTACCTAATTTATTGAAGATCATAGCTTGATTGTAGCATAGTTGAGACGACAATTCAATTAGACTAAGTAAAAATAACATGCTAAATATTTTGACGAATAACCATAGCAAATATTCAATAGTTTGTAAGTTAAATCTAAAAAGGCTCAGATAAAAATCCAAGCCTTAAAACATTTAAACTTACCCTAATTTTCTTGTAAGATATTTCTGTGATTGTGCGGAAAGAGCACTGATAATCGTACCCACAGCCCCAGCACCTGTGAACAATAATAGCAAACCAAGATTTGTCCAATAAGAGATATGTACTTCATTGCCATTTAAGATATAATTTGTCAGATAAGTAAAAGCGGTAAAAACATCTGCTCTTTCTGCTTTTGCAAGCTGAATTGCATAGTCAAATTGGTGCGCAACCAACATCATGATAAGCATAAAAACAACACTAATCGCGATACCAACTTTAGACAACTTTTTACCTAACAATTCGTACCCTTTTACTGTACAAACTCCCATGACAATTCCTGAGACAACAGCTACATAACCAAGTTGAGCAATCACTAAGGTAACAATTCCCCCTATCAAGCTTCCCAGAAATGCCCCTACTGTACCTGCTAAGATACTTTCTTTTTGATGATCATAAGCTTGATTGGCGATAGACAAATCCGAACTTAATTCTTGAAACGCTTCTGGTGAAAGTAGCAAAAGATTTCCTCCAACTTGATAAAGATCTACTTGCCCTACTTTTCCAGTTTGTTCACACACATTCGTAAAATTTCTTTCTTTCAAAAAAGAGATAATATCTTGTAAGCCCTGACGAATATGCTCACGTGTTTTTCCTTTGGTCATACCTACTTTAATATCAAAGCTTGATTTATACAAATTAACTTGATAGGTTTTCAATGCCTTAGAAGACTTCGTCAACTCTTTAAATTCTTCCAAAGAAGGCAACGCTTCGCCATTTTTTACCGAACAACAAATACGGTATTGATTTTTTTGATTCATTTGTTCAATATAGAAAGTATAACCATCTTTCTGTCCAAAAATAACGGTTGATGTTTCATCAAACTGCAATCCCAACTCATCCGCAAGTGCCTGCAAATCAAGTTTATTCATAATTACACCCCTTTATATATTCTAATTTTATTATAGCATAATTTTAAATAATTAGACAAGAGGAAATTAGTTGTAGAAATATAAAAAGAGTTGCACTAATGTTAACCTGCACCCCCAATCGTTAAAGTTTCTGTCCAACTTTTTGGGATGCAGGTCATGTCAACTCTTTACCTTTTCTTATTTTTCTACTCGAACGCCTTTGCAATCAACCTGAAGTTCAAAAACTTGTCCTTTAAATTGTTGCTCTTCTATCTTCTCTTTTAGTGTATTCGAGCGCTCTTTTGGTACTAGAATCATCACAGTAGGTCCTGCTCCTGATAGATAAGTCGCATACGCACCATTTTCTTTTGCCATCATCTTGATTTTGGGAAATTCCTTAATCAAGCCTTGGCGAAAGTGCTCATGGAAGCGATCGGACTCAATAGCTTGTCCCGCTACTACCATGTCTCCCTTCATTAAAGCAGCAATTGCCACATTTGCTATCGAGCTTGCAGCAACAGCTTCTTGATAAGATAACTCTTTTGGAAGAACGCCACGGCTATCTTTTGTGCGCAATTCATAATTTGGGATGTAGGCAATAAGGCTTACTTCTGGAAATTTCGTCACAACTGTTGAAACTTCTCCGTTTACATAACTAGAAATCGTCAAATTACCATAAATAGCAGGTGCCACATTATCTGGATGCCCTTCAATTTTCGTCGCAAGATTTAACTTTTCCGTATTTGATAACTGTAAATTCACTAATTGATTAGCTAGTTCAATCCCTGCAACAATAACAGAACTAGAAGATCCCAAACCACGTGCCAAAGGAATATTAGTCGTCATTTTTAAATGATGAGGTAGGATGGCTGGAGCAATTCGACGCGCTACTTTAATCAACAAATTCCGTTCATTTGAAGGAATGCGCCGCCCTAAATCGTGCTCAATAATCCACTGATCACTTTTTCCTAAAACTTCAATGATCAGATATTTACTGACAGCTACACCAACCGAATCAAATCCCGGACCGATATTAGCACTCGTTGCAGGTACAATAATCTTCATTTTATTCTCCTAATACTTTGAACGTATTCAATAATTTAAAACCAGAAGTTGCCTGCAACTTTCGAGTGACATTTTCTAGTTGTGGTTTGTTGATAGCATGGGTGATAATCACAACGCGTGCAGTCTTTCCGTCTGTTCCTTGCTGTAAGATTTGCTGCAAGGAAACATCCTCAGTATTAAAAATTTCTGCCAAACGTAAAACTTGACCTTTCGAATCCGGTGTCAATATTGAAAAGTAGTAAGAACTCTTAATATCTTCTCGTTTAGCAAGAACCAGTTCACGTTGAAATTCATTAAAGGCTTTTCCAACAGTTCCTTCATTGATGCGCCGAACAATCCGAATGATATCTGCTACAACACTTGTTGCAGTAGGTTTCTGACCAGCTCCTGGCCCATAATACATCGACTCACCAATCCCGATAGATTCCACAAAGACTGCGTTCATCACACCATTCACACTAGCAAGAGGATGAGATTTTGGTAAAAAAGTCGGTGTGACTTCTGCAGCAAGACCTGATTTTGTTTCTTCAATAGAACCAACTAATTTGACAACATAGCCTAATTGCTGCGCAACTGTTACATCCTCTGGTGTAATCTTGCGAATGCCTTGATGAGCAACATCTTCAAATTTAACTGTCATGCCAAAGGCGAATTGACTCAAAATAGTCATTTTATAAGCAGCATCAATGCCATCGACATCATTAGTTGGATCACTTTCTGCAAATCCAAGTTGTCGCGCTTCAGATAACGCTGCTTCATAAGACCAACCTTCTTCTAGCATTTTAGTCAGCATGAAGTTAGACGTCCCATTGACCACACCGAGAATACGCGTAATTTTATCAGATGCTAAAGAATTAACAAGTGTGCGTAAAATCGGAATTCCTCCTGCTACCGCTGCTTCATAGTAAAGAGCCACCTTATTTTTATTAGCAATTTCAAGTAACTCCGTACCGTGAACTGCTAACAAATCTTTATTTGCGGTAACAACATGCTTACCCGCCTCTAATGCACGTGTAATAAAGTTTTTTGCTGGTTCGATACGCCCCATCAACTCAACAACAATACTTACTTCCTTATCATTTAAAATTTCGTCAATTGTCGTAACAAAATTAAAATGATTCCCAGCTGCTACCAAGCGCTCTTTTTCAGCAATATCTTTCACCAATACTTTCGTAATTTCAATTTCTGAATGAGCTGCTTGCACAAGCTTCTCATTATTTTCTTTTAATAAAAATGGAACACCACTAGCAACTGTTCCAAAACCAAGTAAAGCAATTTTAATAGACATAGGCACTCCTTGCGATTTTTATGTTTTTCATTATAGCAAATAAACTTATTTTTTTCTACTGGGCAAATTCTTATATTTTTTATAAAAATAATAAATTATTCTTTAAAATTTTATAAACTGACGCTAAGAATTATGATACAATAAAATTAGTGATTTAATAATCAAAGGAGTTCTACAATGGGAAAACATTCTGGTAATCGTTCTGCACGAAATCGTATTCGTAAAAGGAGACAACGACGCACTATTATTAGTCTCATCTTATTGGTCATTCTAGTAATCGCAGGGACATTCATGTGGAAACACTCTGGAGTAAACCTCGCTAATAACCAAACAAAATCTGCTGGTTCAACAGTAAATAAATCTTCTTCCTCACAATCAACAGCTAAAAAGACAATGGACTCTAGTCACAAAAAGACTAAAATCAAATGGGTGAAACAGGATCAACCGGTTAAATTTCCTATTTTGATGTATCATGCGATTCATAATATGGATCCTTCTGAAGCAGCAAATGCAGGTTTAATTGTCTCACCAGAAACATTTGAAAGTCATTTAAAAGCCTTAAAAGATGCTGGTTATTATACTCTTACTCCAGAAGAAGCATATAAAGTTTTGACTGAAAATGTCCTTCCGGAAAATAAAAAAGTCGTTTGGTTGACTTTCGATGATAGTCTGAGGGATTTCTATACAAACGCCTTTCCATTGCTTCAAAAATATCAAATGAAAGCAACAAACAATGTCATTACTGGCTTTGTCGAAAATGGGCGCGAAGATATGCTAACTCTGCAGCAAATCAGAGAAATGAAAAAAAAGGGAATGTCTTTTGAAGATCATACGGTTAACCATCCGGATTTATCCCTTGCAAATGCAGAGACACAAACGACAGAATTACAAGCTTCCAAACAATACCTAGACAATAACCTTTCACAAAATACGACAACGGTTGCATATCCTTCAGGGCGTTATACTCAAACAACGACACAGATTGCTGAAAGCCTTGGTTATAAAATGGGATTGACAACCAACAACGGACTGGCTTCTCTTAATGACGGACTTTTGACCCTCAACCGTATTCGCGTCAATCCGACAACAACTGCACAAGATTTATTGAATGAAATTGCTACAAACTGAAAAATAGGACTTAGCTCAAAAACGAGCCAGTCCTATTCTTTTTTCTTTTGTGCTAATTTCTCACGCTCCAAACGAAACTTTCGATTCGGATTGAGTTTGTTAAAAAGTTTTTCGAGCTTTTCTTCATTCCAAACATCTGCTGCAGAAACAAAATTACCATTTTCATCACGAAAGGATATCGGTTTATCACCCACAGTATCACTCCTTTCTAATCCACAAATTCAAATTCAAAGTTGCCGATACGAACCAGGTCCCCATCTTTTGCGCCACGAACTCGCAAGGCTTCATCTACACCCATACCACGCAATTGACGGGCAAATTTCATGACTGCTTCCTCACGGTCAAAGTTCGTCATAACAAAAAGTTTTTCTAATTTATCACCTGAAAGTACCCAAGCTGCATCGTCATCACGTGAGATGTCAAAGGCAGGAGCATCCTCATCAAAGCCATAATAAGCTTCCTCTTCCATTTCAGACTCATCATAAAGTAAAAATTCAGGAGTTTTATCTAGTAATTCTGCAGTCGCATCTAACAGCATTGATAATCCTTGTTTGGTCAAACTTGAAATTGGAAAAATCTGTGGCAATTCATCAAATTCATCATAATTTTCTGCTAATTTTTTCTTAAATGTCTTCAAATTTTCTGCACTATCAGGCATGTCCATTTTATTAGCGACAATAATCTGCGGACGCTCCATCAAACGAAGATTGTATGATTCCAATTCCTTATTGATTGCAAGATAATCTTCGTAAGGATTACGCCCTTCACTAGCTGACATATCAATGACGTGCAAGATGACACGCGTTCGTTCAATATGGCGAAGAAACTGTGTCCCCAATCCCACTCCTTGACTTGCACCTTCAATCAATCCAGGCAAATCTGCCACAGCAAATGATTCACCAGATTGCGTTCGAACCATTCCAAGATTAGGTACAATTGTCGTGAAATGATACGCTCCAATTTTCGGTTTAGCGGAAGTGATAACACTTAGCAGAGTTGATTTCCCAACAGACGGGAAGCCAACTAAACCAACATCTGCTAGAATTTTCAACTCCAACTGTAGCTCACGTTCTTGACCTGGCTCACCATTTTCAGAAATTTCTGGTGCTGGGTTTTTAGGTGTTGCAAAGCGGATATTGCCGCGACCGCCGCGACCGCCGTGTGCTACGATAAATTTTTGACCATTTTCAATCAAATCTGTTAGAATTTTTCCTGTTTCGGCGTCACGAACCGTCGTCCCTTGCGGCACATGAACAATCAAATCTTCCGCACCACGACCGTGCATTCCCTTGGTCATTCCTTTCTCACCAGACTGAGCTTTAAAATGACGATTATAACGAAAATCCATCAGGGTACGAAGCCCTTCATCTACGACAAAAATGACGTTGCCACCACGACCGCCGTCGCCACCCCAAGGACCGCCATTGGGGACATACTTTTCACGGCGAAATGCTACCATACCATCACCGCCATTCCCAGCCTTGACTTTAATCTTAGCTGTATCTAAAAACATACTCATATTTTTCTCTTTTCTCGATTTTCACTTTAAAAAAACGCTCTTTCAAGCGTTCGAGGACTAGAAATTACTCAGAGCACCAAGCGCACTTGCAAAGATCGCTCCAACAGTTACCAACAACATGATAACAACTACAATCAAAGTCAATTTTTCGAATCCTGTTTTTTTCCGTTGTCCATTATCACCAAAAGCCACAATATTACCTCTATGTATTTAATTTGCTCTCTTAATTGTAACATGAAGATGAGAGTTTTTCAAATGCTAGCTGAAAAGAATGCATTTCAATTGCAAATTTCCGCAAAGAAAAATCCAGCAAACTTCCTACTGGATTTTAGTATCAAACATTGTAACTCTCAAGATTGTCAAAGACTGTTTTCAAGTTGTTTCTATCATTATCTTAACATAAGCCAATTCACCCTAAATTTTTATATTTTATCATAAAATGAGCATTATTTTACAAGACCTATAGACTCAATGAAGCGCATAAAAGCCGCTTGCCCCTCTTTTGTTCGCTTGTAAACACCCGCATCTTCCAAGACGCGTTTAAAAATCCGACCGACTGAAGCGCGCACGATTGTTTGCGCTGATTCTAGTGTTGCATCGGGATGATGAGCTTTTAACTGGTCAGCCCATGCCTGATGATAAGGAGCCACTTCTTCTCTTTGTCCCAAAAGAAATTCTTCAACTTCTTTTAATTCATTTTTCAAACGAGGTGGAAGAATCGCTAAGCCCATGACCTCAATCAAACCAATGTTTTCTTTCTTGATATGCTGAACATCTTGATGAGGATGATAAATACCAACCGGATGCTCTTTGGATGTTTGATTATCTCGAAGAACCAAATCTAATTCAAACTTGCCCTTTTTTCGCCGAGCAATAGGAGTAATAGTGTGATGCTGTTCACCATTTGACTCAGCTAAAATCTGAACAGTCAGATCAGAGTATGCACGCCATTTCTGTAAAATCGTATCCGACAACTCTATTAATGCAGCTTTATCAGTTGATTTCAACCGCAAAACCGACATAGGCCAGTTGACAATACCAGCTTCTACAGTTTCAAATCCTACAAAGGTGATAACTTTGTCCAGATTTGCTTTTTCCATAGGAAAAGTATGCCTTCCCCCTTGATAATGATCATGTGTGAGAATAGATCCTCCCACGATAGGAAGGTCAGCATTAGAACCCGCAAAATAGCTCGGAAAAATTTCTACAATGTCCAAAAGGCGCTCAAAAGTAGCACGACTGATAGTCATAGGAGTATGCTTGCTATCTAAAAAAATGCAATGCTCATTAAAATAAGCATAGGGCGAATACTGAAAGCCCCATTCTTGTCCGACTAAGTCAAAACGGATAATTCTATGATTAGATCGTGCTGGATGATCTAGTCGACCTTGATACCCTTCATTTTCAAAACAAAGCTGACAGGCTGGATAATGGCTCGTTTTGGCCTTCTTAGCTGCTGCAATCTCTTTGGGATCTTTTTCTGGTTTAGAAAGATTGATGGTGATTTCCAAATCTCCATAGGCGGTCGGTGCTTTGAAAGCAATGTTTTTAGCAATAGCCTTGATCTTGATGTAATCATTTTTTTGACTAAGCTGGTAAAAATCAGCTACAGCTTGCTCGGGATTGGAGGCATAAGTCGTCCAGAAGTCCCGATTGAGCTGGCTAGGGGCAGGGGTAATCAAGTCCATAAGTTCAGCACCAAGGATTTCACGCGCAGTCTGACTATCCTCAATCGTCTCTAATCTAACTGCCTCCTCAACCAGCTGGTCCTTGATGTCAATCAAGTCATCCAACTCAGTCTCAACTTCTAAAACACCATCCCCCACTCGTGCCAAAACACGATTGGTCAGGTAGATTCGATCCATTTCCTCAAATGAACTTTCAGAAATGACTTCTGTGATAAATGCATCTAGAACTCCCTGACTCATTGACTCTCCTTCTTACATTCTAAATAGTCTCTGACAGCATCTAAATCCTGAAAAACTTGTTCTGTTTTATTTAAGAAAGACTGCGCTGGTATTTTTAAGTCTGGAATACAAATGACTGGTATCCCAGCTCTATACGCTGCCTCAATCCCTGCTTCACTATCCTCTAGTACTAAGCAATTCTCTGGTAAAACATTCAAATCACTACAGGCCTTTAAAAATATATCAGGGTAAGGTTTGCTTCGCTTTACATCTTTTGCAAAAACTAGATGGTCAAATAGGGACAGTATACCATTACTATCCAAGATAATTCTAGCTCTAGATTCAACACTTGAAGTTGCTAAGGCGATTAGAATACCTTCTCTTTGCAAAAAAGCAAGCAAATTTTTAGCACCTTTTTTTAAATTTACACCTTTGGCTAATATTCGAGCTTCTAGTTCATAAACTTTATCCAAGGTCTGGTCAAAGTTCCAAGGTAAATCATAGGTATCCAAAAATCGTTGAACATTCTCCTCTTCCCTATGTCCACTGTATTCTCTAGAATATGTTTCTTCTGTGAAAGGAATTCCAAAATCTTCAAGCAATTCTTGATAAACTTTTAGAGAAATGATCTCAGTATCAGCTAATAAGCCATCCAAATCAAATAATACAGCTTCCATTTACTTCTCTCCTAGTCTAAAACTCGTGTCCCCGATGCAACTTCAGCGATATAGAAGCTTGGAGCGTATCCAACTACTTCCTCATAGCTTTTGCCAACTGCTTCTTTAAAAGCTGGGACTGCATCTTTTTGAACCAAAGCAATGGCGCAACCACCGAAGCCCGCACCGGTCATACGAGCTCCCAGAACACCTTCTTGCTCCCAGGCTGTGTGAACCAAGGTGTCCAGCTCTAGACCAGTCACTTCATAGTCATGCTCCAATGAAACATGGGAAGCATTCATGAGACGGCCAAACTTGTCAAGATCGCCTGCCTGCAAAGCTGCCCGTGCTTGCAAAGTACGTTGATTTTCTAAAACAGCATGGCGAGCCCGTTTAAGACGATTTTCGTCCTCTATCAGATAGCTATACTCGTCAAAGGACCACTCATCCAACTCGCCTAAGGTTGCGATAGACAGCTTACGGTTAAGTTCTTCAACAGCTTTTTCACACTCAGCACGTCGTTCATTATATTTGGAATCTGCTAGTTCACGGCGCTTATTTGTATTCATGATAACAACCACATTATCCTTAAGTTCAAGAGGTACTAAGTCATATTCAAGTGTATTGGTATCCAGATAAATCGCTCGTTGATCAGCTCCCATGCCAATAGCAAATTGATCCATGATTCCTGAATTCACACCAATAAATTCATTTTCCGTTTGTTTACCGATTTTTACTAAATCTAAGCGTTCCAATTTTAAATCAAACAGTTTCTCTACAATAATTCCTGTCAATAGTTCCAATGAAGCTGACGAAGAGAGACCTGAACCATTTGGAATATTCCCAGAGACATAGATATCCATTCCTTTATCAATGACATGCCCTGCCTTTTGTAAGAAATGAAGTACCCCTTTTGGATAATTTGTCCAATTATGCGTTTTTTCAAAACGAAGATTTTCTAAAGGCACCTCAATAATCCCTTGGTCTTCAAAGTTCGCAGAATAAAAACGAAGTGTCTTATCGTCACGTTTGCGCGCCGCTCCGTAAGTTCCTAGTGAAATAGCCGCAGGAAAGACGTGACCACCATTGTAGTCTGTATGTTCACCAATTAGGTTAATGCGGCCTGGTGAAAAAAATGTGTGCTCTGCTTCTGCTCCAAAAACTGTTGCAAAATCTGAACGCAATTGTTGAATAGACATAGTAGTTGACATAAGAGATCTCCTTTTTGTATAGTTTTGTAACCGTTTTAGTATCTTTATTATAAAACATCATTAGTAAAATTTCAAGTATTTTAGTAAATTTTTACCAAATTTAATTACTGATATTTAAAGGTCTTTAAAGATAAAATTCGATAATAAAAGCTTCTAGGTTTTTACTAAATATTTTTTGTATTTTACTAATTTTTAAGGTATAATATACTTATTCGTTAGAGAGAATAGGGAAAATAATGGCAACCATTAAAGATATTGCAAACATAGCTGGTGTCTCTCCAGCAACTGTGTCACGCGTTTTAAATCATGACAAATCCATGTCTGTCAGCGATGAGACGCGCCAAAAAATATTTGACATTGCAGAAGAACTACAGTATAAAAAAATAAAACGAGGAAGCAATCGCAATTCCCACAGTCGTAGAATTGCGATTGTAGAATGGTACACCGAAGAGGAAGAACTAGATGACCTCTACTATTATGCCATCCGTATTGGGGTAGAGAAAAAAGCTCAAGAATTGGCCTATGATGTTATGCGCTTTTTCAATAATGAAGAATTAAATCATCTCGATCAAGTTGATGGCATCATCGCGATTGGAAAATTTAGCACTCAAAAAATTAAAGAACTAGAACTCTACACAGATAAACTTGTCTTTATTGATAGCAATACACTTGCCTATGGACATAGCTGCGTCACGACAGACTTTGAAAATTCTGTTATAGCTGTTCTTAATCACTTCTTAGAAAAGGAACACCAACAAATTGGATTGCTGATTGGTCAAGAACAAACTTCTGACAAAACCACTACTCTATCCGATCCACGCTTGCTAGCATTTAAAAATTACCTAACTAAAAAACAACTCTATCAAGAAAAATATGTCAAAATAGGAAACTTTTCATCTGAATCAGGTTATTCTATGATGAAAGAATTGATTGAAAATTTAGGCAAGCAACTTCCGACTGCATTTTTCATAGCAAGTGATGCTTTAGCTGTGGGTGCACTTCGAGCATTGCAAGAAGCAGATATTCCTGTGCCAGATCGTGTTAATGTAATTGCTTTTAATGATACATCTATTGCCAAGTACGTCTATCCACCACTCAGCACGGTTACTGTCTTTACAGAGGAAATGGGCAGACAAGGACTACAACTGCTGCATGAGAAATTTCAACATCCTAGCTCAACCATTCCACGTATGGTAACACTCGCCACCAAACTAACCCTAAGAAAGAGCAGCTTATAGACATGAAAACATACGAAATTTTATTTGACATTCTTAGTCAAGAGTCTGACTATGTCAGTGGTGAAAAATTAGCACAAAAGTTAGGGATTTCACGTACTTCTATCTGGAAAGCTATTCAGCGTTTGGAAAAAGAAGGGATTCGTATTGAATCCATAAAAAATAAAGGTTATAAACTCATCTCTGGTGACTTGCTGATTACTAAAAAAATAGAAGAAGCTGCTCCCATCCACGTTTCATTCAATCCAAACTGCCAATCCACTCAGTTAGATGCCAAAGCTGGTATTGAAGCTGGTAAGCCTGCCAATACGCTCTATCTTGCTTCTTCTCAGACAGCTGGTCGTGGACGCTTTGGCAGAAGTTATTTTGCTCCAGAACAAGGAGGAATTTATATGACGCTTCACTTGAAGCCCAATCTGCCTTTTCCACAAATTCCCGCCTACACTGTCTTGATTGCTGGAGCCATTTACAAGGCCATCAAAGATCTCACTTTAATGGAGATGGAAATTAAATGGGTGAATGACATTTATTACAAAGGCAAGAAAATAGCCGGCATTTTAACTGAAGCTATTACTTCTGTCGAAACCGGCTTAGTCACTGATGTGATTATTGGAGTGGGTATCAATTTCGCAATCTCTAATTTTCCTAAAGAGTTAAAAAATAAAGCTAACTCTCTCTTCCACGAAAAGCAACCTATCACGCGCAATGAACTCATTGCTGAAATTTGGAAAGATTTTTATGATTGTGATCCAGACGAGCTGATTTACCTTTACAAACAGCATTCTCTTATCTTAGGTCGGACAATCACTTTTTGCCAGAATGACAAAGAATACAAAGGAGTTGCCAAGGAAATATCAGATACCGGACAGCTATTGATCCAATTAGATACCGGACAAGAAATGTGGCTAAACAGCGGTGAAGTTTCTTTAACAAGTTGGTAAATAAAAGAAGGAGAAGGTTGAGTAAAAATCAACTTATTCCCTTCTTTTTTCAGCACAAAATCAATTCCTTTTATTCTACCATGTGCAGATTTTTTTAAATCAAACAGAAGAAAAAAGGTCAAGGAATTTTGCCTCAACCTTTCTTTTTATTTTTTTCGTTTGATATGTTTATCGATTTCGTCTACTATTTTTCCCATGACGTAGCTCACTTGTAAATTGCGAATGACTAGAAATGCCCAAAAAACAGCAAATAAATAGTGTCCTGACATCATTGCTTCGTTAAAAAAATAGGTTTCAATTGCTGTGAAAAAAGCTGTTGTAAGAAATTGTTGTCTTGTCATAATTCTATTATAGCATGAAAAAATAGAAAAATCTAAATTCAGTCCTCTTGAATGCTAATTTTTTCTGCTAAGAAAGCAAAACCTTCTGGAATGATGGTTTCCTTTGTCTCTTCTGTTGGATTGACATTTTCTCCACGCGCCTTAGCGGAAAATTCAGCCCGAATCTCTGTCCAGTCGGTCATCGAAATAGCTAAGATATCCGGAGAAAATCCAGCCACATTGCTGAGTAAATTCCCAAACATTGTATTGAGATTTTCCCGTTTCATGGTTTGTTCTGCATTAAAGCTCGACTCAAATGCGAGAATTGCGTGATTCTCATTAGCTGCTACAGGTTGCGAACCAACTAAAAGTGCCTTATCTGCACCAGCTAAACTTTCGATAATTTCTCCCCAAGCATTTTGCAACTTAGTTAAATTACTCCGAGCCAGACTAGGATTTTCAACTGCCTCTTGCAGAATGGCATTTACTTTCTGTCGATCCACGCGATAACCCTTGCTTGATTTGACTGAACGGGTTGTTTGTGTTGACTGACTAAAAGTGGAACTTGGCTGTAAACTTGCCAATTGACCCTTAAGCTGGCTAATTTCATCTTTTAGTGTTTCTATCTCGCTTACTAGATTGGATGGTAATTCTGCTTTTTCTTGCCCTTCTGCCAGTCGAATGGTCATCATTTCTGTATAAATTTTAGGCTGCAGACTATTTTTGATTTCCGAAAGGCTTTTCGTTGCAATCTCAATCAAGTCGAACAATCTCTCCTGTGGTGTATTGAGATTGTCTAAAAAACTTTCGCTCGTATGCGTATTTCCACCACCTGTTTTAACAATGAGCAAATCTCTAAGATATTGTAACAGGTCAGTGACAAAACGAGCCATATTTTTGCCACTATCAAAAATCACATCAAGGTTTTCTAATGCTGCTGATGTATCATGCATCAACACAGCTGTCACATAAGCATCCAATGCACCTAGACTAATAGAGCCAGTAATTTCTTCTGAAATAGCTGTTGTCAGCTGATTGTCTTGAGTGAGACTGAGAGCTTGATCCAAGATAGATAAGGCATCCCGCATCCCACCTTCTGCTCGCCTAGCGATAATCTGCACCGCATCATTTTCAAATCCAATATTTTCCTGCTGCAAAATCCATTCAATATGAGCAACAATATCCTTAGTCTTAATTGACTTGAACTCAAAGCGTTGCACTCGTGACAAAATAGTAGCTGGTATCTTGTGCAATTCTGTCGTTGCTAAAATAAAGACAACATTCTCTGTCGGCTCTTCCAAAGTCTTAAGAAGCGCATTAAAAGCGCCTGTTGAGAGCATGTGAACCTCATCAATGATATAAACCTTGTGCTTCGCTAGACTGGGAGCATAAGTAGATTTGTCACGAATATCTCGGATTTCATCCACACCATTATTAGAAGCCGCGTCAATCTCAATGACATCTTCTAGGCTTCCTTCTGTTATAGCTTGACAAATATAGCACTCATTACAAGGTTCACCATTCTTTTGATGAGGGCAATTCATGGCTTTGGCAAAAATCTTGGCTACGCTGGTCTTTCCTGTTCCTCTAGGACCTGAAAAGAGATAAGCATGGCTGATTTTATCCTGTTCAACTGCCTGCCGTAAAGTTGTTGCTACAACTTTCTGCCCAACTAACTGACCGAAAGTTTGACTTCTGTATTTCCGATATAAAGCTTGATACATTAGGCTTTGTCTCCAAACATTTCAAAATTCCAATTTGTTTTCTCTAGCAAGATGTCTACAAAATTTTCTAAATATTCCCGATCAATCTCATCATAGTCCCCCAGCAGATGAGAATCCAAATCTAAAACTCCTACTAAGCGACCATCCTTTACCATAGGCACCACAATCTCACTACGTGCCCTGCTATCACAGGAAATGTAGTTACCATACTGAGTAACATCTTCGACGATCACCGTCTGCCGTTTGGCGGCAGCTTCTCCGCAGACTCCTTTTCCTAGCGCAATGTGCACACAGGATACACCACCTTGAAAAGGTCCTAAAACCAACTCATTTCCGTCATAAAGATAAAAGCCGGTAAAAACGGAATGTGGCAAGGTTTGATTTAGCAAAGCAGAGCTGTTTGACAGATTAGCTAAAGCATTGCTTTCACCCTCAAGTAATGCTTCAAGCTGTGCTAAAAGTAATTGATAATTTGAAATTTTTTCTGATTGATTCATACTCTCTATTATACCAAAAAAACAGCCTCGTGACTGTTTTTTCGCAAATGGACAAGTACTACCTCCTATTTCCCTTTCAGATACATAAAAATATCATCCCAATAGTTCTTTACTAGCTGCTGGTGATAGACTTTAGAAGCAGTTGAATGTTTCACTTTCTGCCAAAGAATAGCTGCAACTTTAAGTTTTTGTTGGAAAGCAGCATTATTTTTATCAGCACAGAAATCTTTGACAAATTGATTCCATTGACAGCTAGTATTGTCATACTTAGCGTAAGTTGATTGACCTTGATAAATTGCTAACATATCTCGCAGTGTAAACTCGCCATCCTTTTCTGCTTTTACCTTCCGCCAAGCTGCCGCCATGTCCGCTGTAAACTTGAATGAACTAACACCTGTCTGCTGGGCAAAAAACTCCCGAAAGCGGGTATTAAAGGCAAAATCACAGGATAACAAGGGCGTGTCTAAAGTAAGCTCTATACCTTGCTTTTTCTTGGTTTTTAAAGGAACTTTCTTCTGAACAACATTCCCTGCAAAATACTGTTTGATTTCCTCTTCTAGCTCTGTTTTGATACCTGAATACTCCAATCCCAATTGTTTACAAATATCTGCTAATTCTGTACGATACCAATAATAGTGTGAAAACTCTTGATAGGTTTTCATCGTGGTAAAATCTGGTCTATCTTTCATTGCATGTATCCCTTTTTTCTTTCTCTATGACCTATTATACCACCAGTAAAGTAATTCCTCAAAAATGATAGATTTGTCAATTTATAGAAGATCGTCCGACCCTCGGATGGAGCGAACTACTTTTACTTGAGGCAATCCGACCCTCGGACAAAGCAAACCACTTTTAGTTGAAGTAATCCGACCCTCGGACGAAGCAAATCACTTTTAGTTGAAGCAATCCGACCCTCGGACGAAGCAAACCACTTTTAGTTGAAGCAATCCGACCGCGAACCACTTTTAGTTGAAACAAGCTGACCCTCGGACGGAATGAATCGCTTTTAATTTATCCTAGCTGCCCAGCGGACACGATAAAATCTCCCTCTATAAACATAGAATAAGCAAAAGAGCTGAAAAACAAGTTTTCAACTCTTGAGGGGTGCATATTAAGAAACCACTTCAGCTGTGAGGATATTGACAACTTTTGTTGTACCTGAAGCATCTGTAAAGCTAACTGTTTTATTGGCTGGTTGATAGCTGAGATTTTCTAAGCTAACATTATATTTGAAAGCAATTTTAATCAGTTTCTTTTTAAATTCTTGTACTGATAAACCGTAGCTTTTTGCTCTTGCTTCTTCTGCCGCTTCTTCAGGATCAACAGTTGGCTGCTTTTCTGTTTCCTCAGATTTTTCCTTTTGAGCATCCGATTCTTTATTTGCAGACTTGTCTGCGTTCTCTTTTGGCTCTTCATTTGGTGCATAGTTCTTTCCGTTATCTGATTGATTTTTCTTACCATGCTGACTAGAATTACCAAAACCATTGTCAGAATGCGGACGGTCTTCTGGATGAGTGACGTAATATTTCACGGTCGCAAGGAAATCTTCCATGCTGTAGCCGTCAGGTGCTTTGTAAAGTCCTTGATCAAACCAAGAAAGAGAGACATTATGATAATGGTCATGATGCGGAATAATCAATTGACCATTTTTATAATCAACGACATAAGCTGTATTATATGGCATTACCTCAACAGGTACCTTTTTAGCCGGTGTCACACGCTCATAGATTGCTTGTGCAGTCTCTTTTTGAGGTTGTTTTGGATCCGTACTTGGCTTCTCCTCTTTCTTTTTCGGAGTTTTCGTTTTCAGATACTCTTCCGTCGCTTTACGCTCAGATTCTGACAAATCATTCTTAGGAATATAGTGGCTGTGTGTCATGTGTGGAGCAGTATAGCCATCTCCTTCATCTTTAATCACATCATGTGGGTCAAAGATATAACCGTCCGATGTTGCATAACGACCTACAGCTTTAGCTAATGCTACTTCATCAGCCGTATAAGCAATTTGCGAATTTGCTTTGCCTGCGCGGTCAGGGTGCTGTACCTCACTTGACAATTTCAAAACCTTATCCAATAAGGCAAGCTTATCCACATTCGGATTGGCAGCCTGTTGCATGAGGTCTTCAACCATTGCCAGTTGTGCTTTATCCCCTTTGCTTTCAAGCGTTTGACGAATTGGTGTTAAGACTTTCTTGAAAGCAGCAACGATTTCAGCATTTTTCTTTGTCAGTCCCGCTTGTGTTTCCGGATCAACCGCCTTGACGATTTCAGACAACAAATCTTTCACTTTTTGAAGCACTGTTGCTTTTTCTTCTGTTCCAAGAGTGAAGCCAGATTTGATACCAGCGAGTTGCTCTTCAAAGTTTGCCTTTTGACTAGCATTTGTCACCTTACTCATCAAACTTTCAGCCTTATTGATAAAGGTTTGAATCTGTTCATCCGTCACTTCTGTCTCAGATGGTTCTTCTTTTGGCTTTTCAGGCTCTTTGCTTGGCTCAGTTTGCTTGCCACCATTAGGTTTGTTTGGCTGTGTTTGGTCCTTGCCCGTATCTTGGTTCGGTTTACTTGGGTTTGTCTGTTGATTACTTTGACCAGCTAGCTTTTTCGCTTCTGAATAGTCCGTACCAGGAACAATCATCCGCGAAATTTTTTCTTCTAGTGGCGACATTTGACTATAGTAAATGAAATGATAATGATTACCATGTGGCACTGCCACCCCACTAGAAGATTTTTTAGTAATCTGTGCCGGGTCAAATATCAAACCATCAGATTCCACATGACGTTGGTTTAACGGCATCAAGTACAGTTGTTTTAACAGATTGATGATTTCTTGATGAGCAGATGGAGTATTCTGATGACTTGGTTGTGATGGCTGCGCATGATGATTATTGCCCTGATGAGTCTGTGTTCCCGGCGTTGATGGTTGGTAATGGATAGAAGGTAGTGTAGTTCCGCCATTTGATGGTCTTGATGGCGTTGGACTTGGACTCGGAGTTGATGTCGTACCGCCAGATTTGTGTTTGTTGTCCCAATAGCTCTGAGCAGCAGCTAACTCACTAGGAGACAAATCTTTCTTTGGAATATAATGGAAATGATTACCATGCGGTACGATGAAGCCATCTCCAGTATCTTCTATCACATCTGTCGGATTGAAAACATAGCCGTCATCCGTCGTATAACGACCTTGCGCACGAGCTTCTTTGACAGCTGCTGTTACAGCACCACCTTTCGCTCCCTTATGGCCTTTGCCGCTATACTCTGCCCTTTGGCGAGCAATTTCTTCTTTTGTACGAACATTACTGGTATGATTTGGATCTTTCAAGTAAAGATAATATTTCCCATTTACCTTGATAATGTAGCCATCTTTCACTTCGTTGATAATATCAGACTGCTGCAAGGTATAGTTTGGATCCCGCATAATCAGCTCTTCACTGATAATCGCATCATAAGGGACTTTCCCATTATAATAATGATAATGATCACCGTGAGAAGTTACGTAACCTTGGTCTGTAATTTTGACAACAATCTGTTCCGCATTGATCCCTTCTTTTGCGCTCACTTCATCAGGCGACAAATTCTCTGCTTGCTTGCCCTTGTTTGCTTTAGATTTTCCATTTACATAAGCAACACGGTTATTTTCCTTGCTAGATACTGTCTGATGACGCCCCAGCTCATAGCTACACAAACTTAGGACAACAACTGCAACAGAACCGATAAGATATTTTTTCTTCATGATTCTCCTCATTTTTTCAATTCTTTTGCCAATGTCGCTAGATTGGCTTCTAGATTTTCAAGATAAGTATGATTATTTTGCGGATCAGCTTCCAAAGGGTTTAATTGTTTTAGTTTAACGCCTGTAGATTTGACCAAAGTTTTCGCAACTTTTGATGAAGCATTACTTTCCACAAAAATGGTTTTAACTTTATAAGTTTTGACAAATTCTTCAATTTCCGTCAATTGGCGCGGACTTGGTTCCTGCTCTGGAGAAATCCCGGCAATCCCCAACTGCCTCAATCCAAATCGCTTCGCCAAATAAGAAAAGGCAGTATGCTGAGTCACAAATGTTTTTTGCCTTGCAGCTTTGAAAATCGGTTGATATTTTTTAGTCAATTCTTTTGCCTTACCTGCCAGCTCTTTCGCGTTTTTTTGATAGGTTTCTTTATTTTTACTATCAATCTTCGAAAGTTTATCAGCGATAATCTGTGCTTCTTCTGCCACTTTTTCTGGGTCTAACCACGTGTGTGGATCGTAAAGAGTCTTTTCATCCACTCCTTCACCAGCAGCTACATCTTCTAATCCCGGCACACGCTCCAGCTTCATCCCTTCTGAAGCTTCAAGTACCTTCACTTTAGATTTTTTCAAACTCGGATCTAAACTTCCAGCCCAAGATTCTAACGTATGAGAATGATAAACAAAGACATCTGCATCATAGATAGCTGCTACATCGTTGGCTGATGGTTCAAAGGAATGAATACCGCTACTTGATTGAATCATCCGAACATCATTTAAATCGCCTGATACTTCTTTGACCATAGCATAAATCGGATAAAAACTTGTTACAATTTTCAGACCTTTACTCTGTTTTTTTGTACTTGTTCCACACGCTGTCAACAACAAAGTCAATCCTACCACAAAAATAGAAAATAGATATTTCTTTAATTTCATATATCACTCCTCAACTAGTGTTTAACCAGTTTATTAACTGGTTAATATGATACCATGATAGAAATTAGCTGTCAAGAATTTTTTATCTGTTTTTTTAACAATAATAAAAAAGCTTTCTAAATAACATTAGAAAACTTTTGCTCTTACCAATCGCTTTTTTCTTTACGAATCTCTTCCAACATTTCAGCTTCTTCTGCTGTGAACTCATATTTTTCTAGCAAATCTGGACGACGTTCATAAGTCTTTTTCAAACTCTCATACAGACGCCATTTTCGAATATTCTCATGATGACCGCTCATCAAAATATCTGGCACAACCATTCCACGAAACTCATAAGGGCGCGTATATTGAGGATATTCTAAAAGACCTGATGAAAAACTGTCATCAGTATGACTAACTTCCTTACCAAGAACTTCAGGAATCAGTCGTACCGTTGCATCGATCATCGTCATAGCAGCCAACTCTCCACCGGTCAAAACATAATCTCCAAGAGAAACCTCGTCTGTCACCAAACTTTTAATCCGCTCATCATAACCTTCATAATGCCCGCAGATAAAGATTAATTCTTCTTCTTGAGAAAGTTCTTCCGCATAGGCCTGATTAAATGTTCGACCAGCAGGATCCAACAAAACGACTCGTGGCTGCTTTTTTTCAATCGCATCATAAGCATCAAAAATTGGTTGCGCTCTGAGCAGCATTCCCTGACCGCCCCCATAAGGCTCGTCATCAACGTGTCTCGATTTCTCTGCATTTTCTCGAAAATTATGATAGTGAATCTCTAGTAATCCTTTTTCGCGCGCCTTGCCAACTATTGAATGCTCTAAAGGGGCAAACATCTCCGGAAATAGGGTCAAAATATCAATCTTCATCGTCCAGTCCTTCCGGAATTTCCACATCTACTCGACTATTTTCAAGATCAATATTCAATACAACAGGTGGAATATAAGGCAACAGTAAATCACGCTTGCCTTTGCGCTTTACCACCCAGACATCATTAGCACCGGGCTGCAAAATTTCTTTAATTGTTCCAATCAAAATATCCTGTTCATAAACATTCAAGCCAATAATTTCATGATAATAAAATTCGCCCTCATCTAAATCCGATAAATCTTCTTCAGCCACTTTCAAAGTAAAATCACGATATTTCTCAATGTCATTGATATGGTACATTCCTTTGAATTTGATAATATCAAAATTTTTCATCTTACGATGACTAGCAATTTCCACATTCATGACAAAATTATCTTTCTTATCAAAAAGGGCCAACATACTTCCCTTTTTAAAACGTTCCTCTGCAAAATCCGTCACCGATAGTACACGCATTTCACCTTGCAAACCTTGCGTATTCACAATCTTTCCAACATTATAATAGTTCATTTTCTCTCCAAGTACTAGCATTATCTTTTTTATTTTATCATGAATAAAGGGAATTCTCAAGAAAACAAAAACCCCTACTAAGACAAATCTTAATAGGGGATGGAGAGCGATAATTGTCCCTCACTTTTTATCGCCTCAACAATTAACATCAGACTTTAAAACTTGGCTTTCAAGCTTAACCAACCTGTAAGTAATTATTTTTCTATAATTACTGTTTATCAATTTTTGAACCACGATTTAAATACTAGTTTGAACTATTATTATATTATTTATATCTATCATAATTTGCATCAAACCATTCTAATAAGGCCTGCGCTGTTGTAAATTTAATACTCTGTACCTTTACTTTGCCATCTCTAAGATAAAATAAGCTAGTTTGAGAAACTAAGTAATTCGTTTCTTTACAAATTCTGTAAGCTGAGATTTTCTTAGCACACAGTAATTCGATAATTAGTTCAATCTTTTTTAACATGATATCAACATTTTCCACTTCCAAAACCTCTCCATAACAATGAAAAAACTACTCTTAAAAGGTACCTACTTTTCTTCTTTTAGTAAGAGATAGTTAAATCACTACCTCCTATTTTTATAAAAATGAGTAAGCTGAACAAAAATGTTTTTATCCCACTCACTAAAAAACTATCAATACATAGAGTCATTCTTTTCCATAATTGCCAATCATGGCAGTTAAGATAGTTAAACTAACAGAGGTAAATTTTAAAATTTCCGAGTGACCATTTGAAAATAGAATTTATACTTTTATAATTCTAAAATCTTATAAAATAGAACACCCTTACCCTGTCTATTTATAAAAGAAAATGAGATGGGAGTATTCCCATCCCATTTCTAAAGGAGATAACTTAACAATACATTTACATTTTATTCTTCCTTTCTCTTCCATGACTTACCAATTAAAGTAGCTGAAGACGCTAGACCGACTAAGCCTATTAAAGGCAAGAATGGAAATTCTTTAGTGCCTGTTTTTGGTAATTTAGTATTCGCAGTTCCAACAGAGGTAAACTTAGATCCCACTGATTGAACATTTGAAAACGGAACTTTTGATCTGTAACCCAAATTAGTTGGAGCCACTGAATTTTGAACAGAGGCAAATGTATTTGATTTCTTGTTTCCGGCCTGATTATTATTTCCGTTTTGGCTATTCTGGTCAGTTTGATGTGTATTACCGTCTGGATTAGACTTACCGCCTTGATGTGTATTGCCATCTTTACCATCTTTACCGTCTTTACCTGCGTCACCCTTATCACCTTTGTCGCCCTTGTCGCCTTTGAGGGATTTCACGTAATCGTCAGGGGTCT
>NZ_KV795601.1:0-1686 GCF_001809055.1 Streptococcus sp. HMSC034B05 | reverse complement strand
AAAAAAAGCAACGGATTTGCCGTTGCTTTTTGCATGGTTACGATAGTCTTGCTAAAATAGAATTGCTCAATAAAACATTTAGAAAGGCTATTCCATGCACATTCACTATAACACAAATCAAACGACTTTACCACTAGAACTTGCTTGCATTTTACCACAAGACCATATTGTCTTTACCATTGAAAAAGTGGTGAATGCCTTGGAGTATAGTCACTTCCACGCTTTCTATCATAACTTCGGTCGCCCGTCTTATCACCCTAAAATGCTTTTAGCTACTCTTCTATTTGCCTATTCACAAGGGATTTTCTCTGGACGAAAAATTGAAAAAATGATGATTGAAAATCTCGCTATGCAGTACCTAACGGGACAGTTGGTTGTCAGCTACCGCACCATCAATCGTTTTCGAGTCGCTGAAGGAATGGAAGAGCTCATTCGTGATCTTTTCATCGACCTCAATCTTCGTTTAAAAATGGAAGAGTTAGTGACCTTAGATTGCTTGTTTATTGACGGGACGAAGATTGAAGCCAACGCCAACAAGTATAGTTTCGTGTGGAAAAAGGCAACGGACAAGTTTTCCCTCAAACTTCAAGAACAGATACAGGTCTATTTTCAAGAAGAAATCACTCCCCTTATCCATCAGGCCATTAGGCTGGACGAAGAAGAACCGATTGCCTCAGAGCAGTTGATTGAATTCGCTCAAGTCCTCGAAGAAGAATTGGAAAAACTGAACCAAGACATTGAGGAGACCCCCGTTAAAGGGAAGGACGAACGTAAAACCCAACGTCGTAAACTCAAGAAAGTCTTGCGTAAAGTCAAGGATGATTTTTCAGTACGTGCTGAAAAATATGAAGGCTACCAAGAGACATTTGAAGGGCGTAACAGCTTTTCCAAAACAGATACAGCCACTTTTATGCGGATGAAAGAAGACCACATGAAGAGTGGTCAACTCAAGGCTGCTTACAATCTTCAAATCGCTACTGAAAATCAATTTGTTCTTCATTATGATGTCTTTTCAAATCCGACAGACACCAAGACTCTTCTGCCATTCCTTGAAACCTACCCGCATGACTTGAAGACCGTTGTCGCAGATGCTGGATATGGAAGTGAAGAGAACCTCCTTCGTTTAGATGAAAAGGAGGTGAACCACCTGATTAAATATGCCATGTTTGATCAGGAACAGAAGAAAGGGTATAAACAGTCGGCTAGAAACTTAGCGAATTGGTACTATGATGACCAGGAGGATAGCTACACTCATCCTGACGGGTGGTGCTATCGTTTTCATCATATCAAACATCAGAAAACACAGACGGACTTTCAACAGGAAATCAAGGTTTACTACGCTGATGAACCTAAATCAGCCCCTCAAAAGGGACTATATATCAACGAACGTTATCAACACTTAAAAGCTAAAGAATGCCAAGCGCTTTTATCTCCCGAAGGTAGACAGATTTTCAATCAACGTAAGATTGATGTGGAACCTGTCTTTGGGCAGATAAAGGCTTATTTGGGTTACAAGAGATGTAACCTAAGAGGCAAGCGTCAGGTGAAAATTGACATGGGTTTAGTGCTCATGGCCAATAATATCCTTAAATACAATAAGAGAACGACTAAAAATTAAAAAGCTAGAGTTCCATAATTGGGAATCTCTAGCTTTTTTGTGACTGAGAACTATTTTGTCTCAGACTC
>NZ_KV795600.1:0-7214 GCF_001809055.1 Streptococcus sp. HMSC034B05 | reverse complement strand
CAATCGTAACGCCGTCTTTGTTCTTGTACTCAACAGTGACATCCCCATATTTCTTCTGTGGTGTTGGAGTCGTTTGATATTTCAGAGTGTGGTAGTGATAAGTTGCCTTACGAGTAGCAGGTTTATCTGGTGCAGTTGGTGGAGTTGGTTTTACTGGCTCAGTTGGTGCAATTGGCACATCTGGTTCTATTGGTTTGTTCGGTTCTTTTGGTTCCTTTGGTTTTGTTGGTGCAACTGGTTTCGTTGGGATACCATTTGCTTTAATATCCGAGTTAAATGCAAACCAAGGCGTTGCACGACGAACGGAACCAAATTCCACTTCAATATCTGGACTAGTTACTTGACCAACAATAGCACCATACCATTTATAAGGAGCATTGGGACCATCCCAGTCCTTTGAGTCAAACCTCGACCCTTCAGATCTACTTTCATTATTGTTACTTGAATAATACCCGTCATATTGGCGTTCTATTGATGATCCATTAATTTGAATAAGTCTACCACTAAAACTGAAAACTTTTTCGATTGTTGGTCTATTTGCTGCTTTAGGTGAAGCATTAGATGCTCCAGTACCACGGTTCAATGAAGAAAAGCTGACCAAAGCTCCCGTCATATCCATCTTATTGCCATCTTCATCGTAGAAGTAAGCTTTCATATTAATTCTAGTTCTACCATAAAGACTCATGTACCAAATAGTTTTAGTAGGATCTTTTTCGAGAAAGGCAGGGATTTCATTTAAACCGTCTATTCCTGTCTCTTTTAAAGTGTAGACATACTCTACTTTAGAAATCTTTTTCCCTTTAAAGTAAGAATTTTGGAGATTGGTATATCGTGCTACAAGCGGTTCCCCTTTGCGTAGCATAACTCTTGAATTGCCACTAACATCATTTGTCGCGTTAAAGTCGGTCTCACCATCGCGGGGATCTTTACTGCCCAGTTTATTTTTTATATGATTATAAAAATAACGTTTTAGTTCTTCTTTGGTATATACTTTATCTCTTCCAGGGAAAGTCAGTTGAGCATTGGGCTCATTTTTAAACACTAATTCTTGAGCAAGTTGTTGTGTTATATAGCCATCTTTATTCTTATTTCTTTCCCACTCCGCTAAAGCTGCTTTATAGTCTTGCAGATCTTTTTCGTATTTTGCTTGAGCAACGATGTAATCTGCCAAGTCTTTTTCGTATTTTGCTTTAGCAGCATAGTATTTGGTTAAATCTTGCTCGTACTGTGCTTTATCAAGCTCAAATTTAGCTTTCTTGACTTCATAATCAGCCTTATCTTTGTCATATTTTGCTTTATCTTGATCATATTTTGCTTTAGCTGTATCGTAAATCGCTTTAGCTGTATTGTATTTAGCTAGTTCAGCATCATACTTTTCTTTAGCCGTTTTATATTTAGCAGAGTCTTCTTTAGCAGCTTCCGTTACTTTTTTGATGTCATCAGCTTGCTTTTTATAGTCTTTTTTAATCTCAGCTACTTTCTGATTCTTTTCAGCTTCAGTTGTAACTGTTCCATGATTAATATCTGTTCCTTTTTTAACATCAACTCCTGCTTTTTTAGCATCATTGACAGCTTTATCAAGCTCAGAAGAATCTACATTTACATCTGTTGTTGTACTTGTTTGTGCTGAAGGCTTAGCAGCTGCTGGTGTTTCAGTCTTTGCAGTAGCTGGTTTCGTTGCACTTTCAGTCTTTGTAGCAGCTGACGCTGTTGTATTATCAGCCGTTGAAGTGGATCCTGCTGGAGCAGTTGTGGTACTTGCTGCTGGAGTTGTTTCTTTTACAGTTTTTGCTGTAGAACTACTCGCTGCTTCAGTTGCTGCTGCTTTTGATTGTGCAGCAAGACTTGTATCAGAAGCTTCCGCCACTGGAGCTGGCGTTGTTGGCTTCGTTGCCTTTACTTCATCAGCAGCTACACCTTGGTGAGCGCTAAGGATTGCAATTGTTCCAAGGGTTAAAACACCAATGGTACCATAAATTTTGTTTTTTCGGATCGAGCCATGACCCTTCGTTTTGCTATTATGAAACATAAAATTCCTCTTTTCTTTTTAATAATTACCCAATTAACCAATTATCTTTCTCAAAAGGCTTAACTTTTTTAAAGCCTAATAGAGCTAAGATAAACAAACCAATCGTTGCGAGAATCGTGGCTGCTTCCCCCGTATCCGGCAACAACGTAAACTTACCATTACTTGACTTGACAGTAACCGTTCCATCAGGATTTGCCCTAGCACCTACTTGCGCAGCTGGTACAGATGTTTTAGAGCCATCTGCGTTTTTGATGGTGACTTCCCCTTGGTCATTACCAATAATCTCAAAGCCCTTATCCGTCAAAAGCGGATCAGCTGGTGAAATAATGGATCTGATCGGATTGTCAATCGTATCACCCTTTTTCCCACTCACAGATGAGGCATTGTTAAGGTTAAACGTTTCATCCTTTTTCAAGTCCACATCAGAAGTTGTCGATTTGTCTGTGTTCTTTTCAGTCAAGACAGACGGATTGACAACATCGCTAGAAGTATCTGTCGATTCAAGCTGAGTATCTAGCATCCCATCATGCGGAATCTTATCTGGTGGTGCTACAGTATCTGCTATAGAGCTATCTGGACCGACCGACGAATCCGTTGAGGGTGCAGCCGGAGTTTTGGGTTTATCTTGTGGGGTTGCCCCTTTATTAGATAAATCCGATTCACTCGGTTTGGTCTTATCTGGGGGAGTTGATTCTGCCCTTGGTGGCACTACCTTACTTGAAGAATCTGGTGTTTCTGTAACCAGATCATAGTAGTAAGTAATAGTGGTATTCCCTTCAAGAACTTTCCCTTTTTCATAACCTTGAGTAGCTTGCGGATCAAGACGGTATTTCTTGCCTTCTGAACTAATAATCGTCTCTCTTCGGTAATCTGTCGTATCATAATCCGTTCCCACCTCAGAAGTCGGCGTGTCTAACTCTTTTGGTGCAATCAAAGCGCCATCTTTACTCTTGTACTCAACAGTGACATCACCATATTTCTTTTCTGGCTCCGATTGATTTGGCTTTGAAGACTCAGTTTCTGAAATTCCGGATCGTTGTTTTTCTGACTTCAATGGGGGTGCTGATTCTATTTTCGGCTGTTCTACCTTATTTGAAGTATCTGGTGGGTCAGTCTTTTCTTTATCTGGCACGCTTGGCGTTGGTGGTGTCGCCTTTGAAGGGTCTACCTTGTCTGACGCACTTGGAGTACTCGGATTAACAACTGACTTAGCCCTATCAGGAGTTGCAGGAACAGTCGGAGCTTTCGCAGCTGTTGTTGCATTTGTGGGTTCCTTATTAGACTCCATTGTTTCAGTAGAAGCCTTTTTATCATTGCCAACAGTTGGTGTCACAATCGTTGTGGTGATCGAACGTTCAACGTCCCGAGCCAACACAGGATTTGCACCTAAAGCTGATAATAGTACAGCCGTTGACGCTAAAAAGAACTTGCTTTTTTTCATTTAAATATCCTCTCAATATTTTAACATATCCAATATGTTAAGCCCTAGTTTGAAAAACTATTCACTCTTTATGATAGTAATATTTTCCTAAAATGTCAAGCCAATTATAGCATTTTCACAAATTTATTTAACCATATTACAGAGGTATTTTACATTTTTTGACATACTGTAAATAAATGTAGATATATTATAGATAGATTACAGATGACCGATAGAAAAGTAAACTAAAAGCCAACATTTTTTTGACAAAATTGGTCTAGACATATTTAAACAGTTTGTTGCATTGACTACATTTGCGCCTCTGTAGTCAATAAAATTTAAGACATTATTCCAATAAGACTACTGTAAAAAAATGAAGATTTTCTCCCTTGGAGTGCATATTTATGCACTTTGTGACTAGCTTGTGTATTTTTAAAACAAGAAGATGAAAGTCAACTTATAAATACAAACACCTTTACGAGATTTAGAGCAACATTACAGGTATTCATAAAAGTCTTTTGAAAGTAGCAGAAAATTTGAACTATTTTTTATGACTTCGTACAATAAAAAGATAGGCCGCTTCCTTCTATATTGAAATTTGGGAATACGAAAAGCCAATATTTTCAAAAAGGCAAACTATTTTAAGCTGATACTGAAAGTAAAGAAATATCAAAACGTAGAACATTCGATGTGTTAACACTTGAAGAACAAGAACAACGTCTCGAACGTATAAAGAAAACTCGCTTAGAAGCACAGTGGAACTTACACCGTCTAGTTGATTGTAATATTGATGAGGTTGACTTCTTTTCTTACATTAACCACTATAGAACCACTTCAAAGACCTACTCAAAACATTTATTAAACGCTTTAACTATAACATATTCAAAACAATGAAAAGTCAACTTAAATATATTGCAGTATTAGAAAAGCAAAAACGTGAAGCATGGCACGCTTATATTCTACCTTTCAGGGTCCCTTATATTCCACATAGTCAACTCTTAGAACTATGGCGACACAGAGCAGTTCGGATAAATAAAGTCGATGTCGATAGCAAAGAAAATCCTGGTCGATATGTTACAAAATACTTTGAAAAAGGTCTCGGACAAGAATTGTTGGAAAATTTCAGTAAGCAAGCCTATTTATCATCTCGTAACCTGAAAAAACCTGATGAAGATAAGTTTTATACCTATGAAACTTTTGACTACAATAGCTCAACAGTCCTATATAAAACAGAATACACTACAAGGTTTATAAAGACAGCCAGTATTTCGATAACCATGTAAATTATAAGAAAATAAGGCTAGACAAATCAAGAAGTAAATCGCATGATAGCAACTATAAACAAAAATGACTTCGTTGCCTTTGATTTCTCTGATGGGACTTCTAAACGCATTATTCGACAAGGAAAGGAACTGCTTATAGAAAGAGAGGTTTCAGAATTTACCAAAACAAATGTATTGGCACAATTCCTGCTACTATCGCTACTGAACTACTTGGCTTTGATGTCCAGAACAGCTCACTTTCTAGGGGATAAGATATGGCGATTAGAAAAAGCAAAGACGGTAGTTGGGTTGTAGATATCAGCAATGATTTTGACCCAATCACACTAAAGCAACGTTGGCTTAGTAAAAAAGGTTATAAGACGGAAAAAAGAAGCTACCGAGGCAGAACACTATCTACGAAGTGTAGAGCTAAAAAAACGCTTCTATGGGGCTAAAATAACTGTTCCTATGCTATATGAACTGCTAAAGGAAGATGATGATATAAATCATCGAGAAATCAGCTATATCAACACACAAGAAAATAACGACAACAAACACATCAAAGACTATTTTTCTATAGTCCAAAGCTAAACTATTGAACTGTTTCAGAATTTAAAGACTTTTTGGAATTATTTACCCCAGAAGAATATCACTATCAATTATTATTTAAGGTTCTGTACTTCACTGGCATGCGACTAGGAGAGGTTTTGGCTCTCAATTGGAATGATATTGGTTTTTCTAGAAATATAATAACTGTTTCAAAGTCAGTCTACTTCAAAAAAGGAGTTAGTTATATCAGTCCCCCTAAAACTAAAGATAGCATTAGGCAGATTGTCATTAACTCTAAATTGATGAATGAACTAGAAGTATGGCAACACAAACAATATGAGTTGCTGAAGCAATTTTCAAATGATGATTGTACAGATTTACAATTATTTCAAAGTAGCCCTGTTCTAATTACTAAAGATAGTATTGAAAAGTATTATCATGATTTATTAAAACGTAATTCTAACCCTAAAAAAATAAGAATACATGATTTAAGACATTCCCATGCATCCCTTTTAATCAATCAAGACGAAGATTACCTTGTTGTGAAAGAACGTCTCGGACATGCGTCTATAACAAGCACAATTGACACTTACTCACATTTATATCCAAGTAAACAAATTGCATTGGCAGATAAACTTGATAGTTTATTTTAATGGTTGAAGAAATATCATTTGTCTTTTTGAACAATATATGCTATCATGGAGGTGTGATGAAAAAGCTAATATTTGAGTTCTATACAAGGCCAAATGGTCATAATGAATTTGTAGAGTTTTATAAATCCTTACCTCAAAAAGATAGAGAAAAACTACTGGCAACTATTAGCATGATACAAGAACATGGGCTATTAACTGCCCAGCGTATGGAATGGGTAAAGAAATTAAATAGTGATATTTTTGAAATTCGTTCCAAAGTATCATCTAATATTCAACGTGCTATCTACTTTCATGCTGTCGATAATAGATATATTATTACACATGGATTTACCAAAAAAACTCAAAAAACACCAATTAATGAAATTAAAAAGGCACAAGTCATCAAAAAAGAATTTGAAGGGGAACAGAAAAATGAAAACAATTAAATTCAATGATTTCTTAAATGAACAACTTAGTGATAATTCTTTTAATGAGGGCTACCAAGCAGAAAAAGCCATTTTAGAAAGTGCGGTAGCTGTTGCTAATGCTCGCTCAAAAGCAGGTCTAACACAACGCCAACTTTCAGAGCTATCCCATGTTCCTCAATCAACTATCGCTCGTATTGAAAGAGGACATAACACTAGCATTGAAACTATGAGCAAATTAGCTGTAGCTCTTAAGCAAGAACTAAAAATTAGTATTGGGTAGTTAGTTTTAGAGAGAAGAAGGATAAAAACCTCTTCTCTTTTTCGTTACCTAAAATTACCATCCCCAAAAATAAACTAGAAATTTTTAGTAACTTTAGACTCAGATATTGAAAAAAAGAAAAGACAAGGTTTCTAAACCTTGTCTTTTCAACTATACCGGCGGCCGGGGTCGAACCGGCACGTCCTTACGGACACTGGATTTTGAGTCCAGCGCGTCTGCCAATTCCGCCACGCCGGCAAGTTAAACTGGGGTAGCTGGATTCGAACCAACGCATGAGGGAGTCAAAGTCCCTTGCCTTACCGCTTGGCTATACCCCAATACTATAAAATAGGCGAGTGATGGGGATCGAACCCACGCATGCCAGAGCCACAATCTGGTGTGTTAACCACTTCACCACACCCGCCATAATTCTATACACGGGCAGTAGGAATTGAACCCACACTGAAGGTTTTGGAGACCTTAGTTCTACCTTTAAACTATGCCCGTACAAGATGGAAGGGGAGGGATTCGAACCCCCGAACCCGAAGGAGCGGATTTACAGTCCGCCGCGTTTAGCCTCTTCGCTACCCTTCCTAATATCAAACAAATGGCGCGAGACGGAATCGAACCGCCGA
>NZ_KV795599.1:0-1004 GCF_001809055.1 Streptococcus sp. HMSC034B05 | reverse complement strand
GGTAAGAAGATCAAAGAAGATGTAACGGATACTTCTCATGCTCGTGTTGGTGAAGATTACGATACGACAGACCACAAGACGACAGCGATCAAGTCTGGTGATAAAATCTATAACCTTGTTCCTGAAAAGACAAAGGGTAATGAAAAAGGTAAAGTTACAAAAGGTGTAACCGAAGTTACTTATGTCTACAAGGAAGTGAAAGCGGAACCTAAGAAGAAAGGAACCAACGCTAAGGGTGAAGATGTCAACGGTAAGACCATGTTGGCAGGGTCAACCGAAGTTTATACGATTGATATTGACAATGACCAATACAAAGGTATGACAGGCTTAACAGATAAAGATAAGCAAGCAGGCTTGATGGTTGTTGAAAAATACTCAAGTAAGCATGTGACTCCTAACTTGGCTGGTGTTCGTGTAACAACAGCAGATGGTAAGGTTCAAAGTGGCTTTACAACGAAAATTTACAAGTCTGTTGCAGAAGCTCCAAAAAAGGTTCAAGATTATATCAAGGCTAAAGGCTTGAAGATTGATGGTGAGTTTGCTGTAACTACTGCAGATGATCCAGTAGCTTACACAAACAAGTATGTCTTGAAGGGTATCAATCTGAAACTTGTCTTCCCAACAACTGTTAAGAAGGAAATCAAGGAAGCTAGCAAGTATGATAACCGAGCTTATCAAATTGACTTTACTGGTATCCATGAAACAAATCTAGTAACGAATAACATTCCGAAGATCAATCCGAAGAAAGATGTTGTAGCGACTGTTGAAGATGGTCAAAAAGACCAGAATTCATTGAATAATAAGACTGTTAAGGTTGGACAAGTCTACAACTTTGAATTGGAAACTTCTTATTTACCAGCAAATCGTGGACAAGCTATTGAAAAGATGGAAGTAAGAGATAAATACTCTTCATTAGTAGAATACAATGGTGTCCACAAATGGTATGCGAAGACAGATATTCTTCTTAAGAATGGTCAAAAACTTGCCAAGGGTACAGATTTGAC
>NZ_KV795598.1:19999-112228 GCF_001809055.1 Streptococcus sp. HMSC034B05 | reverse complement strand
ATGGTCAAAAACTTGCCAAGGGTACAGATTTGACGAAGTTTGTCAACCAAACTGTTGATCACAAGACGAGAACAGTTCTGTATTCATTCTCTAGTGCTTTCTTGAACAGTATTTCAGATAATAGTGAGTTCCAAGCTACAGGTTACATGCAAGTGAAACAACTTGACTATGGTACAGTGAAGAACACCTTTACTGAAATCATCAATGGTGTTGAAAGAAATTCTAATACGGTAACAGTGGTAACACCAGATAAACCTAAGACTCCGGACAAACCACAAACACCGCCAGAAACTCCTAATACACCTGAAAAACCGCAAACACCTCCTACACCAACCCCTACTCCAGTAGTACCAACTACTCCAAAAAAACCAGTAACTCCGAAAGTAAGTTTACCTTCAACAGGTGAAGCTACAAATACTGGTGCAGCGTTGACAGGTTTGGCGTTTGCAGCTACAGCATTGTCAATGCTTGGCTTCAAGAAACGTAAAGAGGAAGAATAATTCTAACGCTAACTCTTTCTGTGCTATACTTATAGCAACAAATAGAGGTTGAGACTAAGTCTCAACCTCTTTGTTATGGATGTTGTAGTTGGATTATATACTTGGACATGATGTGGGGGTAATTGAGTTCATAAAAGTAGTCCATTTTGCAAAATTAAGCAAATCGTTTTTAGGTTTCCGTTTAAATTGAGAACAAGTCAAAAAACCTTTCAAATATTGTTGAAAGGTTTTTAATATTATTAGAAACTTTTATTATCCAAGACTATCAATGGTTGCATTGATGATTTTAATAGATTCTTTTGTGTAATCTTTTTTTTGTAGTTGCTTTTCAGCTTTCGTCATTGGACGTGGCTTTACAACGGGGTCTGGTTTTACAACTGGTTTTTGTTGGTTTATTGTGTTTGTTTCAACATCAGGAACTGGTTGAACAACTGGTTCAGGCTCAGGTTCTACTTCGATGATGGGTTCTTCAACAGGTTGTACAGATGCAGTGCTGCCGTCAACAGATTGTTTCTCTCCCCATTCTTTACGTGCATCTAATTCACGTAGAACAAATGATTTCCCACGATATTCTTTCGGAACGATGGTTGCGATTTGTTCATCTGTGAAAAGTTCAGCTTCGTCAATATCTACAATATCCCAAACAATTTCCCCATCAGCATTGCGTACATAATAGCCATTTTCATCTTTTTGGCCACTCAAGAAACTGGATACACCAATGATTTCTGTGACATTGACATAACGCATACCTGTATCTACATCCCAGACACCTGAGAATACAGCTTCAAACAGTGCTTTGTATTGTTCTTCTGAATCTAATGAGAAACCATTGATGGTTTTCATCGCATTGGCACTGTATGCTCTTGATAAGACTTCAAGTTTCTTTTTGTAAGTATCAAATGATTTGTTTTTTAAGAAGCGATCTTGTTCTAGTGTTAAAACAGGCTTTTCGATTTCTGACATGATTATAGACTCCTATTCATTATTATTGATATTAAAGTTTAAGGTAATCAGCATTAGTTTTGGCTGAGTGATTTTAAATAATTTACGAGCTAGTGAAATATTAAAAATACCGATGATATTTCCCTTTACATCTTGCCTAAAGTTCTTTCCAACGACTTCTACATTCTCTTTATGTTCGTCCTTCACTGCTTCACGGACGGCTTCAAGCATAGAAGCTTTTATCTCTTCAATACTTGAATATTCACTATAAAAAGAGACGGAATGATTTTTTTTAAAAACGGCATGATAAATCATTTTTCTATAAAATTTTTTATAGATAATGGCAATTAAAAATGGTATTGCCAAGCAGATATCAACGATTGGATTTTTTAAATAATCAAATAGTTGATTGTCAAAGTAGCTAATCACCGCTAAGTAACCAAGAGCAGATAGAATTTTAAAGTAATTGCTGGCAATAACGATGTCTTCGGAACTATTTGCCACTAAAAATCCAGCCAATATATAGATAAAAGAAGCGAGTAAAGCTGCAATGTGGATATAGTCTAGCGGTATATTGAGAATATTATATGTTAAGAGTAGGAGAGCCGTGCCAGCAACGAACACAATTCCTACGAAATAAATCAGTTCAGCTAACCACTTCAACAAGACTAGAAAGACTAACGGTGTGTCTTTTTTCTTTTTTGACATTTTAATCCTTTCTATTCTTTATTTATTTTAAGGATTGCCAGACACTAACTTTCCTCATACAAGAATTTTTGTATTATAATATATATATTACCAAAATTTCATAAATAATACAATAAGATTCATATATTCTGCAAGTGAAAATCCTCATTATTTCTATGTTTTCTTTTGTTTTGAATCACAATTATAAAAAGTGAGAAAAGAAATAAAAAAAGAGGTTGAAATATAATTTTTTTAAATTTATATCATGATATGTCTTTTAGTCCGTCTCGTTCTGAAAGATGCGAGATAAAAAAAACCACCCGCTTGTGAACTACACCCAAATCATTAGATGTTTGAGGCGCAGAGTATTAATGGATGGTTATGATTTCTATTTTTACAGTAAAATGTAATGATGGGAGAGACTTTTGATGTTACCGTCAATCCTAATTGCTATCTGTTAGTTCTCTTTTTTATCTAATTTCTTACCCAACTCAATGATGTATTGTTTCATGTCGTCTTTTATTTGGGGATGTTTGAGGGCGTAATCAATAGATGTTTTCATAAAGCCAAATTTGTCACCAACGTCATAACGATCACCTGTGAATTCACGGGCAAATACTCTTTGTGTTTTATTGAGAGTATCAATGGCGTCTGTCAGTTGAATTTCATTTCCAGCACCTGGAGCTTGTGTTTCCAAAATGGAGAAGATTTCTGGTGTCAAAAGGTAGCGACCAATAATCGCAAGGTTACTTGGTGCGTCTTCTGGTTTTGGTTTTTCAACAAAGGTCTCCACGCTGTAGAGTCCATTTACTCCTTCACCTTGTGGGTCAATAACACCATAAGACGAAACGTCATCGTGTGGTACTTTCATGACAGCAATGGTTGACGCATGCGTTTCTTCATAATCATTCATTAACTGTTTGGTTAGCGGAACTGCTTTGTCGTTTGTAATGTCCATCAGATCATCACCTAGCATAACGACAAAGGGTTCGTTACCAACGAATGCCTTGGCTTGTAAAACGGCATCGCCAAGTCCGCGTGGATGACTTTGGCGAATGAAGTGAAGACCAATGCCAGTAGTCTCGTCTACAAGTTTTAAAAGGTCAGACTTCCCTTTTTCTTTGAGGTTATACTCCAATTCAAAGTTTGAATCAAAGTGGTCTTCAATAGATCGTTTAGATTTTCCGGTTACGACCAAGATGTCTTTGATACCGGCCTTTAATGCTTCTTCGACAATAAATTGAATAGTCGGTTTGTCAACGATAGGCAGCATTTCTTTGGCGAGCGCTTTGGTTGCTGGCAAGAAACGAGTTCCAAGTCCAGCAGCAGGGATAACAGCTTTTCTTACTTGAGTCATATGACCCTCCTTTTTTGTAGTAGCTAATTACGACCATTCGTTTTCAGCTTTAAATTCATTATTCATTATATCATAAATGGCGTCTTTTATGTTAAGGCTTTCATAAATCACGTGATAGATCGCTTGAGTAATTGGCATATAGACACCCAGTTCTTGTGCGAGTTCGTAAGCAGCTTTGGTGGTGGAAATGCCTTCGATAACCATGCCCATGTTGGCTTCAATATCTTCTAACTTTTCGCCACGACCAAGAGCATCACCAGCGCGCCAATTACGTGAGTGAACGGAGGTTCCTGTGACAATTAAATCTCCTACTCCGGATAAACCACTATATGTTAAGGGACTAGCACCGAGTTTGACGCCAAGACGAGTAATTTCTGCTAAGCCGCGTGTGATAATGGCAGCTTTGGCATTGTCACCGTAACCGAGACCATGAAGGGCACCTGCTCCGACAGCAATGATATTTTTTAGTGCGCCAGCTGTTTCTACGCCGATGACATCTGTATTAGTGTAGAGACGGAAGTAGTGATTGCTGAAAAGTTCTTGAACATATTTTGCTGCTTCTAAGTCTTTTGAAGCTGCTGTGATAAGAGTAATATCACGAACGATAGTTTCTTCAGCATGGCTTGGTCCAGAGACGACAACCACTTCGCTTCGTAAATTTGGAGATAATTCTTCTTCTAAAATTATGGAAAGTCGTTTGTGAGTATCGGGTTCGAGTCCTTTTGAAGCGTGCATGATTTTGACTGGATGGTCTAATACTTCAGCCACTTGTTTAGCTACGAGACGTGTGACTTTTGTTGGAACAACGAAAAGAATGGCATCAACACCGTCAAGAGTTTCTTTTAAGTCATAATAGGCAGTAATCTTTTCATCGAGAACGATATCCTTGAAATAGCGTTTATTGGTATGGTGTTCGTTGATTTCAGTGATTTGCTCGGCAAGATTACCCCAAATACGAACTTCATGTCCATTGTCATTTAATACTTGTGCCAAAGCAGTACCCCATGAACCGGGGCCTAAAACAGCAACTGTTTGTTTTTCCATGTTCTTCTCCTTGTAGAGTTTTCTAGTCTTATTTTACCATAGAAAGCGATAAATTTCTTGTTTAACATTAGTTTAGATTGTTAAGTTAAGGATTTGGCACCGAATTTTCGCGCAACAGTATTTTATCATGGAGTTAAAATTATTGAAGCGACTGAGTCGCTAGATGGTAGTCGTATCATCGGGCTTCAATGGTACCCAGAGTTTTTAATCAATGAGGAAAAAGGAAATCTAAAATTTTTTCAGTACCTTTTGAGGGAATTATAAATTTAAAATGAGTCTTAAGCTTCATTTAAGAAAATCATTCTATAATAAAACTATCAAATGAAGACCTCCTAACTTTATTTGATGAAATCCTAAACTTTTTCATAATAATCTCCCTATAAAGATCACCAAAAGGTGGTCTTTTTGTTTTATATTTTTGTCGTTGCTTTTGGCTGATTTATGTTATAATGTTTCAAATCATTGATTAAGGAGGAGAGAAGATGATAAAGACCGTTGGAATCGTTAGTTTATCAAGTGGAATCATTGGAGAAAGTGCTGTTAAACATGAAGTGAACTTGGGAGTAAAGCGCTTGAGAGACTTGGGGCTTGAAGTGAAGTTTTTAGAGCATGCACAAAAAGGAATGGGCTATCTGGCAGATCATCCTGAGTCCAGAGCGCAAGATTTGATTCAGGCTTTCAAGGATTCTTCAATTGATATGATTTTATGTGCTATCGGTGGAGATGATACTTATCGGTTGCTGCCTTATTTGTTTGAGAATGATGAGCTAAAAAAAGTTGTACATCAGAAAGTATTCCTAGGTTTTTCTGATACTACGATCAATCATCTTATGCTGCACAAGTTAGGAATCAAGACTTTTTATGGGCAATCTTTTCTTGCTGATGTTTGTGAACTAGAGACAGATATGCTCCCTTACACATTTGCTTATTTTAAAGAATTGATTACGACAGGCAGTATATCGGAAATCCGCCCGAGCGAAGTTTGGTACGAGGAGAGAACGGATTTCAGTGAAAAAGCCCTGGGAACGAAACGAACTCGTCATGAAAATCAAGGATTTGAATTGCTAAAAGGCAAAGCAATCTTTGCTGGAGAAATTTTAGGTGGTTGCTTGGAGTCGCTCTATCAGATATTTGATAATACAAGATACGAGGATACGATTGAATTGTGTGTGCAATATCAGCTCTTTCCTAGTCTTTCAGAGTGGGCAGGAAAAATTCTTTTGTTGGAAACCAGTGAGGAAAAACCAGAACCAACTTTATATCGGAAAATGTTAGAAACTTTAAAAGCAACGGGAATTTTTACGGTTTTAAATGGGATTCTTGTCGGAAAACCAATGGATGAAACTTATTATGGAGAATATAAAAAAATCCTGCTTGATGTCATTGATACAGATATTCCTATTTTATATAATTTAAATGTTGGACATGCTACTCCAAGAGCAATTGTTCCTTTTGGAGTGAAAGCTGAGGTGGATGCCAACGAGCAAGTGATTCGATTTTTGAATGAGCCAGAATAAATTAAAAAGTGCAGGCTGAAAGATGACCTGCATTTTGCGTGTTTTTTACGAATTTAGTATAATAGGGACAGCAAAAATAGAAAAGAGCAATACATGAAAATTCGCGGATTCGAGCTGGTTTCCAGCTTTACAAATGAAGATTTGCTGCCCAAGAGAGAGACGGCTCACGCAGCAGGATATGATTTAAAAGTGGCAGAGCGCATCATCATTGCGCCGGGGGAGATTAAGCTGGTTCCGACGGGTGTCAAGGCCTATATGCAGCCGGGAGAGGTTCTTTATCTTTATGACCGCTCGTCCAACCCTCGTAAAAAAGGCCTGGTTTTGATTAACTCCGTTGGGGTTATTGATGGTGACTACTACGGCAATCCTGGAAATGAAGGGCATATCTTTGCTCAGATGAAAAACATCACAGATCAGGAAGTTGTTCTTGAAGTTGGAGAACGTGTGGTTCAGGCTGTCTTTGCACCGTTTTTGCTTGCTGATAATGATGAAGCAGATGGTGTGCGGACAGGTGGTTTTGGAAGCACTGGGCATTAAGAAAGAGGAATCTATCATAGCCAAGAAAAAATCGACATTTGTTTGTCAAAATTGTGAATACCATTCGCCCAAGTATCTGGGGCGTTGTCCGAATTGTGGTGCTTGGTCGTCTTTTGTCGAAGAAGTAGAAGTGGCAGAAGTCAAAAATGCGCGTGTTTCTCTGACCGGAGAAAAAATACGACCGATGAAATTGGCAGAAGTAACTTCTATTGATGTGAAGCGCACCAAGACGGATATGGACGAATTTAACCGCGTTTTAGGCGGTGGTGTGGTGCCGGGAAGTTTAGTTCTAATCGGAGGAGATCCCGGTATTGGGAAATCGACACTTTTATTGCAGGTTTCAACCCAACTCTCTCACAAGGGAACGGTTCTTTATGTCAGCGGCGAGGAGTCTGCTGAGCAGATTAAACTGCGAGCTGAGCGATTAGGAGATATTGATAGTGAATTTTATCTCTATGCCGAGACCAATATGCAGCATATTCGTGCCGAGATTGAAAAAATCAAACCGGATTTTTTGATTATCGATTCCATTCAGACGATTGTGTCGCCAGAAATTTCCAGCATGCAGGGCTCGGTTTCGCAAGTGCGGGAGGTGACAGCAGAACTCATGCAGTTGGCGAAAACCAACAATATTGCCACCTTTATCGTGGGTCATATGACCAAGGAAGGAACGCTGGCTGGTCCACGAACGCTAGAGCATATGGTGGATACAGTGCTGTATTTTGAAGGAGAACGTCAGCATACTTTCCGTATTTTGCGGGCAGTTAAAAATCGTTTCGGTTCGACCAACGAAATCGGCATTTTTGAGATGCAGTCAGGTGGTCTGGTTGAAGTGCTCAATCCTAGTCAGGTTTTCTTAGAGGAGCGTTTAGATGGTGCGACAGGCTCTTCTATCGTGGTGACGATGGAGGGGACACGACCGATTTTGGCGGAAGTGCAGGCTCTGGTGACACCGACCATGTTTGGCAATGCCAAGCGGACAACGGCAGGTCTGGACTTCAATCGTGCCAGCCTGATTATGGCTGTTTTGGAGAAACGAGCTGGTTTGCTTCTGCAAAATCAAGATGCTTATCTCAAATCAGCTGGTGGTGTGCGCTTAGATGAGCCTGCTATTGATTTAGCGGTTGCGGTAGCCATTGCTTCCAGTTATAAGGAAAAGCCAACCAACCCTCAAGAATGTTATATTGGCGAAATTGGTCTGACAGGCGAAATCCGCCGTGTCAATCGCATTGAGCAGCGCATCAACGAAGCTGTTAAGTTAGGCTTCACAAAAATTTATGTTCCTAAAAACTCTTTGAACGGATTGAATATTCCCGAAAAGACTGAAGTTATTGGTGTGACAACGATTGGTGAAGTATTGAAGAAGGTGTTTGGGTAAGTAAGTGTAACTGAATATTGAATTGATAGGTGAGATAGGCGACGGTTTCTATATTGCTAAGGAAATTCTGTAGAGAAAGTTTGTTTTTCGCTCATCTTCTGTAAATGATTCGAAGAATAATAAAGTTTCATCGCTTCTGTTATTTCTTTTCGACAACTTGTGGTATAATAGTAACGTTTAAAATAGAAACAGGGTTTTCCTGTTAGAAATTTAAGATAAACATTAGGAGAAATGAAATTGGCGAATAAAATTCGTGTGCGCTACGCACCAAGTCCAACGGGACTGTTACATATCGGAAATGCGCGGACTGCGCTCTTTAATTATCTTTATGCTCGTCACTACGGTGGTACGTTTATTATTCGGATTGAAGATACAGACCGCAAGCGTCATGTCGAAGACGGGGAGCGTTCGCAGCTGGAAAATCTTCGCTGGTTAGGGATTGACTGGGATGAAAGTCCAGAAACGCATGAAAAATACCGCCAATCTGAACGTTTGGATATTTATCAAGATTATATTAATGAGTTGCTCGAAAAAGGCTTGGCTTACAAATCATACGTAACGGAAGAAGAATTAGCTACAGAGCGTGAACGGCAGGAAGCTGCTGGAGAAACGCCTCGTTACATCAATGAATATCTAGGAATGTCTGAAGATGAAAAAGTAGCTTATATCGCAGAGCGTGAAGCTAAAGGCATTGTTCCAACAGTCCGTCTTGCAATCAATGAATCTGGTATTTACAAGTGGAATGATCTTGTTAAAGGTGAGATTGAATTTGAAGGTGGCAACATCGGTGGTGATTGGGTTATCCAGAAAAAAGATGGTTATCCAACATACAACTTTGCCGTTGTTGTTGATGATCACTTAATGGAAATTTCACATGTTATCCGTGGAGATGACCATATTGCTAACACACCTAAGCAGCTCATGGTTTATGAAGCACTTGGTTGGGAAGCACCGCAATTTGGTCACATGACCTTGATTATCAATTCGGAGACAGGCAAAAAATTGTCAAAACGTGATACGAATACACTTCAATTTATCGAAGATTACCGTAAAAAAGGCTACCTACCAGAAGCAGTGTTTAACTTTATTGCTCTCCTTGGTTGGAATCCTGGAGGTGAAAATGAAATTTTCTCTCGCGAAGAATTGATCCAACTCTTTGATGAACATCGTCTCAGTAAGTCTCCGGCTGCCTTTGACCAAAAGAAATTAGATTGGATGAGCAATGAATACATTAAAAATGCGGATTTTGAAACCATTTTTGAGATGGCAAAACCTTATTTGGATGTAGCTGGTCGTTTAACAGATAAGGCTGAGAAATTGGTCGCACTCTACAAACCACAGATGAAATCTGTTGATGAAATCGTACCGCTCACAGACCTCTTCTTTGAAGATTTCCCAGAGCTAACAGAAAATGAAAAAGAGTTTATGGCAGGCGAAACGGTACCGATTGTTTTGAAAGCATTCAAAGAAAAAATGGAAGCTATGAGTGATGAAGACTTCAAATCAGAAAATATCTTCCCACAAATCAAGGCAGTGCAAAAAGAAACGGGTATCAAAGGTAAAAATCTCTTTATGCCAATCCGAATCGCTGTTTCGGGAGAAATGCACGGACCAGAATTACCAGATACCATTTATCTGCTTGGACGTGAAAAGTCCATTGAGCATATTGAGAAGATGCTGAAACATATTCAATAAGTTAACTAAAAAAACATCACAATATTTGAACTTTGTGGTGTTTTTGCTTTCTATATGATGAAATACTTGATTTTATGATATAATAATTTTTAATACTAAATTAAAGTAAAAAAGGCCTATATTAGCTACTTAAATGACTACTCAGGAATTAATCCAACTTGTTACAAATGGATAAAAACGCAAATTTAAAAGTGCTATTTGAAGGAAAGTTAGCAGACGAAGTACCCAGATTCTGTCATTAAATTTTGGCATCTGAGATGGATTTGATTCATTAAATAAAGAAAAAAGAGCTATGCTTAGATTAGAGTATTCATTTCATGTTTTTTATTATCTGAAACTGACATCAACTGAAGCATCTTTGCTATTTTGCTAATCAAAAAGTTGGAAAGTTTTTGTTGTTACTTTAATAAATGACGGATTGGAAATTCTGACAACCTTATCAAGGAGAAGATAAGTGAAGACGACTTTACGTAAAAAGATAGTAAGAGAAATGAAAGGACAGGAATTGATAGCAAAACAGCAGAGAGATGCTTTGCTCACACAGTACTTGCTGAAATCCTCTGTTTACCAACACGCTAAAACAATTGCGACTTATTTATCTTTGCCACACGAGTTTGACACGGGGCTTTTCATCAGACAAGCACAAGCAGATGGCAAGCGAATTGTGATTCCGAAGACTTATCCTCATGGGTGCATGATTTTTGTGGATTATAATCCAAATGACTTGGAATTGACTGCTTTTGGTATCTGGGAGCCAAGGAGTGGACAAGTGGTAGAGAAAACTCATATTGATTTGATTCACGTACCGGGTGTTGCTTTTAATAAAGGTGGCTACCGGATTGGCTATGGTGGAGGTTATTATGACCGCTACTTGGCTGATTTTAAGGGAATGACAGTAAGTACAATTTATCCTTGTCAATTAGCGGATTTTCAACCGGATAATTACGATATTCCTATTCAGGAGGTATTGATTTGTGAATAAAATTTATAATAAACAGTATCCTGTGACAAGTATTTTATTACTTATAACGACAGGACTTTTTCTAACCATGTTTTTATTGCGTGGATTTGCTTACAGCAGTACTCAAACAATTTATGAGTTTGGCGCCATGCATGGGCGAAGCATCCAATATTTTCCAAGTCAGATTTGGCGCTTGGTATCAGCGATTTTCGTTCATATCGGCTTGGAGCATTTTGTGATGAACATGATTACGCTGTATTTTATCGGACGCCAAGCTGAGGACATTTTTGGTTCATGGAATTTTCTGTTTCTTTATTTGATGTCTGGGATTTTAGGAAATGCTTTTGTCTTCTTTTTCACTCCAAGTGCTGTGGCGGCAGGTGCCTCTACATCTTTGTTTGGAATTTTTGGCGCTATTATTACGTTGCGCTATGCGGTTCACAATCCCTATATTCAGCAACTTGGTCAATCTTACTTAATTCTACTGGTTATGAACTTGGTATTGAGCTTGACACCGGGAATCAGTCTGGCAGGACATTTAGGCGGTGCAGTCGGAGGCGCTCTGTGTGCTGTTATTTTCCCAGTCCATGGCGAGCAAAGAGCTTATCAAGTGGGGCAACGTGTTTTAGCGCTGGTTATCTATTTAGTTTTAGTTTTGGGAATGGTCTTTCTTGCTTTTAATCGAGGCATATAAAAAGGGGTTGAATAGACTGCTGTATCTCGCGGCAGTCTGTTTCTACCTCTTTTGTGTTTATTTTTCTTGACCGACCAAAATCTTTGCAGCAATGGTGATTTCATGTAAGGATGACCAGTCGATTTTTTCAATATCCATATTGAAAAGAAGCGGAGTCATTTTCAGCAGAGCCATTTTTTCATTTTCCTTTAGTGAAAAAGTGCTAACAACATCATAGGAGTCTGCAATGGTAAAGGATTTCTTAAAGTGTTCAATGATTTTTTGATTGGAATAATTTGTGTTTGTTAACTGCTCGGCAACGATACTACGAATTTCTTGCAAATGTTGGCTGTTAGGAATAACCTTAATAAGCAAGCCGTTTTTCCGCAATACGCGTTGAAATTCTTGATAATTGGCAGGAGAGAAAATATCCAAAATCACATCCATACTGGTATCTTGAATGGAAAGATGCGCCAGATCTCCAACAAACCAATTTACTGCCATGCTGTGGTCGCTTTTGGCTGCTAGCTGAATCGATTCTTTTGATAAATCAAACGCGTAGATGTGTTGATCAGTCATCTGTGCTTGCAGGTTTCGAGCATAGTACCCCTCTCCGCAGCCAATATCTAACAGATTAGCATGCTGTGGAAAAGAAGTTAAAATATCTAACAGTTTGTTTAAAATTGGCTGATAGAATCCTGCTTCGAGAATCAATTGTCGATTTTGAAAGTTGGTTTTATCGTAGTCTTTTGACTGCTTCACCTGTGGTGCCAGATTGACATAACCGAATTTTGCTAGATCAAAGGAATGCTTATTGTTACATTTAAGACTATTTTCTGCTAAAAACAAGGCTTGCTGGCAAAAAGGGCAAGCAAAAAGATTAGCTGTTTCAAAACGTTTGAGTTTGGGTTTCATGCGTTTTCTCTTTCATAGATTTCTCTGACTAGTGTAACATGTGAGAAATGCTTTGGCAAGTCGATGATAAAGAAAGGAAACTGAAAATGAGTTCTTCTTTATTAAGACGGGATTTGTGTTTTTTATTTTTCAAGCTACAACTAGGTCAATGCATTATGCTAATTAAAATAAAGAAAAAGCTGGGGTTAAACCCAGCCTTTTCATTTTTGACTAGTAAGTCAAAACAAAATATTTTTTCTTACCGCGACGAATGACAGTTAGTTCGTTTTCTAATTTGTCAGCATCCGTTAATGTATAGTTAAGGTCTTGAATACGTTCGCCATTGACATAAATAGCGCCATTTTGAACATCTTCACGCGCTTGGCGTTTAGAATTGACAATGCCAGCTGTTACCAACATTTCTACGATATTGAGATTGTCATCTACTTTCACTTGATAATTTGGCACCCCGCGAAGTCCTTGTTTCAGTTCTTTGACAGAAAGACTTTTAATATTTCCAGCAAAAAGCTGCTCGGTGATGTTGAGCGCTTCTTTGTAGGCTTCTTCGCCATGTACAAGCGTGACCACTTCTCGTGCTAAGATTTTTTGTGCCAACCGTTCGTGGGGAGCTGCTTCAAATTGTTTTCTGATTTCTTCGATTTCATCAAGTGGAAGAAGTGTAAAGATTTTTAGGAAACGCACGGCATCTGCATCCATGACATTCATCCAGAATTGATACATTTCGTAAGGACTGGTTTTATCGGCATTGAGCCATACAGCATTGCCTTCTGACTTACCAAATTTCTTACCAGTTGCGTCTGTGATGAGTGGCACTGTAATAACATGGCCTGTTTTATCTGCTTTGCGGCGAAGTAACTCTGTACCAGCAGTCATATTGCCCCATTGATCTGAACCACCGATTTGCAAAGTGACATCGTATTGTCGATTTAACTCAAAAAAGTCATAGCCTTGCATAATCTGGTAAGCAAACTCGGTATACGAAATGCCTGTTTCAATCCGTTTTTTTACAGATTCTTTACTCATCATGTAGTTGACAGTGAAATATTTTCCAACATCACGTAGAAAGTCAATAAAGCTAATGTCGGAGAACCAGTCGTAGTTGTTGACCATTTCAGCTTTGTTGTCGCCATTTTCAAAGTCAAGAAAACGTGATACTTGTGCTTGAATGCTGCGGACCCAACCTTCAACTGTGTCTTTTGTTTGTAAGCTCCGTTCTGTATCTTTAAATGATGGATCGCCAATTAAGCCAGTTGCACCGCCAACGAGAGCATAGGGTTTGTGACCAGCCAACTGTAAATGTTTCATGACAAGGATTGGTACAAGGTGACCAAGGTGTAAGCTATCAGCAGTTGGGTCATAACCAGAATAAAAGCTAACATTTCCTTCTGCTAGGGCTTTGCGCAATGCTTCTTCGTCAGTTGTTTGAAAAACCAAACCACGTTCTTTTAGCTCATCAAAAATGTGCATATCTGTCTCTCCTTTATAAAATTTCTAGTTATTGTAACATTGTATCACAAACAAGCACTAGAATATAGTAAAATCGCAAAAATAATGAAAAAAACAATGATTTCAGCCAAGGCTTGCCTTTCTTGTTGTCAGAAGTTTCATAAATTTGCTATAATAGGCACAGAAAGCCCAAGGAGAAAGAATGTTTAAACAAGTTTTAGAAAAAATACAACAATTGTTTGAGAAACTTTTTCAAACAGATCGTCCTAGCAAAAATAAAAAGGAAAACTGGACAATTTTGAGTATTGGTGGAACTGTCCTTCGTACTCTGAAATTATTATCAAATGTCTTTTTTGTGCTTGTTTTTTTAGGGTGCTTGTTTGGTGGAGGTATTGCATTGGGTTATGGTGCAAGAATCTTTGATAAGGTTGAAACTCCTAAAAAAGAAGAGCTCATCAAAAAAATCCAAGACATCTCGGCTATTTCTGAATTAAAATATGCTGATGGTAGTTCAATTTCAGCAATTGATAGTGATTTACTAAGAGTATCAGTAGCTAGCAAATCTATTTCTGCTAATGTAAAAAAAGCAGTCATTGCTACGGAAGACGAAAATTTCCACAAGCATCATGGGGTTGTTACGAAAGCTGTTTTGCGGGCAACACTAGGCTCTGTTGCAGGGATTGGCTCCTCAAGTGGTGGTTCTACCTTAACGCAGCAGTTAATCAAACAACAAGTTGTTGGTGATGCACCAACTTTCAAGCGTAAAGCGACAGAAATCATTGATGCACTGGCTTTAGAACGCTGTATGAGCAAAGATGATATTTTAACGACTTATTTGAATGTGGCCCCGTTTGGAAGAAATAATAAAGGGCAAAATATTGCCGGTGTAGAAGAAGCAGCCCAAGGAATTTTTGGAGTACCTGCTAGCAAGTTGACAGTACCTCAAGCAGCTTTTATTGCGGGGTTGCCACAAAGCCCGATTGTTTATTCTCCTTATGCAGCTGATGGTAGTCTGAAAAGTGCTAAAGACATGACATTAGGACTCAACCGTGCTAAAAAAGTCATTTACAATATGTATCGAACAGGTGCGATTAATAAAGATGAGTACCAATTGTATAAAGATTATGATTTGAAACGGGATTTTCTGCCTGCCGAACGCTCTTCAAAAAATTCGCATGATTATTTATATTACGTTGCGATGAAAGAAGCTCAAAAAGCAATGTATGAATACTTGATTAGGCGAGACAATGTTTCACAACAGGAATTGAAAAATGATGCAACTGTGAAAGCCTATAAAGAATTAGCTGCAAAAGAGTTGAGTGAGGGTGGCTATACTGTTACCACAACGATTAACAAAAATATCCACAACGCTATGCAAAATGCGATTGCTAATTTTGGTGGTGTGTTAGATGATGGAACAGGTGCAGTTGAAGCGGGAAATGTTCTCATGGACAATCGGACGGGTGCTGTTTTGGGCTTTATAGGAGGACGTGATTATGCTTCCAATCAAAACAACCACGCTTTTGATACGGAGCGCTCACCAGGCTCAACCATTAAACCGATTTTAGCTTATGGCATAGCCATTGACCAAGGCCTGATGGGCAGTGCCAGTATGCTGTCTAATTATCCGGCGAATTTCTCTAGCGGCGAGCCCATTATGCACGTAGATAGTCGTGGTACGGCTATGATGGATTTGCAGGAGGCTTTAAATACTTCTTGGAACATTCCAGCTTATTGGACCTATAAATTGCTTCGTGACAAAGGGGTCAATGTTCGAGGTTATATGGAAAAAATGGGCTATCAAATTGAAAATTACGATATTGAAAGTTTGCCAATGGGCGGTGGGGTTGAAGTATCTGTTGCTCAGCATACCAATGGTTTTCAAACTTTAGCCAATAATGGGGCTTATCAAGAGCGCTATATGATTGAAAAGATTACGGCAAAGAATGGGAAAGTTGTATATGAACATAAAGCTAAACCTGTTCAAGTTTATTCCAAGGCCGCAGCAACGATTATGCAAAGCCTTATGCGTGGAGTGTTGAGTTCAGGTGCTACGACGACTTTCAAATCTCGTTTAGCACAGATTAATAGTGGCTTGGCTAATGCTGATTGGATAGGAAAAACGGGTACAACCAACAGCAATGGAGATATGTGGCTTATGGTATCCACTCCAAAATTAACGTTGGGTGGCTGGATCGGTCATGACAATAATGCTTCAATGGCACCTTTGACGGGTTACAACAACAATGCTCAGTATATGGCTCACTTGGTGAATGCAATTCATCAAGCTGATCCAAATATTTGGGGAGTTGGTGATAAGTTCAATTTGGATTCAAGCGTGATTAAGTCCAATGTTCTCAAAGCAACAGGTGAACGAGCTGGAACAGTCACAGTCAACGGTCGTAGCATGAGCCTGACTGGTCAGACGGTTACTAGTTACTGGGCGAAAAATGGCGCTCCGATGACCACCTATAAATTTGGAATCGGTGGAACAGATAGTGATTATCAAAAAGCTTGGGCAGCACTTTTAGGTGGACGTTAAAATAAAAACACTTTCATAACTAAAGAAACTTGAAAAGCAGAGTAAAATAGGGTATAATATTATTAATAATTTGTCGTCTGCTTTATTTGAAATATTGTCCATATAAAGCTCACAGCAGTTAAATCATACTTTTAGAGTCAGATTTAGCTGCTCTTTTTGTGCCTATTTTTGGGATTTTCATCGTTTGTTATCAAAACTTAAAGATTCTGAAAATTTATCAGAAAGGACAAATGAAATTGCTACTCTATCATGTAATAGAGAATGTAGAAAGAAGAAGGAGTAAAAAACTTGGCAGGACATGAAGTTCAATACGGGAAACACCGTACTCGTCGTAGTTTTTCAAGAATCAAGGAAGTTCTTGATTTACCAAATTTGATTGAAATCCAGACGGATTCGTTCAAAGATTTTCTTGACCATGGTTTGAAAGAAGTATTTGAAGATGTACTTCCTATTTCAAACTTTACAGACACTATGGATTTGGAGTTTGTTGGTTATGAAATCAAAGAATCCAAATACACTTTAGAAGAAGCACGGATTCACGATGCCAGCTATTCTGCGCCTATTTTTGTGACGTTCCGTTTAATCAATAAAGAAACCGGCGAAATCAAGACGCAAGAGGTCTTCTTTGGCGATTTTCCAATCATGACAGAAATGGGAACGTTTATCATCAACGGTGGTGAGCGGATTATCGTATCACAGCTCGTTCGTTCTCCAGGTGTTTACTTCAATGATAAAGTAGACAAAAATGGGAAGGTTGGGTATGGTTCAACCGTCATTCCAAACCGTGGAGCTTGGTTAGAGTTGGAAACGGACTCAAAAGATATTGCCTACACTCGGATTGACCGCACTCGTAAAATTCCATTTACAACGCTTGTTCGTGCACTTGGTTTCTCTGGTGATGATGAAATCTTTGATATTTTCGGTGATAGCGATCTCGTTCGCAACACGATTGAAAAAGATATCCACAAAAATCCGATGGATTCACGTACAGATGAAGCGCTGAAAGAAATCTATGAACGCCTTCGTCCAGGTGAGCCTAAGACAGCGGATAGCTCACGTAGTCTGTTGGTTGCTCGTTTCTTTGATCCACATCGTTATGACTTGGCGGCAGTTGGTCGTTACAAGATTAATAAAAAATTAAATATCAAAACACGTTTGTTAAATCAAACAATTGCAGAACCTTTGGTTGACCCAGAAACAGGAGAAATCTTAGTAGAAGCCGGAACAGTTATGACGCGTAGTGTCATTGATAGTATTGCAGACTATTTGGATGGAGATTTGAATAAAATCACTTATATTCCAAATGATGCAGCTGTATTGACAGATCCAGTCGTTCTTCAAAAATTCAAAGTCGTGGCACCAACTGATCCAGATCGCGTGGTAACTATTATTGGGAATGCTAATCCAGGTGATCGGGTTCATACGATTACACCAGCGGATATCTTGGCTGAGATGAGCTACTTCCTCAACTTAGCAGAAGGCATCGGCCGTGTGGATGATATTGACCACTTGGGAAATCGTCGGATTCGTGCGGTAGGTGAATTGCTTGCTAACCAAGTGCGTCTTGGACTTTCTCGCATGGAGCGCAATGTGCGTGAACGCATGAGCGTGCAAGATAACGAAGTACTGACTCCGCAACAAATCATTAACATACGCCCAGTTACAGCAGCTATCAAAGAATTCTTTGGTTCCTCTCAATTGTCTCAATTTATGGATCAACACAATCCACTGTCTGAGTTGTCTCACAAGCGTCGTTTATCTGCCTTAGGACCTGGTGGTTTAACACGTGACCGTGCAGGATACGAAGTGCGTGACGTGCACTATACCCACTATGGTCGTATGTGTCCGATTGAAACACCTGAAGGACCAAATATTGGTTTGATCAATAACTTGTCTTCTTATGGACATTTGAATAAATATGGCTTTATCCAAACGCCTTACCGTAAAGTGGATCGTGAAACAGGTCTGGTCACCAATGAAATCGTCTGGTTAACAGCGGATGAAGAAGATGAATACATCGTTGCTCAAGCAAATTCTAAATTAACAGAAGACGGGCGTTTTGCAGAAGCGATTGTTATGGGACGTCACCAAGGGAATAACCAAGAATTTCCTTCAGATCAGGTGGATTTCATGGATGTGTCGCCTAAACAGGTAGTTGCCGTTGCGACAGCATGTATCCCGTTCCTTGAAAATGACGACTCAAACCGTGCCCTCATGGGTGCCAACATGCAACGTCAAGCAGTACCGTTGATTGATCCGCATGCACCATACGTTGGAACTGGAATGGAATACCAAGCAGCTCACGATTCTGGTGCGGCGATTATTGCACAACACGATGGTAAAGTTGTATATTCTGATGCTGCCAAAGTTGAAGTTCGTCGTGAAGACGGTTCGCTTGATGTCTATCATATTACGAAATTCCGCCGTTCAAACTCTGGTACTTCTTACAACCAACGTACGCTGGTGAAAGTTGGCGATACGGTTGAAAAAGGCGATTTTATTGCAGACGGACCTTCTATGGAAAAAGGCGAAATGGCGCTTGGACAAAATCCAATCGTTGCTTATATGACATGGGAAGGTTACAACTTTGAAGATGCCGTTATCATGAGTGAACGTCTAGTAAAAGATGACGTTTATACCTCTGTTCACTTGGAAGAATTTGAATCAGAAACACGTGATACAAAGCTTGGTCCTGAAGAAATTACGCGCGAAATTCCAAACGTTGGGGAAGATGCGCTAAGAGACCTTGACGAAATGGGAATTATCCGCATTGGTGCTGAGGTGAAAGAGGGCGACATTCTTGTCGGTAAAGTAACGCCGAAAGGTGAAAAAGACTTATCCGCTGAAGAACGCCTGCTTCATGCAATTTTCGGTGATAAATCTCGTGAAGTACGTGACACATCTCTTCGTGTACCACATGGTGGTGCTGGGGTTGTCCGTGATGTGAAAATCTTTACTCGTGCGAACGGTGATGAATTGCAATCTGGTGTCAACATGTTGGTGCGTGTTTACATTGCTCAAAAACGAAAGATCCGCGTTGGGGATAAGATGGCCGGACGCCACGGAAATAAAGGTGTTGTTTCCCGTATCGTTCCAGTTGAGGATATGCCTTATCTTCCAGACGGAACACCAGTAGACATCATGTTGAACCCACTTGGGGTGCCATCACGTATGAATATCGGACAGGTTATGGAGCTTCACCTTGGTATGGCTGCTCGCAACCTTGGTATCCACATAGCAACGCCAGTATTTGACGGAGCAAGCTCAGATGACCTTTGGGATACTGTTCGTGAAGCAGGCATGGATAGCGATGCCAAGACGATTCTTTATGATGGTCGTACGGGCGAGCCGTTTGACAACCGTGTATCTGTCGGTGTCATGTATATGATTAAATTGCACCACATGGTCGATGATAAGCTTCATGCCCGTTCAGTTGGTCCTTATTCAACCGTTACACAGCAACCACTTGGTGGTAAAGCTCAATTCGGTGGACAACGTTTTGGAGAAATGGAAGTTTGGGCTTTGGAAGCTTACGGTGCTTCTAACGTCCTTCAAGAAATCTTGACCTACAAGTCAGATGATATCAATGGTCGTTTGAGAGCTTATGAAGCTATTACTAAAGGTAAACCAATTCCAAAACCAGGCGTGCCAGAATCTTTCCGTGTTCTTGTGAAAGAATTGCAGTCACTTGGTCTTGACATGCGCGTCCTAGATGAAGATGACAATGAAGTAGAACTTCGTGACTTGGATGAAGGCATGGATGACGATGTGATTCACGTAGATGACCTTGAAAAAGCGCGTGAAAAGGCAGCTCAAGAAGCGAGAGCAGCTTTTGAAGCTGAAGGAAAAGAATAAGAACTGATTCAATAGATAATAAAGAAAGGTAAGAAATAGTGGTTGATGTAAATCGTTTTCAAAGTATGCAAATCACCCTAGCTTCACCTAGTAAAGTCCGCTCTTGGTCTTATGGGGAAGTGAAGAAACCTGAAACAATTAACTACCGTACACTAAAGCCAGAACGTGAAGGACTTTTTGATGAAGTCATCTTTGGTCCTACGAAAGATTGGGAATGTGCGTGTGGAAAGTATAAACGGATTCGTTATAAAGGAATCATTTGTGACCGTTGTGGTGTTGAAGTCACTCGTACAAAAGTGCGTCGTGAGCGTATGGGACATATTGAGTTAAAGGCTCCTGTTTCTCATATTTGGTATTTTAAAGGGATTCCGAGTCGCATGGGCTTGACATTGGATATGAGTCCTCGTGCTCTTGAAGAAGTCATTTATTTTGCAGCTTATGTGGTAATTGATCCAAAAGATACGCCACTTGAGCACAAATCTATTATGACGGAGCGGGAATATCGTGAACGCTTGCGGGAATACGGTTCAGGATCATTTGTTGCAAAAATGGGTGCTGAAGCTATCCAAGATCTCTTGAAACAAGTAGATTTGGAAAAAGAAATTGCAGCCCTCAAAGAAGAATTAAAAACTGCAACTGGGCAAAAGCGCGTCAAAGCGATACGCCGCTTAGATGTTTTAGATGCTTTCCAAAAATCTGGTAACAAACCAGAATGGATGGTCTTAAACATCTTGCCAGTTATTCCGCCAGACTTACGTCCAATGCTTCAGCTGGATGGTGGACGCTTTGCTTCCTCTGACTTGAATGATCTTTACCGTCGTGTTATCAATCGGAACAATCGTTTGGCACGTCTTTTAGAGCTGAATGCTCCTGGAATCATCGTGCAAAATGAAAAGCGGATGTTGCAAGAAGCGGTTGATGCGTTGATTGACAACGGTCGTCGTGGTCGTCCAATTACTGGACCAGGTAGCCGCCCGCTCAAATCATTGAGCCACATGCTTAAAGGAAAACAAGGTCGTTTCCGTCAAAACTTGCTCGGAAAACGGGTTGACTTCTCAGGACGTTCGGTTATTGCGGTAGGTCCAACCCTCAAAATGTACCAATGTGGTGTGCCGCGCGAAATGGCAATTGAGCTTTTCAAACCATTTGTTATGCGTGAAATTGTAGCGCGTGATATTGTGCAAAACGTGAAAGCTGCTAAACGCTTGGTGGAACGCAGTGATGAACGTATTTGGGATATCTTAGAGGATGTCATTAAAGAACACCCGGTACTCCTTAACCGCGCACCGACACTTCACAGATTAGGAATTCAAGCATTTGAGCCAGTCTTAATTGACGGGAAAGCTCTTCGTTTGCACCCGCTTGTGTGTGAGGCCTACAATGCCGACTTTGACGGAGACCAAATGGCTATTCACGTACCATTGTCGGAAGAAGCTCAGGCAGAAGCACGGATTCTTATGCTAGCTGCTGAGCACATCCTCAATCCAAAAGACGGTAAGCCAGTCGTAACACCGTCACAAGATATGGTCTTAGGGAACTACTACCTAACGATGGAAGAAGCCGGTCGTGAAGGTGAAGGTATGGTCTTTAAAGATCGTGATGAAGCTGTAATGGCTCTTCGGAATGGTTATGTGCATTTACATACACGCGTTGGGATTGCGACTGATAGTTTGAACAAACCATGGATGGAAGATCAAAAACACAAGATTCTTTTGACAACAGTTGGTAAGATTCTTTTCAATGACATCATGCCAGATGAATTGCCGTATTTGCAAGAACCAGTTGCCTCAAACATAGCAGAAGGTGTGCCAGCTAAATACTTCTTAGAACCTGGTCAAGATGTCAAAGAAGCCATCAGTAAACTTGAATTAAACGTACCATTTAAGAAGAAAAATCTCGGGAATATCATTGCTGAGATCTTCAAACGTTTCCGTACAACTGAAACGTCTGCTTTTCTAGACCGTCTGAAAGATCTCGGCTATCATCATTCAACGCTTGCTGGTTTGACAGTAGGGATTGCCGATATTCCAGTCGTTGAAGATAAGGCAGAAATTATCGAAGAGTCACATAAACGTGTTGAACAAATCACGAAACAATTCCGTCGTGGGATGATTACAGACGATGAGCGCTATAACGCGGTTACTGCAGAATGGCGTGCTGCTCGTGAAAAATTGGAAAAACGCTTGGTTGCTAACCAAGATCCGAAGAACCCAATCGTTATGATGATGGACTCTGGAGCCCGTGGTAACATCTCTAACTTCTCGCAACTTGCCGGTATGCGTGGTTTGATGGCTGCGCCAAATGGACGTATCATGGAGTTGCCAATCTTGTCTAACTTCCGTGAAGGTTTGTCTGTTCTGGAAATGTTCTTCTCAACTCACGGAGCGCGTAAAGGGATGACTGATACAGCCCTTAAGACAGCTGACTCAGGTTACTTGACTCGTCGTCTAGTTGACGTTGCCCAAGACGTTATCATTCGTGAGGATGACTGTGGTACAGATCGCGGTCTTGTGATTCGCTCTATTACTGATGGTAAGGAAATGATAGAGCCACTAGAAGAACGCTTAATTGGTCGTTATACGAAAAAATCGGTTAAACATCCTGAAACAGGTGAAGTCATCGTTGGTCCAGATGTATTGATTACAGAAGATGTAGCGCATGAAATTATCAACGCTGGTATCGAAGAAGTTACTATCCGTTCTGTCTTTACATGTAATACACGTCATGGCGTTTGCCGTCGCTGTTATGGTATCAACTTGGCAACGGGCGACGCTGTTGAAGTTGGGGAAGCAGTTGGAACCATTGCTGCCCAATCTATCGGTGAACCTGGTACACAATTGACTATGCGGACTTTCCATACGGGTGGTGTTGCTTCTAATACTGATATTACTCAGGGGCTTCCTCGGGTTCAAGAAATCTTTGAAGCCCGTAATCCAAAAGGGGAAGCAGTCATCACAGAAGTTAAAGGTGAAGTCACTGCGATTGAAGAAGATGCTTCCACTCGGACTAAGAAAGTCTTTGTCAAGGGTGCAACCGGTGAAGGAGAATACGTTGTACCATTTACAGCTCGTATGAAAGTGGCTGTAGGTGACCAAGTTTCTCGCGGGGCAGCATTAACAGAAGGTTCTATCCAACCGAAACATTTATTGGCTGTTCGTGATGTCTTGTCTGTTGAGACTTACCTGCTAGCTGAAGTGCAAAAAGTTTACCGCAGTCAAGGGGTAGAAATCGGTGACAAGCATATTGAAGTAATGGTTCGCCAAATGATTCGTAAGGTGCGCATCATGGATCCGGGAGATACTGATCTTCTTATGGGCACACTCATGGATATTACAGACTTTACCGATGCTAACCGAGATGTAGTTATCTCAGGTGGTGTTCCTGCAACAGCTCGTCCTGTTCTTATGGGAATTACCAAGGCTTCTCTGGAAACCAACAGTTTCTTATCAGCTGCCTCTTTCCAAGAAACCACTCGTGTTCTGACTGATGCGGCTATCCGTGGTAAGAAAGATCACTTGCTTGGTCTAAAGGAAAATGTTATCATTGGTAAAATCATTCCAGCTGGTACAGGTATGGCACGCTACCGTAATCTTGAGCCGCAAGCTGTCAATGAAGTTGAAATTATCGAAGATACAACGGCAACAGAAACTGTGGAAGAAACCACACCAGCAAAATAATAAAAAAGAGTCGAAATCTTCGACTCTTTTTGTTAGGTTTAGAATTTTATGAAAAATTCTCTGGTAATTTTCAAATTTAGCTAACTTTGCATAGCGAATATATCGCATTTTAATTTTGATTCAAGTGTAAAAAGGGGCCGTCAAAATTAGATTTTTGGCTAGTATTAAAATGCATTCCAAAAGAAGCAAAAGATGAGAATACAACTCCATGCATTCCCAGTCCGTTTCTGAATGACCAGCATGCCATAAATGAGAATGAATACGGCGATTGCTTCAAATAGAGAAGTCGCATCCAAGCCAATCATTCCATGAACAAGGAGGCAAATCAAAGCACAAATGAGGGCACCAAGGTCAATTTTCTTATTTTGACGTGGATAGCGAAGATTGATTTTCCTAGAAATTACAACATAATTAAAACCTTCCCAGAATCCCCAGATAAGAGAAATGAGCAAGTAACCTAAGATGTTTGTCGGAAAAGAACTAGCAAGAATTTCTTTCGTTAAGGAGATTGATTGAAATGGGAGGTAGGTGTGAACTTGTCCTGTAATGATGAGGAAAAGCAGCAAAGGAAGACAGGTGATTGCAGTTTGGACGCAGGACGGGAGAAAATGTTTAGTAACCAATCCATATTCTTTCCAGCTTTCTTTGCGACGAATCAGAACGACACTAGTCCCTAGACCAGCTGCACCAAACTGACACATTGCGAGAAAGAGAAGGCGAAGCCAAATGGGAAACGATGACTGATGGGTGAAATCAGTTATTTCTTGTTGGAAAAATAGATATCCGATAAGCGGAAGAATAGTCAAGATGGCAATGATGTTTAAATCTTGGTCAACTTTCTTTTGGACGATAGATAATGTTTGTTTCATATGATTTTTTCTTTTTATCTTTATTGTAGTGTGCTGATAGAGCTTTGTCAATAAGACAGGAAAAGTGTCTGATTTTGCTACCTTTTTAATCGCTTTTGTGATATAATTATCATGTACAAAAAATAATAAGGAGTCTGATTAAATGGCTAAATTGACTGTTAAAGACGTTGATTTGAAGGGAAAGAAAGTTCTCGTTCGTGTTGACTTTAACGTACCTTTGAAAGATGGCGTTATCACTAATGACAACCGTATTACTGCGGCTTTGCCAACAATTAAATATATCATCGAACATGGTGGACGTGCTGTTCTCTTCTCTCACCTTGGGCGTGTGAAAGAAGAAGCTGATAAGGAAGGAAAATCACTTGCTCCAGTAGCAGCAGATTTGTCTGCAAAACTTGGTCAAGAAGTTATCTTCCCCGGTGTTACCCGTGGTGAAAAACTTGAAACAGCTATTAATGCTCTTAAAGACGGCGAAGTTCTTCTTGTTGAAAACACTCGTTTTGAAGATGTTGATGGTAAAAAAGAATCTAAAAATGATCCAGAACTTGGTAAATACTGGGCATCACTTGGAGATGGTATCTTCGTAAACGACGCATTCGGTACAGCTCACCGTGCACATGCATCTAACGTTGGTATCTCAGCTAATGTGGACAAAGCTGTTGCTGGTTTCCTTCTTGAAAACGAAATTGCTTATATCAAAGAAGCTGTTGAAAATCCAGTTCGTCCATTCGTAGCCATTCTTGGTGGTTCAAAGGTCTCTGATAAGATCGGTGTTATCGAAAATCTTCTTGAAAAAGCGGATAAAGTTCTTATCGGTGGTGGGATGACTTACACATTCTACAAAGCACAAGGCATCGAAATCGGTAACTCACTTGTAGAAGAAGACAAACTCGATGTTGCTAGAGCTCTTCTTGAAAAATCAAATGGGAAACTCATTTTGCCAGTTGACTCTAAAGAAGCAAACGCATTTGCTGACTACACTGAAGTGAAAAATACTGAAGGTGAAGCAGTAGACCCTGGCTTCCTTGGTTTGGATATCGGTCCTAAATCAATCGCTAAATTTGACCAAGAATTAACTGGTGCTAAAACAGTTGTTTGGAACGGACCTATGGGCGTCTTTGAAAATCCTGATTTCCAAGCTGGTACAATCGGTGTAATGGACGCTATCGTTAAACAACCAGGCGTTAAATCAATTATCGGTGGTGGCGACTCAGCTGCCGCAGCTATCAACCTTGGTCGTGCAGATAAATTCTCATGGATTAGTACGGGCGGAGGCGCGTCTATGGAATTGTTGGAAGGTAAAGTTCTTCCAGGTCTTGCAGCTCTTACTGAAAAATAAGTTTTAGCCCGTTAGTCTCTCCAAAATCCTGATTTTGGAGAAAAAGGAGCAAAACTGAAATGATAACAAAAAGGTGGCTTGTTCACCTTTTTGTGTTAGTGAAAGTATTTGTGACGCGGTGGTGGTGCATCTATGGAACTTCTTGAAGGAAAGGTACTCCCAGGTCTTGCAGCATTGACTGAAAAGTAAGGCTAGAACAAAAAAATAATAGAGAAAAGGTGGTTCAACCACTTTTTCTTTTACAGAGAAACGATATGTATACTATTATAGGAGCTCTAGATAGGTATAGCCAAGAACGAGTCCGCTCTATTTGGCGCAGTTTGAGTGTCAATAGTCTATCAAACTACACTTATGAAGTAGTCGATCGGGAACCACATTTGACTTTTTCGTCTCTTGAAAAAGTAGATTTGGCTGATATCCAGCTAATCTCGGAAGAGATGGCGAAGATTAGTCAGCTGTATGTTTGAACTTTAGCTCTATTTCGTCCTTTCTAGGTTCTTCCATTGTTACACTCAATCCTGTTAAAACGTCAGAATTAACTGCATTTCATGCAGAGTTACATAAAAAGATTGCAAGTTATGTAGACCAATCTTCCTCCTATCTTCTTGAAAACTGGGTTCCGCATGTGACATTAGCCAACCGAGTTCCAAAAGAAAAAATGGGCTCTGCTTTACCTTCACTGTTTTGCTCATTATCCATCTGTCTCAGGAATCCTGACGGGATTAAAACTGATAAAGATAGGAAGTGATGGTCAAGTAGAAGATGTCTGTGAAGTTTCTCTAAAAAAATGTATAGGAAAGCTTTGACAGACCTGTTTGGAAACCATCATTCTTTTCCTCAAAATTTCTCTAAAATATGTTAGAATAAAGGTAAAAGGAAATGTATGAATGGGTTATTTTAAAAAGTACAAATTTGATAAATCGAAATTTAAATTAGGAATGCGGACTTTTAAAACAGGAATCGCTGTTTTTATTGTCCTTTTAATTTTTGGATTTTTGGGTTGGAAAGGGCTACAGATTGGCGCTTTAACAGCTGTTTTTAGTTTGCGAGAGGATTTTGATAAGAGTGTTCATTTTGGAACATCTCGTATCTTAGGAAACAGTATTGGCGGTTTGTATGCTTTGTTCTTCTTTCTTATCAATCAGCTTTTTCATGATCAGTTTTGGGTAACCTTGCTTCTCGTTCCGATTTGTACGATGTTAACCATTATGACAAATGTTGCTATGAACAATAAGGCAGGAGTGATTGGTGGTGTTTCTGCTATGCTGATTATTACCCTATCAATTCCAACAGGAGAGACAATTTTGTATGTATTTGCACGGGTATTTGAAACCTTTATGGGGGTATTTATTGCCATGTTAGTCAATTCTGATATAAATCGATTGAGAAAATTTTTGATATTAAAAAACAAGAAGTGATGTCAGGAAACCTAACATACATTCTTGACAGGAAAAATTTTTCGGACTATAATAGAGCATGAGAAAGGAATTTGCAATGAAGGAAAAGGAATTTCGTCGCAATATGGCTGTTTTTCCCATTGGTAGCGTTATGAAATTGACGGATTTGACAGCACGTCAGATTCGTTATTATGAAGATCAAGAATTGATTAAACCTGATCGAAATGAAGGAAATCGCCGCATGTATTCATTAAATGATATGGATCGCTTGTTAGAGATTAAAGATTACATTTCAGAAGGTTACAATATTGCTGCTATTAAACGGAAATATGCTGAGCGTGAAGCGAGATATAAAAAGCCAGTGAGCGAGAAAGACGTTCGTCGAGCCCTTCATAACGATATTTTGCAACAAGGGCGCTTTGCTTCTTCCCTTCCACCATTTGGTCGTATGCATTGACCAACATCAATTTTTAAAAATTTCATAAGGAGGTACTCATGCCAATTACAGTAGCTGACATTCGTCGCGAAGTGAAAGAAAAAAATGTTACCTTTATCCGTTTGATGTTTTCGGATGTTTTGGGAACGATGAAAAATGTCGAAATTCCGGCGACAGATGAACAGCTGAATAAAGTTTTGTCCAACAAAGTGATGTTCGATGGTTCTTCTATCGAGGGTTTTGTGCGTATCAATGAATCAGATATGTACCTTTATCCTGACTTGGATACATGGACTGTTTTCCCTTGGGGAGATGAAAATGGTAGTGTCGCAGGACTAATTTGCGATGTTTATACAACAGAAGGAACTCCCTTTAAAGGGGATCCGCGTGGAAACTTGAAGCGTGCTTTGAGACACATGGAAGAGCTTGGTTTCAAATCTTTCAATCTTGGTCCTGAGCCAGAATTTTTCCTCTTCAAATTGGATGAAAATGGTGATCCAACTCTTGAGGTAAATGATAAGGGTGGTTATTTTGATTTGGCGCCAACTGACCTGGCTGACAATACTCGCCGTGAAATCGTTAATGTCCTTACAACAATGGGATTTGAAGTAGAAGCTAGTCATCATGAAGTAGCTATTGGCCAGCATGAAATTGACTTCAAATATGATGAAGTACTTCGTGCCTGTGATAAGATTCAGTTGTTTAAACTGGTTGTTAAAACAATTGCTCGTAAGCATGGTCTGTACGCAACGTTCATGGCAAAACCAAAATTTGGTATTGCAGGTTCAGGTATGCATTGTAATATGTCACTTTTTGATCAAGATGGTCAAAATGCATTTTTTGATCCAGCAGATCCAAACGGTATGCAATTATCACAAACAGCTTATTATTTTCTTGGTGGCTTGATTAAACATGCCTACAATTATACAGCGATTATGAACCCAACTGTTAACTCATACAAACGTCTGGTTCCGGGATATGAAGCGCCTGTTTATATTGCTTGGGCTGGACGGAACCGTTCTCCGCTTGTTCGTGTGCCAGCTTCACGCGGTATGGGGACTCGTTTGGAATTGCGTTCGGTTGACCCAATGGCGAACCCTTATATTGCTATGGCTGTCCTTCTTGAAGTTGGACTTCATGGGATTGAAAATAAAATTGAGGCTCCTGATCCAATTGAAGAAAATATCTATGTGATGACAGCAGAAGAACGCAAAGAAGCAGGTATTACGGATCTTCCATCTACTCTGCATAATGCGGTGAAGGCACTAACAGAAGATGAAGTTGTAAAAAATGCACTGGGTAGTCATATCTATACAAGTTTTGTAGAAGCCAAACGCATTGAATGGGCAAGTTATGCAACCTTTGTTTCCCAATGGGAAGTAGATAATTATCTTGATTTGTATTAATAAATTGGAAATGAGGCTTAAGAAGAGTCTCGTTTTCTTATTTGATGAATGAAAAAGTACTAATCAAAATAATGCCACTTTTTCTACATTTTTGAGCAAATGGCGAAAAACTTGTATAATGGAGCATATCTGTTTAAAAAATTTAGCATTTCCGATATAATAAACAGAACAAAGGGAGGTGAAGCAGGTGTATTGTGTGATTGAAATGTATGGCAAAGATGAACCGTGGTGGTTTTTCGATGGCTGGGAAGCTAATATCGTATCAGTACAGCATTTTGATAACTATTATGCTGCTTTAAAATATTATAAACGCCAATGGCTGAAGTTGGTAGCTGCTTTTCCTTTCTATAAAAGTCGAAGTGATTTAATGTCCATTTTTTGGGATGCAGAAGATTTGCGCTGGTGTGAAGAATGTAGTGATTCTGTCCAGCAATACCATTCTCTCGCTTTATTGGAAAATGATGGTGTCATTCCTAAAGAGAAATGGAGACCGGGCTATAATAAACAAAATAGTGAAGAGAAACATCGTGCTTGCTCTCTAACGTTTAAATAATTTACAAAATGGTGATTTTTCATCATTTTTTTATTTTCTTCTGCGAATAATATAAAGTGAGGAGGAGATATGGTTCAAAACATTGCACAGGCTATTATTTGTCAGGCTAAGGAAGAACGAGCACAGGACATTTATTTTGTTCCGAAGGAAAATGTTTACGAGTTGTATATGCGAATTGGAGATGAACGCCGTTTTATACGCAATTATGAATTTGAAGAGCTAGCTGCTGTAATCAGTCATTTCAAGTTTACTGCTGGGATGAATGTGGGAGAAAAACGTCGCAGTCAGCTGGGCTCTTGTGATTATCAATATAGTGACAGGAAAACGTCGCTACGGTTGTCAACAGTAGGGGATTACCGTGGATATGAAAGCCTGGTGATTCGTCTATTGCATGATGAAGAAGCAGAGCTGAAGTTTTGGTTTGCTCAAATTCCGGAGTTGAAAGAACGTTTCAAACAGCGAGGGCTTTACCTTTTTTCAGGACCAGTAGGAAGTGGTAAAACTACTCTCATGCACCAGTTGGCTCAAGAGCGTTTTGCCGATCAGCAAATCATGTCAATTGAAGATCCGGTTGAAATCAAACAAGCAGGGATGTTACAGCTGCAGCTGAACGAAGCGATTGGTTTAACTTATGAAAGTTTGATAAAACTTTCTCTTCGGCATCGACCGGATTTATTGATTATCGGAGAGATTCGTGATGCGGAGACAGCACGGGCAGTTGTTCGAGCTAGCTTAACGGGAGTGACTGTTTTTTCAACTATTCATGCTAAAAGCGTACGAGGTGTCTATGAACGGTTGCTGGAGTTGGGAGTGACAGAAGCAGAGCTGAAAATTGTTTTGCAAGGAATTTGCTACCAACGGTTAATTGCGAAAGGAGGAATAGTGGATTTTGTCAGTGAAAGGTATCAAGAGCATGAGCCAAGTGACTGGAATAAGCAGATTGATCAGCTTTATGCAGCAGGACATATCACTTTTGAGCAGGCAGAAACGGAAAAAATTATCCATAGGTAGGCAGAAAAAAGTCGTAGAGTTGCTGAATAATCTTTTTTCTAGTGGCTTTCATTTAGCAGAAATGATTGATTTTTTGAAGCGGAGTGCCCTGCTAGAAAAAACCTATGTAGAAAAGATGAAAGAGGGTTTAGCAACAGGAAAACCTTTTTCAGAAATTATGGCTAGTTTAGGATTTTCAGATAGTGTTGTCACCCAGCTTTCACTGGCAGAGCTACATGGGAATCTCTCACTCAGCCTGACTAAGATTGAGGAATACTTGGAAAATGTCTCAAAAGTCAAGAAAAAGTTAATTGAGGTAGCCACTTATCCATTCATTTTACTTATTTTTTTAGTATTCATTATGTTAGGGCTGCGCAATTATTTACTTCCGCAGTTAGAACGCCAAAATATTGCAACGCAGCTGATTAGTCAGTTGCCGCAAATTTTTCTGGGTTCATTAGGAGTAGTCCTTGTTTTGTTAGCGATAGGTTTTTATTGGTTTAGAAAAAGCTCAAAAATAGTAGTGTTTAGCTTCTTGGCTCGACTTCCTTTTTGTGGAACTTTTATTCAAGCGTATTTGACAGCTTATTATGCGCGCGAATGGGGAAATATGATTGGTCAAGGTTTAGAACTCAGTCAGATTTTTCAGATGATGCAAGGGCAACGCTCTGCTATGTTTCAAGAAATTGGAAAAGACTTAGAAGTTGCGCTGCAAAATGGTCAGGAATTTTCCCAAGTGGTTAAACACTACCCGTTTTTTAAAAAGGAATTGGGTTTGATAATTGAATACGGTGAAGTGAAATCCAAATTAGGGTGTGAATTAGAAGTTTATGCTCAAAAAACGTGGGAGAAGTTTTTTAGTCGGATCAATCAGGCTATGAACTTAGTGCAGCCGCTTGTCTTTGTTTTTGTGGCACTGGTTATTGTTTTATTGTATGCAGCCATGTTGCTGCCAATTTATCAAAATATGGAGGTTCAATTATGAAAAAAATTAAAAATATAAAGGTAAAAGCTTTCACTTTGGTGGAAATGTTAGTGGTGCTTCTAATCATCAGTATTTTGATGCTTTTGTTTGTTCCGAATTTGACCAAACAAAAAGAAGCTGTAACGGAAAAAGGAAATGCAGCTGTTGTGAAGGTTGTCGAAAGTCAGGCAGAGCTTTTTGAAGTGAATCATACTAATGAAAAAGCGACGCTTTCAAAATTAGTCAGTGAAGGAACTATTACAGACAAGCAAGCAGCATCATACAAGGCTTATTATGCAAAACATACAAAAGAAGCTCGTACAGTTGCAGATTAAAGGTTTTACGCTTTTGGAAAGTTTGCTGACCTTATTTATGACGAGTCTCTTATTGCTTGCTGTATCAGGTTCAGTACGTTCATCGTTTGAGCAAGTAGAACAGCAAATTTTCTTTCTAGAGTTTGAGCATTTTTATCGGGAAAGTCAGAAGTTGAGTAGTGCAGCTCAAAGTCAGTTGGACATGAATTTTTCTCGCGAGAGGATTTCCAATGGTTACAGCCATTTGGCAGTTCCTCGCTCGATTCAGGCTCCGGAAGGCCTGACACTTCATTTTGACAGGGCAGGCGGCAATTCCTCGCTCGGAAAGGTTGTCTTTCAGACAAATAAGCAAACAATTACGTATCAATTATATCTAGGAAATGGAAAATTTAAGAAAACAATGCGTTAGAGGAACGATTTTATTAGAAGCTTTATTGGCATTGGCTGTTTTTGCGTTTATTGTGACCTTGTTATTGGGGCAGATCCATCAGTCTCGACAGACAGAAAATGATTTACTAAAAAAAGAAGAAGTTCTAAGAGTGGCTAATATGGCATTACAAACAAAGCAAAGCCATTTAACAATAAACGGTATTGAAGTTCGTGTTGAAAAAAGTCAACAAGGCATCCAGATTTATCATGGGAAGGAGCTGATTGTCGGTGTTCAAGGCAAATAAAGTGAAAGCTTTTACACTTTTAGAGGCTCTGGTTGCCCTCTTTGTAATCAGCGGGAGTGTGCTATTATTTCAATCGATGACGCGTCTTCTGGCTTCGGAGGTCCGAGCTCGACAACACAGTGAACAACGAGAATGGCTTTTGTTTGCCCATCAATTAGAAGCGGAATTGATTCGTTCTTCATTTGAAAAAGTGGAGAATAATCGTTTATACATGAAGCAGGACGGTAAGACGATTGCATTTGGAAAGTCAAGTGGACAAGATTTCAGAAAAACCAATGCAAATGGGAAAGGCTATCAGCCTATGATTTATAATGTGAAAAAAGCAGAAATCTCACAGAAAAATGAGCTGATTCATATCAGAATGACATTTAAGCGAGGATTGGAAAGGGAGTTCGTCTATCGTGTGGAAACAAAGAGTTAAAGCAGGTATTATGCTCTATGCCCTTTTTATAACAGCCGTCTTTAGCTTACTTTTGCAATTTTACCTTCATCGGCAAACTGCAAATCACAGGAATTTCACCCTAAACCGAGAGCGAATACAGGCTTATGCAATGGCAGCTGTAGCAAATGAAAATCCTAAACAAAGGAATTTTGAACAGGGGTATGTGCAAGATCAGAAAGATGAGAAAGAGTTCATCCTGACAGTAACAATGAACACTGGTCGCCGTTATCAATTTCGCTTCCCACTTATGCATTCCAATCAAACCAATGACAATTTAGACGAATAAGTGAGAATAGAACTAGATGTGAGCAACTGAGGACTCGCTCGCAAAAAGAGATAAATTTTGGTATGATAGGGAGCGGAGGATACTATGAATTTTGAAAAAATAGAACAGGCTTATTCGCTTTTGTTAGAGAATGTCCAGGAGCTCCAAAATACTCTTTTGACGAATTTTTATGATGCTTTGGTCGAGCAAAATGGGGTTTATCTGGATGGAAATACAGAGCTAGCTATTGTCAAAAAAAATAATGAAACACTTAAATCTTTGAAATTAGATAAAGAAGAATGGCGACGAGCATACCAATTTTTGCTGATGAAAGCGGCTCAAACAGAGCCTTTGCAAGCTAATCACCAATTTACTCCAGATTTTATCGGGTTTATCCTAACATTTCTCATTGACCAATTGAGTAATAAAGAACATATTGATGTGTTGGAAATTGGTAGTGGAATGGGAAATTTGGCAGAAACCATTCTTAATAATACAAATAAAAACGTGGATTATCTAGGACTGGAATTGGACGATCTGCTAATTGATATATCAGCCAGTATCGCAGATGTGATGGATGCAAAAGTTAGTTTTGTGCAAGGTGATGCGGTGCGCCCGCAAGTATTGAAAGAAAGCGATGTGATTATCAGTGATTTACCAGTTGGCTTTTATCCTGATGATAACATTGCGACGCGCTATGAAGTGGCTAGTAGACAGGAGCATACTTATGCTCATCATTTGTTAATGGAACAATCGCTCAAGTATCTCAAATCGGATGGTTATGCTATTTTCCTTGCACCAAATGATTTACTGACTAGCACACAAAGTGATTTATTAAAAAATTGGTTGCAGAAGCATGCACAAATAGTTGCAATGATTGCGTTACCAGAGTCTCTTTTTGGAAATGCAGCATACGCTAAAACAATTTTTGTACTGAAAAAGCAAGATGAACAAGCTGTCCAACCATTTGTTTATGCTTTATCTGATTTGCAGAATCAAGCGGATTTATTGACATTTAGCGAAAAGTTTCAAAATTGGAGCCAAGAAAGTGAAATTTAAACAAGTTTTTGATATAATAAATGAAAACGCTTAAAAGAGGTAATTTATGTCAAAAACAATTTCAATCAATGCCGGAAGTTCTAGTCTAAAATGGCAATTATACGAAATGCCAGCTGAAAAGGTCATCGCTAAGGGGTTAATTGAGCGAATTGGTCTCAAAGATTCCATTTCAACCGTCAAATTTGATGGTCGTGCGGAGAAACAAATTTTAGATATTGATGACCACACACAAGCTGTTAAAATTTTGTTAGATGATCTAATGCGCTTTGATATTATTAAAGCCTATGATGAAATCACAGGTGTCGGTCATCGTGTCGTTGCAGGTGGTGAATATTTTAAAGAATCTGCACTTGTGGATAGCGAAGAAGTGATTCAAAAAGTAGAAGAATTAGCGCTTCTTGCACCACTTCATAACAAAGCAAATGCAGCAGGAATTCGTGCATTTAAAGAATTGTTGCCAGACATTACAAGTGTCGTTGTGTTTGATACGTCATTTCATACAACAATGCCTGAAAAAGCTTACCGTTATCCATTGCCAACTAAATATTATACTGAAAACAAAGTGCGTAAATATGGTGCGCATGGAACAAGTCATCAGTATGTTGCCAAGGAAGCCGCTAAAGTGCTTGGCAAGCCGCTTGAAGATCTGAAACTAATTACTTGCCATATTGGGAATGGTGCTTCTATTACAGCAGTCAAAGGTGGTCAATCTGTTGACACTTCAATGGGCTTTACTCCGCTAGGTGGCGTGATGATGGGAACTCGCACAGGGGATATTGATCCAGCGATTATTCCTTATCTGATGGAGCATACAGAGGATTTGAATACGCCGGAAGATATTAATCGTATTTTAAATCGTGAGTCAGGTCTCTTAGGGGTATCTGAGAAATCCAGCGACATGCGTGATATTCATGCCGCTATGCGCGCTGGTGATGCCAAAGCACAGTTGGCGAATGACATCTTTGTTGATCGTATTCAAAAATATATTGGTCAGTATCTGGCTGTTTTAAACGGAGCAGACGCCATTATCTTTACCGCTGGAATTGGTGAGAATTCTGTGACGATTCGTCGATTAGTTATTGAGGGAATTTCTTGGTTTGGTTGTGAACTTGACCCAGAAAAGAATGTTTTTGGTAACTATGGAGATATTTCAATGCCAGATTCCAAGGTTCGAGTGCTGGTTATTCCAACGGATGAAGAATTGGTTATTGCTCGTGATGTTGAACGATTTAAAAATCAAAAATGAAATGTTAAAAGATTGAACCTAGAGCAATCATATGGAAGAAAAGGCTGGTTTTAGATAGTCTGACACTCAGCAGTCTAAAAGTAATCTGAGTTCACACATCTTATAGGTAAACTAAATAAAAAGACGGTTCAAAAATAACCGTCTTTTTAAATGTATTATTATCAAATAAGTCCTTATAAGACTATAAACAGATTTTATTTATCTATAATAACCATTTCAAAACTTTAGATATTAGTGACGTTCGTGTCTCCCTTTATAGCGTTTCTTAGTTAAACCTAAACTAGAAAGGAGTCCTACGCCTAGGAATCCTAGGCTAGAAACGGCTTCGCCAGTATTTGGGAGCTTATTTTTAGTCTCTTCTTTTTTGTCTTCCGTCGCTTTAGGTTTCACAGTTTCAGACTTCTTGCTTTGGTCTGAAGCTTTGCTGTTGTCAGCAGGTTTTTCACCTTCTGGCTGTTTTGTGGCGCCTTTATCCGCAGGTTTTTGGTTATCTGCTGGATTTTCGGCCTTGCCGTCACCTTTGCCGTTGTCGTTAGGTTTAGCTTGTCCGCCCTTATTATCATCGCCAGGTTGTGGCGCCGGTTTAGGGTCGGGCTGTGGTTCTGGCTCTGGCTTTGGTTGCGGAGTTGGGGTTGGATCCGGTTGCGGAGTTGGGTCTGGCGTAGGATTAGGGTTAGGCTGTGGAGTTGGTTTTAGATCTGGCTGCGGCTTATAGAACAGATGGAAGAAGTTTCCTCCATCATCTCCGTATCTAAATTGATACGGAGTTTCTACCTCTGAGGCTTTCCCTAGAGACTTATTTCTTACAGCATGGTCAAAAGTCCACCCCGCAAAGTTTTTCGGAGCTACCGTATAGGCATCTCCTCCTTCCTTTACGGCTACACTCTCGTATGAGAGCATAGTTCGTGAACCATCTTTACTTACTCCGTAGTGGTTCACTCTAACTCGTTGCTCCTTAACCGGATCAGCAGGAGCTACTGTTTCAGCTGCCGGAGCGTCAACCCTGGGAGCAGTAGTATCCTCAGCGGCCACTGTCGGTGGGGTCACTGCCCCTAAAACAGCTACAGACAGTAGGGTGATTCCATATTTTGCAACTTTTTTCATTTGTTTTTCCTCCGTTTTTTTGTTTTTGAAAGTCTAAACTTTTTCTCCCCAAATAACCTCTGCTACAAGGCGTTTGGTGGATTCTAATGGACGAACGTCAAATAGAACGCTTAAAAACAAAAAATGCTAGCTTCAAAAAGGCGCAAAACCTGATGAAACCAGCAATCGGAAAATGAATTTTTCAATCTTTGAGAATTCTAACAAACGTTCGTCTGCTAGAATGTTTTGACAGTCTTATTCTACCATTTTATCTCATAAATGCAAGCACTCAGAGGGTATTTTTTGATTTTGTTTTTATGTTATTGCGCTTTAAAATATTATAAAGGGTGGCCGTGGATATGTTGGAAGTTTGAGAAATCTCTTTAGCCGTTAGATTTGACTGTTGATAAAGTTGAATAACTTCTTTTTCCTTAGTTTTAGAAATTCCTTTATTGCCCAACTTGACCCCTCGCTCTCTGGCTTTACGTAAACCGTCTTTAGTTCTGGAGCGTATAGCTTCTAGTTCCATCTCCGCGACATATCCTAGAATAACAACCAGTAATTTGCCAGTTAGCGAGTCTGTCGCAATATTTTCTTTTAGGCTGATTAATTGAATATCATGAATAGTTAGGTCGTCCAATATATTTACTAGAGTAAACATTTTTCTAGTTAGTCTATCTAACTTATAAACGACTAGCGAGACCTGTTTGTTGATTCGCTTAAGTTCTTTAGCTAGTTTCAAGGCTTTAAGTAACTGAACCCTGTTATCTTGAGATCCTGATTCTTTTTCGACAAAAAGTATATCACAAGACTTCAGAGCTTCTTTCTGAACCTCTAGGCCTAACTCTTGGCGGTTGTCCGTGGAGCTGACACGAGCATAGCCAATTTTGATTTCCCGTAGCTTCTTGAATTTAGTGATGTAGTATTTGGTCACGATTATCTCCTTGTTTAACTTAGCCTTGCCATTGTAGCAGAGGTAGGTTCAGTTTAACAAGAATTTAGGGGAAAGAAAAAGACCAAATAAGATAGCACAATGATACCTAGCAGTCTAAATATAATCTAATTTCATAGTCTTTATAACCACTAAAAAACAGTTAAAATAGTTGTCATTTTGATGTCTAACTATTTTATGGTCTCAAAAAATGAGGTTGTGGTGTTCTAAATTCGTCAAAATTAGTAGTCTTAATCAAACAAGTTAGCAGTTTATTGGATTATTTTTCCCTAAAAATTTTACAAAAAATTAGTATTCTTCCTCTTGACATTATAAATAATTTATGGCAAAATAAATCAAAAGGATAACTTTGGATTTTTACCATTGTGTGTATAAATCCAGACTAGAAAAATGAGGAAGCGCACTACAAAAAAGATTGTCACTGAGATCTAGATGAAGCTATATATTAAAATTTCATTTCTCATGGCAGCACCCGCTATTTGACTTAGTTAGGGTTGTATACTGTTATGATATTTGGTTTTGATATATACTATACGCATCTGCTCCAGTATGACTTCAATGTAGAGTGTTTCCTCTTTATCTTATATCCTCCTAAGTAACTAGGTCACTTTCTTCACCTCTTCTTGAAACAAGGGAGGTAAGAACAATGTATCGCACACAAAATAGCTCTGCGTCACACGAAGATAAGCTGATGAATAATATCTCAAAAGATTTATTGGCTTTGTTTATTGCTTCGCAAAAATCCCAAGAGGATTTGAATTATCAGTTCGCTATCAGGATTCCTTCAATTCTTGAATCTGTTTATCGGATTTTCGGGAAAAAGTGGGTTCCTCCAGAGAAACTATTGAGTTCAACAGATCCGAAGAAAGATGAAATCATACAACAAGTTTTGTTCTTATTAATTAGTATTATTTCAATTTTGATTTTTCGGCCTCTAAACATGGATCTGCTTTTAATCGGTCTTTTTGAGAAAGCTTGTCCAATTTTGAGAGTTCTGTTTAGGTGGATAGTGAATCGCTTAGATAGGATACTATCAAGTATTAAACATAAAAAACGGCTACGCAAGAATAAGCGCAACCGTAAATAATCATATCACCTAGTGGAGAGGTGACTTCTTCCATAAACTATTGCCGTATTTTATGGAATTACTTAGGTAAAGAACTGCTTCCGTTTTTCGGAAGTGGCTTTTTATGTTTGAGTTACTATTTATTACATTCTCAGAAAATTCAAAAATTTCGAAAATGTACAAAAATTCATTCATCACATAAAAATAATGAATCCTTTTTATTTTTTGGGTCAGTACATCTCCCCAAAATTTAATAATAACTTCTGCATTATAACAAAAATTGTCTAACTTGTCAATATTAAAATTAGACGTTTTTGAAAGATAAAATATCTTTCAGCTTCATTATACCACATATTCAAATAAATAAGCAATCTTTTACATGAATAATTTATCTAATTTTAGAAATTTCTTATTCCGCTTAAAAATCACTCACACAAAATATTTCGGTATTAATAAGCAACTTCTTAACCTTATCTTTAAACTCCTCTCCCAACTCCCTAAAAAACTCATCATTAGTCTCAATCTCCAAAATCTCAATCAGGGCTTTGGCGGTATCCGTTAGGTGGAAGGCACTGTATTCAAAAGTTATTCTTTCGTCAGATTTAGTGGTGAAGGTTAAGACAAGGTTATCATTCTGAAAGCCAGAAAGCTCACCTTTTTCCACAATTACCTCATGTCTACCACCACCAGAAATTAAACCATATTCAATCAGGCGTGAAATTTCATTGCCTTTAACGCCATATTTAGTGAACAAATCTAAAAAATCAGCGTGTGAGATTAAGTAGTGATCTAAAACAGTTTCGCCTGAAAACTCATCAAAAGAATTGTCATAAAATGTAAATGGGGCTATTTTTCTGAACAGTTGAAGTTCTTTTTCTGAAAACCGGTTTAAGTCTTGAATAATCCGCTTCGAATAACCGTTAGCTCGTGACACAAGTTCTTCTAATGGTTTTGAGACAACTTCTGTTTCTTGGCTAAAGTCTGGCTCAATATACTGTTGCTGTTTGTTGTGCTGGCAAGCTAAAGCATAAAATAAACACTCAGCCAGAAAAAGATAAGGTCGGTCTTGGTGATTGAGCTTATAAGACTGTTTCAAACCTAATAAAACAGACTTTGGCAGATTTTGTGATTCTTCTATTAGTTCAAAAAAATCTTCTAATGTATCAGCCAACAAAAACTTATTCTCTTTATAATTGGTGTCGCTTAATCGCTTCTCAGCTTGAAAAATGTAGCTGGAAAAGCCTTTTTCTATTATCTCATCTTGGACGATCCCGTAAAGGGTTCGTCCTTTGTTTTGTCCTGTAAATAATTTATTGAAACTTGTGTCCGCTAGATATGCCAAAGAGTCTTCGTGTAAGACAAGTGATAAGCCCACGCTAACTTTCTTTCTATCAGACCAAGTTGTTTTATTGGCGTGTTTTAAAATAATAGAAAACAGACTAGGAATATCAAACATCAAGCACCTCCGAAACTGGCAAGATTTTAGCACAATTATTGGCAACAAATTGCACTTGGACTTTTCTATAATGAAGCCATAAGTTAGCTAACTTAAAACAATTATACCAAAATTAAAGGAGAAATCTCATGAATTTACTACAAAAATCAACTAAAGAAACGGCTTTGGCTCAAATCGCAAATCCGTATCAGCTAGCAGTTGCTAAAGAGCTTAGTCATAAGATGGCTAGCACTCAAGCACAGGAGCTCTTAGCTTCAGATATTCTTTTTAAAATCGGCAATCTTACTTTAATTCAAGCTGAGATTATTAAGAATAATCCCGAAGCGTTGGCTTATACAGATTATGTTATTCGAGCATTTACTCACTACACCACCGAGAAATTAAAATAGGAGTATTATGATGAATATCTTTCTTATTCTTTCCATTATTTTTGTAACTTCGTATTTGCTAGTTTCGATTTGGGATTTTCTAGATGAAGAAGACGATACAGCACCAGAAGAACAGGCTTTGGCGGAGTTCCTCCAGCGCCGCCAAGAAATTCAAGAAGCCTACCTAATCGCCCAAAAAGAATTGTTTAAACGGCGTAAGTTTTAGCCTTATTTGAACTAGACAAAAGGACAAAATATGTTGAAATATACTACTGTTTTGAGATCTAAAAATCATTCCAATCGCTTCAAAAACTGAGGTAAGCGAAATTTAACTTTTACCTAGTTTTCTTGTATAACTGGCATCAGAAAGGAGATCAGTCGAATGAAGAAAATATTGGTTTATATTTTAGGATTTTTTGCCTGCGCTTGGCTAGTCAACTGGGCGGTTAAACTTCTAATGGAAGTTTGGCAAGTCTTATTTTTAGGGGCTATCCTCATCTTCATTGGCTGGTTTACCTTTCGGATTATTAAATCTAAAGAATGGAGGTAAAGATGAAACGGAAGTTTGAGGTCTTATCTTGGAGCGAGTTTCACTGGCAGCGACCGTTTGAGATAGATGATGTCAAAGCAATGCTGGGACAACTGGTCGGGCTCAGTCGGCGCAAAGCGGTTATTTTTGAAGTTCGATTATCTAAGAATCACGTGCGCTATCTATTAGGAACGGAAGAACAAGACAGGCGACATATCAGCCAACTAATTCAATCACACCGTAAAATTCAGTTTTCTAAAGCTCCTAAACGTGAAGTGATGACTAGCGCTCGTCTAGTAAAAATCAAACAATCCCATTATGTTCTTAAAACTGATTCAGTAGAGAATATGGTTCGTTCCAGTTTATCTCTGGCAAAAATACTCCAGCCAGATGAGACAGTAACGGTTCAGCTAGTGCTAGGCACAGGTTCACCACCTCGTCCACAGCCAAAAGACCTGCCGAATTTATCCGCTAAATGGTATCAAGTAATCACCAACAATGTTCCTGAACTATCTGAAAGCTCCAAGAAGCTTATGCGCCAAAAGTTGAATCAGTCTACTTTTAAATGTGAAATTAGACTTGGTGTCAGTTCACGCAGTATTTTACGAGCTAAAGAGTTTTTTGCGAGCTTGTTGAGTAGCTTTAGGATGTTAGAAACTACAGCTACCATCGAGCTAAAATCTTTGGCTGTTCAGGGGTTCAACCATGCACAACCGCCTTGGTCTTATCCTTACAGTTTGGCAATCTCAGACCTCGCTTGTTTTTTGCTTCTGCCAACTGGCGAAGAACAGATAGCTGGTATTCCTAACGTTTACCCCAAATTAGTGACACCACCCTTGGGCTACAATGTTAATCGAAAAACTCAGCGAAGTTTGGCACAAACGGTTGAAAGTCAACCAAGACCAATTCAAATTTCAGCTCAAGCTGGCAAAAAGCACACCGTTTTTCTCGGCTCAACTGGTTGCGGCAAAACCACCGCTATGAGTCATTTGATTTTATCAGATATAAAATCTAAACATCATAGCGTCGTTGTAGTGGATGCCAAAGGTCAACTCACTCATGAACTATTAGAGCGCACGTCAACTGAACACGATGAAGATATAGTGGTCATCTCGTCAACTGCCAAACGAGTTGTCGGTATCAATCCTTTTGAGCTCACCAAATATGGCATTGAACCCGAAGTTATTGCAGATTATCTGTTGGAGCTATTTAAAGGGCTTTATCCTGAACATTTTGGAATTTACTCTCTGGATATTCTATCGCATAGTTTTTTAACGCTTGCTAGGATTCCAAACGCTTCTTTAGTGATGCTACCAAGTCTGCTCACTAATCAGTCCTTTCGAAACAAACTATTAAGAGAGTTAAAAGACCCAATCGGGCTGGAAAGTTTCTGGAACTGGTTTGAGCTACTCAGTGAAGCTCAACGTCACCAGATGTTAAATCCAATTTTGAATAAGTTTCGTCAGTTCACACTTCGGCCACAACTTCGAGCTATGCTTGGACAAAGTAAACCTAGTTTTAGTTTAGTGGAAATTTTTCAATCTAGAAAGATTGTATTGATTCCTCTTAATAAAGCTGTGATTGGTTCAGAATCTGCGAAGCTAATTGGTAGTCTTATTACTTCCATGCTCTGGATGTTAATTTTGCGCCAGTCTTCGGTTGAGCCAAGCAAACGCCAATCTGTCTTTATCTATATTGATGAAACACCGAGTTTCTTAGGAATCCCTAACGCTAACTTAGACGAAGCACTTTCGCAATCTCGCCAATTTAATGTTGGCTGGAATATCGGCTTCCAACACCTCGCCCAGATGTCACCTCAGCTAAAAGCTGGGATTGAATCCAATGTTGCGAATAAAATTGTCTTTGGCTTGAACCTAAATGAAGCCCGTGACATGGCAAAATCCACTCTTGAAATTAGCAAGGAAGATTTTTACAGCTTACCGCCATTTTGGGCATATATCAGAACAGAAGTCTCACCTAATACTTATCGTTGGATTATTGGTAAAGCCCACCCACCTAAACCAAAAATTAGGGATAGTCGGGCACCATATCTAAATAGCTTAACTAGATATGGGCAAGATAGTTCAACTATTGAAGCTGAATTTGAAAGTTATACTTTTGAAAAAACGGTTTCGAAAAATGAAAATTCTAACCAAAAATTGACAGATTTAGGACGCAAGAAGCATTCCAATCGCTCTTCGAATCGTGTTGGTGAAGAAAATTCTTCCACCCCTGACAAATAAAGGTTTTCAGGACTTTTACTCACACGACTTACTCCGTAACTAAGCTTACGGGGCACACCTTTTCAATTTTAATGGAGAACAAAACAGATGAAATGGAATTACAAAACAGATAACGACACGCAAATTCTTTATTTTTTGAGTCGAGCAAGATTTGCGACTACCAACCAACTAGCCAGACTCTTTTTTGCGGATAGCGCTCGATTTGAAACCGCCATTCGCCGTGCTAATTTTGCACTGCAAAGTCTGAAGAAAGCTGGATTGGTTTTACACTTAAAACGGCGAGTTGGTGGCGCACGCCATGGCTCGGCTTCTTATGTTTGGCAAATTACTTTTCAGGGACTAAAATTCCTTAAAAACCAAGATGACAGTATCATCTTACGCTATAAAAATAAATACGAGCCAACTCAGCACCACGTTGAACATACTTTAGCAATTACGGAAATCTTTGTTGAGACACTGGAGGCCGTTCGAGATTCAGAAAAGCTATCGCTTGAAACTTTTTCTTTTGAGCCGAACTCTTGGCGCAGCTACCAAAAACTTTCTGGCATAGGCAGAACTCTAAAGCCCGACGCTTATTTAGAGCTAGTTAGTCAAGAATATGAAGATCATTACTTTTTAGAAATAGACCGAAGCACGGAAAGTCTTGCGCGCATTGTAAACACTTGTAAGAAATATATTGAATATTATCGCTCAGGTATTGAACAGCGACAAAAGGAAGTTTTTCCATTTGTGCTTTGGATAGTGCCAGACGATAAGCGCAAACTCGCTATCTCGAAAGTTATTCAAAATGAACTATATAACTTTTGGGAACTATTTACTGTAATAACACTTGAAGAATACCCAGATTATATCAAGGGAGGAATAGCTAATGAATCAAAAGAATAAAGACCGAGACTCAAACCAGCCCTCACGCACCGCCGATGAAATTTGTCGAATTGGTCGAACGACTTACTTAATCCGTCACCGTTTTACTGGAAATCGTAATCTTGAAAATGTCCTAGAAAGGTTGATTTTAAGCGATAAATCACTACTTTAACAGTAGTAAAAATGGTATAATAGAAGTATAAGGTGTGTGAACTCCCAAAGGAGAAAAACACATGAACAGAACTTTGACAATTTCAGATTATAGACAAGTAGATACTTCGAAACTTTCAGATATTACAGTGGTTTATTGTCGCTTAAGTCAAGACGATGGACTAGAAGGAGATAGTAACTCGATTATCAATCAGAAGAAAATTCTGCTTGATGTAGTTGCAAGAGAAAATCTCCCTAATCCTATTTTGTTTGTCGATGATGGCTTTAGTGGCACAAATTTTGACCGCCCAGCTATTTCGGAGGCCTTGCGTTTGGTGGAAAATCGGCAAGTCTCAAACTTTATCGTTAAGGATTTAAGCCGTTTGGGGCGGTCTTATATCAAGGTTGGTCAACTAACGGAAATTACTTTTCCAAGCTTCGATGTCCGCTTTATCGCCTTAAATGATGGCATAGATTCGAATAAACCTAATGAAACTAATTCTATTTTCTTGCCAATTAAGAGTCTGATGGACGAAATGTATGCGGCGGATACCAGCAAGAAGATTCGGGCGGTGGTGCAAGCTAAAGCGAGAGCTGGCGAGCGAGTAACTACTAACCCACCTTACGGCTATCTCAAAGATTCAAACAATCCTAAAAATTGGATTATTGACCCAGTTGCTAGTGAAGTTGTGAAGCGAATTTTTCAGGAAGCGAAAAGTGGAAAAAGTCTCTCGGAGATTTCGAAAGGGTTAGAAAATGACAAAGTTTTCAAGCCAGACCGCCACCGAATAGAAATCGGTTTAAAACCTATTTCCGCCAGTTCAAATGTTGAGAGCTTGCCGTATTTTTGGACACGGGAAACCCTAAGTGCTATCTTAGGGCGTGAAGAATATCTCGGGCATACGGTCAATCTTCGAACACGGACAAAATCTTATAAAGACAAGCGTAAGGTAGATAATCCGAAGGAAGACTGGTTGATTTTCAAAAATACCCACGAAGCGATTATTGACCAAGAAACTTTCGATATTGTTCAAAAAATGCGAAGTCATAAGCGTTCAAATCAACGGTATAAAAATCGGATTGGTCACGAAAACTTGTTTGCTGGATTAGTTTTTTGTGGAACTTGTGGACGAAAACATTATTTTTGCCCACAAGAGAAAAACGGACTAAATCACGACCATTACAAGTGTTCTGGATATCGCAAGCCGATTGATGGTTGTGAAAATCCCCACTACATTCAAAAATCCGCTTTGATTGAGATTGTGAGTGACAAGCTCCGCCAAACCATTCAAGAAATCCACTTCGACCAAGAAGCCTTTTTGAAAAAGTTAGAACAGCAAAGCCAAGCGCAATTCAGCAAAGATAACAAACGTCAGCAGCTGCAACTTCAAAAAGATGAGCACCGCTTTAAAGAGATTGACAGTATTATTCAGAAGCTTTATGAAGACAATCTACTTGGTAAAATTTCAGATGAACGCTTTGTGAAGTTAAGTCAGACATACGAAGAAGAACAGCATCAGCTCCAAACTTCCATTTCTGACTTAACCAAAAAACTCGCCCAGCAACAAGAAGATAGTTTGAATATCTCCAAGTTTATGACGAGAATTTCCAAATATACAGAGCTTCCAGAATTAACCGTTGAAATAGCGAATGAGCTGATTGACAAGATTGTGATTCATAAACCAACTAGCACGAAACGCAACCGAATTATCCAGATAGACATTTATTACAATTTCATCGGAAAACTAAACAACGAAAAAAGCGAGCCAAACGAATTGGCTCGCTAATATTAGCCCATAATAGCTAAACTGCTATGTGTCAGGTCGGCTTTATCCAGTCTTTTTGTTTCTAGTTATGAAGTAGCGGATTATTTAGATCATAGATTGAATGTTCAATAGACTATGCCAAAAGTATACTTTGATGTTGTAAAGAAAACGTTTAGAGCAGATTACTTTTTTGTTTATAGAAGATAACTAAATTTGCTTTTGAAGTCTTTTGGTTGCACCGCCCTTCTTTTTTGAACTATACCAATTTTATTGTTGACAAATTCACAATAAAATTATATACTGACTTAGCTTGTTTTGTATAGCTATTATTAGACTATACCAATTTAAAAAATCAAAGAAGGAGATGGCAGACTTCTGAAAGTCGTTTGCTAGAAATAATAGTATGTGTGGAATTGTCGGAGTTGTTGGAAATCGGAATGCAACAGATATTTTAATGCAGGGTCTAGAAAAATTAGAATACCGGGGATATGATTCAGCGGGAATTTTTGTGACAAATGGGAAAACATCTAGCTTAGTCAAATCGGTTGGTCGTATTGCCGACCTTCGTTCAAAAATCGGGATTGATGTAGCTGGAACGGCTGGTATTGGGCATACACGTTGGGCAACGCACGGAAAACCAAGTGAAAGCAATGCGCATCCGCATACGTCTCAAACTGAACGCTTTGTTTTAGTGCATAATGGTGTTATCGAAAATTACCTAGATATTAAGAATACGTATCTTGCTGAACATGATTTGAAGGGTCAGACAGATACAGAAATTGCGGTTCACTTGATTGGAAAATTTGTTGAAGAGGACGGACTCTCAGTACTAGATGCTTTTAAAAAAGCGCTCCACATCATTGAAGGTTCCTATGCTTTTGCTTTAATGGATGCAGAGGATGCAGACGTGATCTATGTGGCGAAAAATAAATCACCGCTCTTAATTGGCCTGGGAGAAAGCTACAATATGGTCTGTTCGGATGCTATGGCGATGATTCGTGAAACCAGCGAATACATGGAAATTCATGATAAAGAACTGGTAATTGTGACCGCTGACAGCGTAGAAGTGCAGGACTACGACGGGAATCCAATTGAGCGTGAAAGTTACACGGCAGAGCTTGATTTGTCCGACATCGGTAAGGGAACCTATCCTTACTATATGTTGAAAGAAATTGATGAGCAGCCAACAGTGATGCGTAAGTTGATTCAAGCATATACAGACGATAATGATCAAGTAGTTGTCGATCCAGCTATTATCAAAGCTGTTCAAGAGGCTGATCGCTTGTATATTTTAGCGGCTGGAACTTCTTATCATGCCGGGTTTGCGACCAAGCGGATGCTAGAAGAATTGACGGACACACCTGTGGAATTAGGGATTTCTTCAGAATGGGGCTACAGATGGCCATTACTGAGCAAGAAACCAATGTTTATCCTGATTAGCCAATCTGGTGAGACGGCCGATAGCCGTCAGGTTTTGGTCAAAGCGAATGCTATGGGAATCCCAAGCTTGACTGTAACCAATGTACCAGGTTCCACTTTGTCTCGTGAAGCGACTCATACAATGTTGCTGCATGCTGGACCAGAAATTGCGGTTGCTTCAACTAAGGCTTATACGGCACAGATTGCGACTCTAGCTTTTCTAGCAAAAGCAGTTGGAGATGCCAATGCCAATGAAAAAGCAAAGCAATTTGATTTAGTACACGAATTATCCATTGTAGCGCAAGCCATTGAGGCTACGCTATCTGAAAAAGACAGTATTGACGAAAAAGTACATGAGTTACTCGCAACAACACGCAATGCTTTCTATATCGGTCGAGGACAAGACTATTATGTTGCTATGGAAGCCAGCCTAAAATTAAAAGAAATTTCCTATATCCAGTGTGAAGGATTTGCTGCTGGAGAGTTAAAACATGGAACGATTTCTTTGATTGAAGACGGTACGCCAGTAATAACCTTGATTTCTTCCGATGAGCAATTGGCCAGTCATACTCGCGGCAATGTATCAGAAGTTGTGGCGCGTGGTGCAAATGTTTTGACCGTTGTAGAAGAAAATGTAGCAAAAGAAGGGGACGATATTGTTTTAATGTCTGTTCATCCATATCTGTCACCAATTTCTATGGTCGTGCCGACACAGTTGATTGCTTATTTTGCAACTTTGCATCGCGGTTTAGATGTAGATAAACCACGAAACCTTGCTAAATCTGTTACAGTAGAATAAAAAGAAGAATCATCGAGTAAAGTACTTGGTGATTTTTTGTAGCATTGACATAAAGTAAAAAAGTTAATTTTGGTGAAATTGTGGAAAATGAAATTAGAAAAACTATTGTTAAGATTATAGTTCAAAATATCAAAAATTATGTAATTTTTTACAAAAATCTATTGACTTTTTGTTTGGAACACTGTATAATTACAATTGTAAACGGAAAGAGACAAAATCCGTTACACTCGCCAAAACAAGATGAATTTCTAGAGGTATTTTGCTAAAAGAATTTCATCTCTATTTTGGGAGACAATAAAAATTATGTAAACTATTAAACTGCCTTTGATAAATATAAATCCAAAAGATAGAGTTGCTCACTTTGTCTTATATTTTAAGCAGTTTTAAAAATTATGTAAAACATAAGCGAGGTGCAGATATGAACAATAACTATAACAACTTTGATAATATGGATGATCTTTTCAATCAATTGATGGGAAGGATGGGCGGTTTTAACAGTGAAAATCGGCGTTATCTTATCAATGGACGTGAAGTGACACCGGAAGAATTTGCACAATATCGTGCAACAGGTAAATTACCGAAGCAAGTAGCGGAAGGTCAGACATCACAAATGCAGGGGCAAGCAGGTGGACTCAAACACGATGGTATTTTAGCGAAGTTAGGGCGTAATTTGACAGAAGAAGCGCGTCAAGATATGTTAGATCCTGTTATTGGACGAAATAAGGAAATTCAAGAAACGGCTGAAATCCTTTCTCGGCGGACGAAAAACAATCCAGTATTAGTCGGAGACGCTGGAGTTGGTAAGACTGCAGTTGTCGAAGGTTTAGCGCAAGCGATTGTTAATGGAGATGTTCCTGCAGCCATTAAGAATAAAGAGATTGTTTCTATTGATATTTCTGGTTTAGAAGCAGGGACACAGTATCGTGGTAGTTTTGAAGAAAATATTCAAAATTTAGTATCTGAAGTGAAAGAGGCTGGCAATATCATTCTCTTCTTTGATGAAATTCATCAAATTCTCGGTGCTGGAAGCACAGGCGGTGATAGTGGATCAAAAGGTCTAGCAGATATTTTGAAACCGGCTTTATCTCGTGGTGAACTGACAGTTATCGGTGCAACGACTCAGGATGAATACCGAAATACCATTTTGAAGAATGCAGCTTTAGCTCGTCGTTTCAATGAAGTAAAAGTCAATGCTCCATCTGCAGAAGATACTTACAAGATTTTGCAAGGAATTCGTGATTTATACGAAAAACACCACAATGTCATCTTGCCAGATGAAGTGTTAAAAGCTGCCGTGGACTTCTCTATTCAATATATTCCACAACGCAGCTTGCCAGATAAAGCGATTGACTTAGTGGATGTGACAGCGGCTCATTTAGCAGCTCAACATCCTGTTACAGATGTGCATACAGTGGAACGTGAAATTGCAGAGCAAAAGAAAAAGCAAGAAGCTGCGGTTGAAAAAGAAGACTTTGAAACTGCTTTGAATGCCAAGATGCGTATTGAAGAGCTAGAAAAAAAGATTGAAAATCATACGGAAGACATGAAAGTGACTGCAACTGTCAATGATGTAGCAGAATCTGTAGAACGTATGACGGGTATTCCTGTTTCCCAAATGGGGACTAGTGATATTGAACGGTTGAAAGAGATGAATGCGCGATTGAAGACAAAAGTCATTGGACAAAACGAAGCAGTTGAAGCAGTGGCGCGCGCTATTCGTCGGAATCGTGCAGGTTTTGATGAAGGAAATCGTCCGATTGGTAGCTTCCTCTTTGTCGGCCCAACTGGTGTTGGAAAAACAGAGCTAGCGAAGCAATTAGCGCTTGATATGTTTGGTACTAAAGAAGCCATTATCCGTTTGGACATGTCTGAATACTCTGACCGCACGGCTGTGTCGAAGTTGATTGGTACAACAGCTGGTTATGTTGGCTATGATGACAACAGCAATACCTTGACAGAACGTGTTCGTCGGAATCCTTACTCTATCATCTTGCTGGACGAAATTGAAAAAGCCGATCCACAAGTCATCACATTGTTACTACAAGTTTTGGATGATGGTCGTTTGACAGATGGGCAAGGAAATACTGTCAACTTTAAGAATACAGTTATTATTGCTACATCAAATGCTGGATTTGGGTATGAAAGCTTTACTGGTGATGAGGAAAAGGATAGGAAGATTATGGATCGCTTAAAACCATACTTCCGCCCAGAATTCTTGAATCGCTTCAATGCAGTCATTGAATTCTCTCATCTTGGTAAAGAGGATTTAGCTGAAATCGTCGACTTGATGTTGGATGAAGTCAACCAAACACTTGCCAAGAAAGACATCACGTTAACAGTAACAGATGCAGTCAAACATTATCTAGCAGAAGAGGGGTATGATGAAGTCATGGGTGTTCGTCCGCTTCGTCGTGTGATTGAGCAACAAATTCGTGATAAAGTAACCGACTTCCATTTGGATCATCTAGATGTCAAACATCTTCTTGCAGATTTGAAAGATGATGAATTAGTTATTGAAGAAGCGAAAGAGCATCAAACTAAAAAATAAACAGAAGGGTAACGCCGGAGCGGATTTCCGGCGTTTTTTAAGTGTGCTTAATTTTCAGGTCCAAGAGTGAACAGTTGCTTGTGTAATTCTTGGTCTTTTTGTTACCGCTTACATCTTTTATAATAGACTTAGAAAGAACAAATAAAATAGAAAAAAGGAGAGTTAAAATGAACATCATTTTAAACATTCTGAACTGGTTCTCGCAAAACATTTTGCAGAATCCGGCCTTCTTTGTAGGTCTTTTGGTTCTCATTGGCTATGCGTTATTGAAAAAACCAGCGCATGATGTCTATGCTGGTTTCATCAAAGCGACAGTTGGTTATATGCTGTTGAACGTTGGGGCTGGAGGTTTGGTAACAACTTTCCGTCCGATTTTAGCGGCTCTGAACTTTAAGTTTAAGATTGGTGCAGCGGTAATTGACCCTTACTTTGGATTGACAGCGGCAAATACAAAGATTGCAGAGGAATTTCCAAACTTTGTCGGAGCAGCAACAACAGCACTCTTGATTGGTTTTGGTGTCAACATCCTGCTCGTTGCTCTTCGGAAAATTACGAAAGTACGGACGCTGTTTATTACAGGTCATATCATGGTTCAACAAGCAGCGACCGTTTCATTGATGGTTCTTCTCCTTGTTCCTCAATTGCGTAATAGCTGGGGCGTGCTGGCAATCGGTGTCATCTGTGGACTTTACTGGGCAGTCAGCTCTAATATGACAGTAGAAGCAACACAACGTTTAACTGGTGGCGGTGGTTTTGCGATTGGTCACCAACAACAATTTGCGATTTGGTTTGTGGATAAAGTTGCAGACAAATTTGGCAAGAAAGAAGAAAATCTTGACAATTTGAAGTTGCCAAAATTCTTGTCTATTTTCCATGATACAGTGGTTGCTTCGGCGACGTTGATGTTGGTTTTCTTTGGAGCTATTCTCTTAATTTTGGGTCCGGATATCATGTCCAATGCAAAAGTCATTACATCAGGTACAGTTTACAATCCTGCTAAGCAAGATTTTTACATGTATATCATTCAAACAGCCTTTACTTTCTCAGTTTATCTCTTTGTCTTGATGCAAGGGGTGCGGATGTTTGTAGCAGAATTGACGAATGCCTTCCAAGGTATCTCTAACAAATTGCTTCCTGGTTCATTCCCAGCTGTGGACGTTGCAGCTTCTTATGGTTTTGGTTCACCAAATGCGGTGCTTTCAGGATTTGCTTTTGGCTTAATTGGTCAATTGATTACCATTATGCTCTTAATTATCTTTAAGAATCCAATTCTCATTATCACTGGTTTCGTTCCAGTATTCTTTGATAATGCAGCGATTGCAGTTTATGCGGATAAGCGTGGTGGCTGGAAAGCGGCGGTTATCCTGTCCTTTATTTCAGGTGTATTGCAAGTAGCGCTTGGTGCTCTCTGTGTGGCACTTCTCGGTCTGGCTTCTTACGGTGGTTACCATGGAAATATTGACTTTGAATTCCCTTGGCTTGGTTTTGGTTATCTTTTCAAATATCTTGGCATTGTAGGTTACATTCTTGTTTGTGTATTCTTGCTGATTATTCCGCAACTACAATTTGCCAAGGCAAAAGACAAGGAAGCCTACTATCGTGGTGATGTTCAAGCAGAAGAATAAAAATAGATTTAAATATTGGAGGAAAATAATATGGTTAAGGTATTAACAGCGTGCGGAAATGGCATGGGCTCATCTATGGTGATTAAGATGAAAGTAGAAAATGCTCTGCGAAAATTAGGACAAACAGATTTTACCGTCAATTCTTGCAGCGTTGGAGAAGCAAAAAGCCTTGCTTCTGGTTATGATATTGTCATTGCTTCTCTTCATTTGATTCATGAATTGGATGGACGGACAAATGGTAAATTGATTGGTCTGGATAATTTGATGGATGACAAAGAAATTACTGAAAAATTGTCTCAGGTACTAGAGTGATGAGGACGACTGACCTTGTCATAAGATTGATACAATAGGAAAGGATGAGGGGCTTAGAGCAAACGCTCTAGCCTCATTCACTTAACAAGAATAGAACTTGGACGAAAATGTTAGAACGGATAGGAAGCGGTAGTTTCTTTAGAAAAGGACTTTTTCTTATTCTTATAACTGATGAAAGGAAACATGATGAACCTAAAGCAATCAATGCTTGAAAACAACTCTATTCGTTTAGGTCTTTCTGCTTCAACTTGGCAAGAAGCGGTCAAACTTGCTGTTGACCCTTTGATTGAAAGTGGAGCTGTTAAGCCTGAATATTATGATGCTATCATCGAATCCACAGAAGGATATGGTCCTTACTATATTTTGATGCCCGGTATGGCTATGCCGCATGCACGCCCAGAAGCTGGTGTTCAAAGAGATGCTTTCTCTTTGGTGACGTTGAAGGAGCCTGTAACTTTCTCAGACGGAAAAGGCGTGAGTGTTTTGTTAGCTCTTGCAGCAACGAGTTCAAAAATTCATACGAGTGTTGCAATTCCACAAATCATTGCTCTTTTTGAATTGGAAAATTCTATTGATCGTTTGTTAGCTTGTCAAACAGAAGCAGAAGTTCTAGCTTTGATTGATGAGTCAAAAAATAGTCCTTATTTAGAAGGATTGGATTTAGATAATTAGTAAATGGTTGTGTTTCAATATATTAGAAAATAGAAAGTGAGAAAATGATGTCAAAACATATTCCAAATTTACAAGTTGCACTGGATCATTCCGATTTGCAAGGAGCTATTAAAGCAGCTGTCTCGGTAGGTCATGAAGTAGATGTTATTGAAGCAGGAACAGTTTGCCTCTTGCAAGTCGGCAGTGAGTTGGTAGAAGTGCTGCGTAGTTTATTTCCTGATAAAATCATCGTAGCTGATACTAAATGTGCTGACGCTGGCGGGACAGTTGCTAAAAATAATGCCGTACGCGGTGCGGATTGGATGACCTGCATTTGTTGTGCGACGATTCCAACCATGAAAGCAGCCCTGAAAGCTATACAAGAAGAACGCGGTGAACGCGGTGAAATTCAGATTGAGCTCTACGGTGATTGGACTTATGAGCAAGCTCAGACTTGGTTGGATGCTGGTATCTCGCAAGCCATTTATCACCAATCACGCGATGCCCTTCTTGCCGGCGAAACTTGGGGTGAAAAAGATCTCAATAAAGTTAAGAAATTGATTGAAATGGGTTTCCGTGTGTCTGTTACAGGTGGTTTGAATGTGGATACACTCAAACTCTTTGAAGGAGTGGATGTCTTTACCTTTATTGCTGGACGCGGAATAACAGAAGCTGAAAACCCAGCAGCAGCAGCGCGTGCTTTCAAAGACGAAATCAAGCGAATCTGGGGGTAAGCTATGGCACGTCCGATTGGAATTTATGAAAAGGCGACACCGAAACATTTTTCTTGGCAAGAACGGTTAGAATTTGCCAAAGAAATGGGCTTTGATTTTGTGGAAATGTCGGTTGATGAGTCAGATGCTCGGCTGGCACGTCTCACTTGGTCCAAAAAAGAACGTCTAGAGCTTGTCAAAGCCATCTATGATACCGGTGTGCGGATTCCCAGCATATGCTTTAGCGGTCATCGGCGTTATCCATTAGGCTCAAACAATCCTGAACTAGAAGCCAAATCGCTTGAAACGATGAAACAATGCATCGAATTAGCACAGGATTTAGGCGTGCGGGTCATTCAATTAGCCGGCTATGATGTTTATTATGAAGAAAAATCACCTGAAACACGCGTTCGTTTCTTAAAAAATCTGCGACGAGCATGTGATTGGGCTGAGCAGGCGCAGGTCATGCTGGCGATTGAAATTATGGATGACCCATTTATCAACAGCATTGAAAAATATCTGGCTGTGGCGAAAGAAATCAATTCGCCTTATCTCTTTGTCTATCCAGATACAGGTAATGTTTCTGCTTGGCATAATGACCTCTGGAGTGAATTTTACCTTGGTCATCAGGCAATTGCTGCGCTGCACTTAAAAGATACCTATGCCGTGACGGAGCATTCTAAAGGGCAATTTCGAGATGTACCTTTTGGCAAAGGTTGTGTCAACTGGGAAGAAATGTTTGCCGTTTTGAAAAAAACCAACTACCAAGGACCGTTTTTGATTGAAATGTGGTCTGAAAATTGTGAAACGGTGGAAGAAACCAAAGCAGCTATCAAAGAAGCGCAGGATTTCCTTTATCCACTCATTGAGAAAGCAGGGTTATGAGAATGTTAGTACCAGAATTACGAGAACGTGTCTATAAAGCCAATATGGAGCTTCCAGAGCACGGATTAGTGAAGTTTACTTGGGGAAATGTTTCGGCGATTGACCGCGAGAAAGGTTTGATTGCCATCAAACCTTCTGGTGTGGCGTATGAAAATCTATCTCCAGAAAATATGGTTGTGACAGATTTGGATGGCAATATTGTCGAAGGTGATCTCAATCCGTCATCAGATTTGCCGACGCATGTTGAGTTGTATAAAGCATTCCTAGAGGTTGGCGGCATTGTCCATACGCACTCGACAGAAGGTGTGGCTTGGGCTCAAGCAGGACGTGATATTCCTTGTTATGGCACGACGCATGCTGACACTTTCTACGGTGCTATTCCTTGCGCTCGTGCTTTGACAACTGAAGAAATCAATGGCGAGTATGAAAAAGAAACTGGTAAAGTCATTGTTGAAGAATTTGCCAAGCGCGGCTTAGATCCACTCGCAGTAGCAGGTGTAACCGTCCGCAACCACGGACCATTTGCTTGGGGGAAGGATGAAAAGTCTGCTGTTTATAATGCAGTCGTACTTGAAGAAGCTGCTCGCATGGCACGCTATACGGAAGCTATCAATCCAACTGTTGCAGAAGTACCGCAAGAGCTCAAAGATAAGCATTACCTGCGGAAACATGGCAAGAATGCTTACTACGGACAGAAAAAGTAAGAACAACGATAAGAAACCTATCAAGGGGTGGAACGATTACTATGATTCAGAGTGTCATGGTTGGCAGTTCCACACCCTGCTTTTCTCATTCTGCTTCCGCAACAAACTCAAAGATAACCAAAATAACAGATGGACTCGTTTCAATCTCGTAGGAAGATATGTGAAAAGATGTTATAATAATTTACAGTCCCTTTCAAGGAGTAAATGATGATACTATTGGACCAGACAAGTTGTGACTTACTAAGATACCTCATTCAGCTGAAAGAGCCAGAAACGATTATGACGATTTCACGGGCAACCAATCAATCGCGGAGGAAGATTTATTATCATTTGGAAAAAATCAATGACGCTTTGGCAGAGGTTGGTGAAATGATTAGCAGTCGTCCAAGGGTAGGGATTGTCTTAACTGCACAGCAAAAAGAATTATGCCAATCCTTGCTGGAAGGAGTCGATTCTTATAGTTATGTCATGAGCATGACCGAGCGCATGCAGTTGACTGTTCTGTATATTTGTGTTGCAAACAAGCGTGTCACCATTGAAAAACTGATGGAATTGACCGAGGTGTCTCGGAATACCGTTCTTAATGATTTGAACGAAATCCGCAATCAGTTAGCTTCAGAGCAGTATCAAGTCAACCTTACATCCACAAAAGCGCAAGGATATCTTTTGAAATGTCATCCACTCAATAAAATCCAATATGTACATTCTCTCTTGTATCACATTTTTACAGAGGGAAATCATAGTTTTGTTACGATTTTAACAAAGAAGATAAGGAATTTTGTTGGTGATGAGATTCTTCTGTCGGATGATTTACAAGACTTTCTTAACCAAAGGGTACAAGATGTAGAGCAAGACTTAGGTAAGAAAATCAATCGCCATGAAATCAAATTTATGTTGCAAGTCTTACCATATCTTCTGTTGAGCTGTCGAAATATGGCTTTAAGTGAGGAAGAACAGGAAGATTTGAAGCGTGAGTTTACCTTGATTCGCAAGCGGATTGAATATCAAGCAGCTAAACATTTGAATAACAATTTAGGGGCGACATTTGGCTTGAAATTAAATGATATTGAGATTTCACTCTTAACTGTTCTTTTGCTTTCTTACCGGAAAGATCGGGATATTCATGCAACCAGTCAAGATTTTGTCCAATTAAAAGAAGCGATTGATGAGTTTATATGGCGTTTTGAAGTTAGTTCGCACTTTGAAATTGAAAATAAAGAAGATTTGTTGCGAAATTTATTGACGCATTGCAAAGCTCTACTATTTCGTAAAACCTACGGCATTCTGTCTAAAAATCCATTGACACGACAGATCAAGGAAAAATATGCAGATTTGTTTGCAGTCACTAAGTCTTGTTCTGTGATTTTAGAGGAAGCTTGGCTTATTTCATTAACCGATGATGAAGTTGCTTATCTTGCCTTGCACATGGGTGGATTCTTAAAACATAATCGTGCTGAAAAACAAGATGCCAAACGGATTTATTTAGTCTGTGATGAAGGAGTAGCTGTGCAGAAATTGCTACTCAAACAGTGCTTGTATCATTTACCAAATGAAAATTTAAGTGCTGTTTTTACGACAGAACAATTCAAAAGCGTCGAAGACATTTTAGATGTGGATTTATTAATTACGACAAATGACGGCTTGGAAACCACTCTGCCAACGATACAAGTTCAGCCTATTTTGGATTATGAAGATGTATTAAATATTACTTCTTTTGTCAAAGATCAAGCTCTTTCGACTAAAGGAGTACGATTTAGTCAAGAGTTAGAGCACCTTTTAGCGTCTTACATCAAAGATTCAGCTCGGACACAAGAGCTGAAAAATAAAATTCAAAAACTTGTAAATGAAGAATTATTATCAACTTCAACGGAAGAATGAAAGAATGGATGACTAGCTAGGGATAGAATTCCCGGCTTTTTTAGGTACTAAAAATAGTCCAATCTTGAACACAGCCTTGTGTTTTATTTGGTCTTTTTTTCTCTCTTAGAGCAGCTTATACTAAAGATAGAAATATAACATTATCTTGAGGAGGAACGATCATGCCAAACGTAAACGAAATTACTCGGGAATCTTGGATTTTAAGTACTTTCCCAGAATGGGGCACTTGGCTTAACGAAGAAATTGAAGCAGAAGTAGTGCCTGAAGGTAACTTTGCTATGTGGTGGTTAGGGAATTGTGGTGTTTGGATTAAGACGCCAGGCGGAGCTAATGTGGTCATGGATCTTTGGTCTAACCGCGGAAAATCAACTAAAAAGGTCAAAGATATGGTGCGAGGACATCAAATGGCAAATATGGCAGGCGTACGTAAATTGCAGCCAAACTTGCGCGTGCAGCCAATGGTGATTGATCCATTTATGATTAATGAGTTGGACTATTATCTGGTATCGCATTTTCACAGTGACCATATTGATATCAATACTGCAGCAGCGATTGTCAACAATCCGAAATTGAATCATGTTAAATTTGTCGGACCTTATGAATGTGGCGAAATCTGGAAAAAATGGGGTGTCCCAGAAGAACGTATCATCGTGATTAAACCCGGCGAAAGTTTTGAGTTTAAAGATATTAAAGTATCAGCTGTGGAATCTTTCGACCGAACTTGCTTGGTAACACTTCCAGTTGATGGTGCTGATGCCCAAGATGGTGAACTGAAAGGTCTGCCTGTAACAGATGAAGAAATGGCGCGTAAAGCAGTCAATTATATTTTTGAAACGCCAGGTGGTACAATTTATCATGGTGCAGATTCGCACTTCTCAAATTATTTTGCCAAACACGGAAAAGATTTCAAGATTGATGTGGCTATTAATAACTATGGTGATAACCCAATCGGTATTCAAGATAAGATGACTTCGATTGATTTGCTTCGTATGGCTGAAAACCTTCGTGCCAAAGTTATTATTCCGGTTCATTATGATATTTGGTCTAACTTCATGGCTTCAACGGATGAGATTTTAGCCTTGTGGAAGATGCGTAAAGAGCGCCTCCAATATCAATTCCATCCATTCATCTGGGAAGTCGGTGGTAAATATACCTATCCGCAAGACAAAGACAGGATTGAATATCATCACCCACGTGGCTTTGATGATTGCTTTGAGCATGATTCAAACATTCAATTTAAAGCTTTACTATAAAAAAAATAAGTGGGAATTATCCGTATACATTGCGATATGCGGATAATTTTCATATAATAGAGGATGGAATGTTATCGTTTTCCAAATGATTAATAGCGTATCTTTGTTAAAGATAAGTGCTTATATAAAAAGGAGAGTTCAATGTCAAATTTATCTGTCAATGCCATTCGTTTTTTAGGAATTGATGCCATTGAAAAATCAAAATCTGGTCACCCAGGTGTTGTCATGGGCGCAGCTCCGATGGCTTATGACTTGTTTACCAAGCAAATGCGCATCAATCCAGAAGTGCCAAATTGGATCAATCGCGATCGTTTTGTTTTGTCAGCAGGGCATGGGTCTATGTTGCTCTATGCTTTGCTTCATTTATCAGGTTTTAAAGATGTCACAATGGAAGAAATCAAGAACTTCCGTCAATGGGGTTCTAAAACGCCTGGGCATCCCGAATTTGGACATACTGCTGGTGTAGATGCGACAACTGGTCCACTTGGTCAAGGAATTTCTATGGCAACTGGTTTTGCACAAGCAGAACGTTTTTTAGCAGCAAAATACAATCGTGAAGGCTATAATATCTTTGACCACTATACGTATGTTATCTGTGGTGATGGGGATTTGATGGAAGGTGTGTCTGCTGAAGCGGCTTCTTACGCTGGCCTGCAAAAATTAGATAAACTCATCGTTCTCTATGACTCCAACGATATTAATCTGGATGGAGAAACCAAGGATTCCTTTACAGAAAGCGTTCGGGCACGTTATGATGCTTATGGTTGGCATACTGCTTTGGTTAAAGATGGGACAGACTTAGAAGCAATCAATGCAGCGATTGAATCGGCAAAACTTTCTGGCAAACCTTCCTTAATTGAAGTGAAAACAGTGATTGGTTATGGTTCACCAAACAAACAAGGGACTAATGCCGTTCATGGAGCTCCTCTTGGTGCGGAAGAAGTAGCCGCTACTCGCAAAGCTCTTACATGGGATTACGAACCGTTTGAAATTCCTGAAGAAGTCTACGAAGATTATCGGGTCAATGTAGCAGAGCGCGGGAAAGCTGCTTATGATGCTTGGGTAAAACTTGTTGAAGCATACAAACAAGCCTATCCTGACTTAGCTGATGAAGTAGCTGCTGTTATTGCGGGACAAGATCCAGTTGAGATCAAGCCAGAAGATTTCCCAGTAGTAGAAACAGGCTTCTCGCAAGCTACTCGTAATTCTAGTCAAGATGCTTTGAATGCAGCAGCTAAAGTTCTTCCAACTTTCCTTGGCGGCTCTGCTGACCTAGCTCATTCTAATATGACTTATATCAAAGAAGATGGCTTGCAAGATGATGCCCATCGCCTTAACCGCAACATTCAATTCGGTGTACGTGAATTTGCTATGGGAACTATTTTAAATGGTATGGCACTTCACGGAGGGCTTCGTGTTTACGGTGGTACATTCTTTGTTTTCTCAGATTATGTTAAAGCAGCCGTTCGTTTGTCAGCTCTTCAAGGTTTACCGGTGACCTATGTCTTTACCCATGATTCGATTGCAGTCGGTGAAGATGGACCTACTCATGAACCAATTGAGCATTTAGCTGGACTTCGTGCTATTCCGAATCTCACTGTTTTCCGTCCAGCAGATGCGCGTGAAACACAGGCGGCTTGGTACTTGGCGCTGAAGAGTCAAACAACTCCAACAGCTTTGGTTCTCACACGTCAAAACTTGATAGTTGAAGCTGGAACTGACTTTAACAAGGTAGCAAAAGGCGCTTATGTGGTGTATGAAACGGTAGGTGGTTTTGATACAATTCTTCTTGCATCTGGTTCTGAAGTCAACTTAGCTGTTGCAGCTGCAAAAGAGTTGGAAGCACAAGGGGAAAAAGTTCGCGTTGTCAGTGTACCATCAACAGACATCTTTGATGCACAAGACGTTGCTTACAAAGAAGAAATTCTACCAAATGCAGTCCGCCGCCGTGTTGCCATTGAAATGGCTGCAACCCAATCTTGGTACAAATATGTTGGACTTGACGGTTCTGTTATCGGTATTGATAAATTCGGTGCTTCTGCTCCAGCAGCTAAAGTAATGAAAGAGTACGGTTTCACAGTTGAACATATCGTTGAGGTTGTGAAAAACTTGAAATAAAATCTCGAAAATCGAGGTGAGATTGCCTCGATTTTTTGTTTGTGAAAGTGGTATAATAAAAGCAGGAAACCTCTTACATAAGGAGCGAATAAATGACAAACGAAGAAAAGATTTATCAAGTATTGGATGATTTGCATATTGCTTATGAGCGTCTAGATCATGAACCAATTTCTTCAGTGATTGAAGCGGCTGAAAAAGGAATTGTTTTGCCAGGACAGCAGGTGAAAAATCTCGTGTTGAAAAGTAAAAAAGGACGACAATTTTATTTAGTCATTTTGCGCGACGAGAAAAGAGCAAACATTAAACATTTGGCAGAAGTCTTAGATGAAAAACGGTTATCTTTTGCTAATGACAAGGAACTAGAGGAGCTTTTGCAAGTAGAGCCAGGTGCAGTCACACCTTTTGGGCTGCTTTTTGATAAGGAAAAGAAAGTTCAGCTTATTGTGGACGAGGAAGTCGATCCTAGTTTAACCGTTGGTTTTCATCCATTTGTAAATAGTACCACGCTCAACATTGCTTATAGCGATTTTCTTCGTTTGTTGGAAAAAACAGGTCATGAAGTAAAGAGAGTGAATTGCTAATCTCAGCCTTGAGATAGAGTTTTGTACAATCAATGGAACTGTCTTGTAAATCTCTTTAAAATCTGCTATAGTAGATAATATATGAAATCTAAAGGAGACTAAAATGGGTAACGGTTTTTCAATTTTAATTATGTTGGTTGTGATGATGGGCTTGATGTTCTTCATGCAACGTTCTCAAAAGAAACAAGCAGATAAACGGATGGAAAGCTTGAATAAATTACAAAAAGGATATGAAGTCATTACAATTGGTGGTTTGTATGGTACGGTTGATGAAGTCGATACTGAAAAGAAAACAGTTGTCCTTGATGTAGATGGTGTTTACTTGACGTTTGAATTAACTGCTATCAAAACTGTATTGCCGCTGACAGAGGGAATCACAGCAGTTGCAGGAGCTGATGGAAGCGTTGAGATGTCAGAAGATTCAGCTATTGAAGAATAAAATAGCAACTACAATAATGCAGAACAGCCTTTCGGCTGTTTTGTTCGTTTAGGGACAAAAATAGAGGTCAATTGCGCATATCCATAGGATTTATGATATAATGAAATGTAAAACTTTATTAGGAAAACAAGCAGATGTTTAGTTTTAAGAAAAAAGAAAAAATTGAAGTTCCATTACAAATACCGAAACATATCGGTATCATTATGGACGGGAATGGTCGTTGGGCTAAAAAGCGCATGCAGCCGCGTGTTTTTGGACATAAGTCCGGTATGGAAACATTGCAAAATGTTACGATTGCAGCCAAAGAATTGGGTGTTCAGGTGTTAACAGTTTATGCGTTTTCTACAGAAAATTGGTCTCGTCCTCAAAAAGAAGTCAGTTTTATCATGAATTTGCCTGTTGAATTTTATGATCGTTATGTGCCTGAGTTGCATCGAAATAATGTCAAAATTCAAATGATTGGAGATACAGAACGTTTGCCTAAGGCAACTTATGAGGCGCTTTGCAAGGCGGAAGAATTGACGCGGCTCAATACAGGCTTAATCCTCAATTTTGCCCTGAATTATGGCGGTCGGGCTGAAATTGTTCAGGCTGTTAAAATGATTGCTCAAGATGTGTTAGATGCTAAATTCAGTCCGGGCGAGATTAATGAAGAAATGATTGCCAACTACTTACAAACCAGCAATCTACCTCGCTTGTTGCGTGATCCGGATTTGATTATTCGGACAAGTGGTGAAGTGCGTTTAAGTAATTTTTTGCCTTGGCAAAGTGCATACAGCGAGCTGTATTTTACAGATATTTTATGGCCAGATTTTAATGAAAAAGCATTGAAAGCAGCTATTGAGGAATATAGTAAACGAAATCGTCGATTTGGCGGTGTGTAGGAGAATTTATGGATAAAGATTTACAAAGACGTGTGATTTTTGGAGGCATAGCACTTGCTATCTTCATTCCGATTTTGATGATGGGAGGGCCTCTTCTGCAAATTGGTATGGGACTTTTAGCTATGCTAGGTGTTCATGAATTGCTACAAATGAAAGGACTTAGGACAACCACTTTAGAGGGTATTTTAGCCATGTTGGCTGCTTTTGTGCTGACTATTCCACTCGAAAATTATTTGAAATTTTTGCCGGTAGATGGAAACGTGGTGGCTTATAGTTTAGTTGTTTTTATATTGTTGGGCTCAACTGTTTTAGGGAAACATTACAGTTTTGAAGATGCCGCTTATCCGATTGCTGCTAGTTTTTATGTAGGGATTGGTTTCAACGCCTTGCTAGATGCGCGTATAGCTGGTTTTGATAAAGTACTACTGGCTCTGTTTATTGTCTGGGCAACTGATAGTGGAGCTTATTTGGTCGGGCGAAGATATGGTGTGCATCGTTTAGCTCCTCATGTTTCTCCAAATAAAACCGTAGAAGGTAGTCTGGGTGGGATTGTTTCAGCAGTCCTAGTGACATTCATTTTTATGTTGTTTGATAAAAATGTTGCTGAACCTCATCACCTTCCCATCATGCTTCTTTTTGCTGTATTCTTTAGTATTGCTGGTCAATTTGGAGATTTGGTAGAAAGTGCGATTAAACGCCATTTTGGAGTCAAAGATTCAGGTAAATTTATCCCAGGTCATGGTGGTGTTTTGGATCGTTTTGACAGTATGTTGTTCGTCTTTCCCTTGATGCATTTCTTTGGATTATTCTAATGAGAAAGCCGAAAAGAATTTCCAGAAATGGAAATTTTCTTTTGCGAGATGTATAATGTAAGCAAAACTTAAGCGAAATGGAGTATCCTTGTTTTGCTATAAAATAAAATGAAGGAAAATCATTACTATGAGAACGTAGAAAGGTTGGTGTAATGCAGTCAGGTATTATAGGAATTATCACCTTTATCATTATTTTTGGAATTATTGTTGTCGTTCATGAATTTGGACATTTCTATTTTGCGAAAAAATCAGGCATTTTGGTACGCGAGTTTTCCATTGGAATGGGTCCAAAAATTTTTGCTCATATTGGCAAAGATGGAACAGCATATACTATTCGGATGTTACCGCTAGGTGGCTATGTTCGTATGGCAGGCTGGGGTGATGACGCAACAGAGATTAAGACGGGAACACCTGCTAGTTTGACTTTAAATGAAGCAGGCAAGGTTATCCGAATCAATCTTTCGGGCAAGAAAATCGACCAGACGGCTTTGCCCATGAATGTGACAGGTTTTGATTTGGAAGATAAGCTTGAAATCACTGGTTTGGTACTAGATGAGCAAAAAACGTATGCGGTTGACCATGACGCAACAATCGTAGAAGAAGACGGTACAGAAGTGAGGATTGCACCACTTGATGTCCAATATCAAAATGCCAGTCTTGGCGGTCGTCTCATTACCAACTTTGCTGGTCCGATGAACAACTTCATTTTGGGAATTGTAGCTTTTCTGCTGTTGATTTTTATGCAGGGGGGCGTTGCAGACCAGCATACAAATCATGTTCGTGTCTTACAGGGGGGCGCCTTAGCTCAGGCTGGTGTAAAAAACAAAGACCAAATTTTAAAAGTTGGTCAAGCAGAAATCAAGAATTGGTCGGATTTGACCAAAGCTGTTCAGTCTGAGACGAAAAACAGTAAAGGGCAGTCAGAACTAAATGTGATTGTTAAAAGCGGAAATAAAGTTCAAGAGCTGACAGTTAAGCCTAAAAAAGAGCAAGGTAGATATTTATTAGGAGTGATGCCGGGCTTGAAATCGGATTTTCCGTCTATGATTGCGGGCGGATTTAGCATGGCTTGGAACGCTAGCTTCCGCATCTTTGATGCTTTAAAAAATTTAATTTTCCATCCAGACATCAATAAACTGGGCGGTCCTGTGGCGATTTACAAAGCCAGCAGTGAAGCAGCTAAAGGTGGAATTGAAAGTGTTATCGCTTTATTAGCTATGCTCTCTCTGAATATCGGCATTTTTAATCTCATTCCTATCCCGGCGCTTGACGGTGGAAAAATTGTGCTCAATCTGCTTGAAGCCATTCGTCGTAAACCATTAAAGCAGGAAACAGAAACCTATGTCACGTTAGCAGGTGTCGCTGTTATGGTACTCCTAATGATTGCGGTGACCTGGAATGATATTATGAGAACCTTCTTTTAAAAGGTGAATTCTAAATAATAAATAAAAGGAAGAATTTATGAAACAAAGTAAAATGTTAATCCCAACACTGCGGGAAATGCCTAGTGATGCGCAAGTCATTAGTCATGCCTTGATGTTGCGGGCTGGTTATGTCCGTCAAATATCAGCAGGTGTTTATTCTTATTTGCCCTTAGCAAATCGTGTGATTGAAAAAGCAAAAAAAATCATGCGGGAAGAATTTGAGAAAATTGGTGCAGTCGAAATGCTGGCTCCAGCACTTCTTAGTGCCGATCTTTGGCGTGAATCTGGTCGTTATGAAACTTACGGTGAAGATCTCTATAAATTAAAAAATCGTGAAGGTTCAGATTTTATCTTGGGGCCAACTCACGAAGAAACATTCACCGCAATTGTACGGGATTCTGTCAAGTCTTATAAACAGCTCCCGCTCAATCTATATCAAATCCAAGCTAAATATCGTGATGAAAAACGTCCTAGGAATGGTCTTTTGCGGACACGTGAATTTATCATGAAAGATGGTTATAGCTTCCATGCCAATTACGATAGCCTAGACGTGACTTATGATGAATACAAGACGGCTTATGAAAATATTTTTACTCGTAGTGAGATTGAATTTAAAGGTATTATCGGTGATGGTGGTGCCATGGGTGGAAAGGATAGTCAAGAATTTATGGCCATTACACCTGAACGGACAGACCTCAGCCGTTGGGTTGTCTTGGACAAGTCAGTCGCTAGCTTTGATGAAATTCCAGCTGATGTGCAAGAAGCTATTAAAGCTGAATTGACAAGTTGGTTGGTGTCTGGTGAAGATACTGTTGTGTATTCAAGTGAGTCAAGCTATGCTGCAAATTTGGAAATGGCAACAAATGAATACAAACCAAGCAATCGTGTCGTGGCAGAAGAGGAATTGACTCGTATAGAGACTCCAGATTGCAAGTCAATTGATGAAGTCGCTGCTTTTCTTCATGTTGATGAAAGCCAAACAATTAAAACGTTGGTTTATATTGCTGATGAGAAACCGATTGTAGCGCTTCTTGTTGGGAATGATCAACTGAATGAAGTCAAGCTGAAAAATTATCTAGGTGCTGATTTTTTTGAACCAGCAAGTGAAGAAGAAGTTCGTGAATTATTTGGAGCAAACTTTGGTTCTCTTGGACCTGTTCATCTTCCAGAAGATGTTCAAATTATCGCTGACCGCAAGGTAGAGGACGTTCGAAATGCGGTGGTTGGTGCCAATGAAGACGGTTATCATTTGACCGGTGTCAATCCGGACCGCGATTTCACAGCAGAATATGTGGATATTCGCGAGGTGCGTGAAGGAGAAATTTCACCAGACGGACAAGGCGTCTTGAAATTTGCACGTGGCATTGAAATTGGACATATTTTTAAATTAGGAACTCGTTATTCAGAAAGTATGAATGCGACTGTTTTAGATGAAAATGGTCGTGCAGTTCCTGTTGTAATGGGCTGCTATGGTATTGGTGTCAGCCGTCTCTTATCAGCTGTTATGGAGCAACACGCACGTCTCTTCGTCAATAAAACACCAAAAGGAGACTATCGCTATGCTTGGGGAATCAATTTCCCGAAAGAATTAGCACCGTTTGATGTGCATCTAATCCCTGTAAATGTCAAAGATGAAGAAGCTCTTGCTTTGACAGAACAACTAGAGGCAGAACTAGTCAAGGCTGGTTATGAAGTCTTAACAGATGACCGCAATGAGCGCGCTGGTGTGAAATTCAGCGATAGTGACTTGATTGGGCTGCCAATCCGTGTGACTATCGGGAAAAAAGCTGCAGATGGAATCGTTGAAGTTAAAATCAAAGCAACTGGCGATACTATTGAAGTCAATGGAGAAAATCTTCTTGAAACTCTTGAAATTTTAGTGAAGAAAAATGATTAAATAGGTCTGAAACAAGAACTAAATTATAATTCAAAAAATAGGCACAATCTTAATTTGACTTATAGTCCTAAAGAGATTGTTTCTATTTTTATTTTTTGAATGAACACTTTGTTTCAATTTATTAAAAAAACTGTTGTGGGATAAAGATGGACTGTTAAGAAAATTCTTATTTTACTTTATTTCATTTTCTCCTATTTAGGTATAAAAGATAACCTTTTAGGGCATTTCCTGGTAAAATCGTTGAAATTTTTTATACTAAAAAGGTAGAAAAAGGAGTTAAAATGAAAAACATAAAAAATATTCTTCAAATGAGCTTGCTGATCGTTCTAACACAGATTACCTTGGTATTGTTGACGACACCTTTATCCAAATCGTTAACCTTTCAGCAGTCCAGTTTTGTATTTTTGTTCATTTTGTTTTTTTGTGGACTACTTTATTTTCGTTATTTTTCCAGAGAATTAACTAATTTTAAATCAGAGATATTGGTTGCTCGTTACTGGCCCTTACTACGTTTTTCCTATCTTATGATGGTATTTATCAATGCGATAGGAGCTTATCTGATGATTGTAGAAGGTTTGGCAGAAGTCTCAGAAAGTCAGAAATTGTTTATGAGCCTTTTCATTCACTCCTCTCTTTTTTTACTAGGTGTTGATGTAGTTGCGCTCGTTCCTGAAGTGCGATCCTATGTTGTTCGCTTTCTATTTTTAAAAGGTCAAGCACGAGCGAGTTTTATCATAGGAAGTTTGATATTTATCGTTTTACGAAATCCAGCTGATTTGGTATGCTTTATCATTTATACAGGTTTGGGGTTATTACTTTCTTTTGTTATTCCAAAGGCAAGTCTTCGTTTAGAATTCTCTGTTTTTAGTCATTTAGTGCGTAATAGTGTTTCTCTTCTTTTCTTGCTCATTTTTTGGTAAATCTTTTTGTAGAAATCTCACTTCTATGATAAAATGAGAGCATTATAGATTGGATAAGAAAGATGATGAAAGAAAAAGAAGAACAACACTTAGAATGGTTGCAGCAGCATCAAACAACAGAACCACATTTGGGCTTAGAAAGAGTGAGGAGGCTTTTAGTATTGCGGGGGAATCCGCATTTGCAAGTATCGGTCATTCATGTTGCCGGTACCAATGGAAAAGGATCAACAATTGCGCATTTACGTCAGCTTTTGCAAGCAAAGAAGCTACGTGTTGGAACGTTTACATCACCTTATCTGATGTCTTATAATGAACAAATTGCCATCAATGGAGTGTCTATTTCTGACCAAGATTTTCATTCTTTATTGCAAACCTATCAGGGCTTATTAAAAAAACAGGCAGATGATACGATTTTACAGGAAATAACAGAGTTTGAAATTATCACAGTTTTGGCTTATGAGTATTTCCTTCAGCAACAGGTAGATGTGGTTATCATGGAAGTAGGGCTAGGTGGTTTATTGGACAGCACCAATGTATGTCAACCGGATTTAACAGCTATTACGACAATTGGACTTGATCACACAGCAATTTTAGGAACAAGCTTAGCAGACATTGCAGAGCAGAAAGCCGGTATTATCAAAGAGGGTGTGCCGTTGGTGACAGGAAAGATTGCTTCCGAACCACTGGCAGTTATTCACAATAAGGCTCAACAACTTCAGTCTCCTCATGTTTGTTATGGGCAAGACTATCAGGTGGAGCCTGTGCAAAGTTCGGCAGAGGTAGAAGAATTCTTGTTTTCAAACGCATGTAGGCTGAAAGAAGGCTATCAAAGTGCTCTTTTTGGTGTTCATCAAGTTGAGAATGCGGGATTGGCACTTGAATTGTGCGATCACTATTGCTACTTGAAAGGTTTGCCGTTGTTAAGGCAAGATGAGATAAGACGGGCATTGAAACAAACGTATTGGCCTGCTCGTTTGGAAAAAATTTCAGCTGCACCTTTGATTTTTCTAGATGGTGCACACAATCCTCATGCAATGAAAGCACTGATTGCTTCTATAGAAAGCCATTTTCCAGATTATCAAAAAAAGGTTTTATTTTCTTGTATTCAGACAAAAGATGTACAAGAAATGATTGCTTTGTTAAAAGAGATTCCACAAGTACAATTATTACTAACTTCATTTGCTGATGCACGAAGTTTTTCAAAAGAAGAGATGCAAGGTTTGGCAAAGAATGAAAAGCTTGCCTTTGTTAATTGGGAGCATTATTTAACACAGTATCAAAGAGATGAATACGAAGAGAAAGAGCTGTTGCTTATCACAGGCTCTCTTTACTTCCTTGCAGAAGTCAGAAAATATCTACTGAATGATAGATAAAAAATAAGGGAACTATATAGCACTTTACCCTAATCACGATATATAGTATCTTAAAATAAGATTTTTGTAAATTTGACAACTATACTTTGTAGTTGTGTAAACAGGTATATAATTCCCAAAAATAATTTTCTAACTAATTAAAATATGATAGAATAAAAGAGCAATTCATTTGCACAGAGTAAGTGGTCTGCGTTAAGTGTGTATGGATGGGATGTTGCCATACAACGAAACTTTTGTGCGGTAGGCCATTGCATCCGCTGTCGATCAGACGGCTCCCGAATAGAAAAGGAGCGAACTATGAAAAAGAATTCGCCTAAGTTGTCGGTGCAACTTTTGGTTGCCCTTGCTATGATTGTGGCTCTCTGCTTTGTGTTGGAGAAGTTCTCAGTCTTTGTTATTCCTAATTTATGGAAGCTAAGCCCTGCCTTTATTAGCTATACCCTTATGGGAACGATTGCTGATCCATTATTGTCTGGTCTGGTTTCTGCTGTTTACGATGTAGCCTCTTTCTTTTTTGTAAATCAAGGACATCCATTTATTATCTGGTTTACATTGATTGAAGCGCTGCAAGGTATGCTCTATGGTTATTTCTTTTATGGAAAAGAATTGAAAGTAGAGCGCAAGAAAGACTGGTTGTGGGTTACGTTAGCCACATTAGCTATTATGGGAGTGGGAACATTTACATTGATACCACTAGTTCTACATTTGCAATATAAGGTACCATTTTTTGCTCTATATGCAGCTCGGGCTTGGTCAGTTTTTGAAATTCCTTTACGAGTATTTGTGACGATGCTCATTGTTCCGCAGCTGCAACGGATTCCTGAGTTTCGTAAGTTGATGGGCTTAAACAATAAGTAAAAATGATGAATAAACATTCAAAAGAGACCGAACATGACGTTCAGTCTCTTTACTTCTAATAGCAAAAATACATTGAGACAGTAAAGTTTGAAGCTGGGAAAAAAGTTCCTAGCTTCAAACTTTAATAACGTGTAATCAAATCAACAGTTGAGCGATCCAACTTCTTAACCAGAGCTTGTAAGAAAGCTTGAGCTTGGAGGAAGTCGTCCATTGCATAGAGCGTTTGATGAGAATGAATATAGCGTGCACAGACACCGATAGTAGTTGAAGGTACGCCGCCATTTTTCAGATGTGCTGCACCTGCATCAGTACCGCCTTTGCCACAGTAGTATTGATATTTGATACCTGTCTCTTCTGCGGTTGTCAAAAGGAAATCTTTCATATTCGGTAGCATGAGATGTCCTGGATCAAAGAAACGAATTAAGGTTCCTTCTCCGATGGCACCTTGATCGCCATAAATGTCACCAGCTGGAGAACAGTCCACCGCAAGGAAAACTTCTGGGTCAAATTTAGTCGTTGAAACATGAGCACCACGCAAGCCAACTTCTTCTTGGACGTTTGCCCCAACATAAAGTTCGTTGTCAAGTTTTTGTCCAGAAAGTGCCTGAACTAGTTCACTCACCATGAGAACACCGTAACGATTATCCCAAGCTTTAGAAATGATATTTTTGCCGTTGACTGTGAGGATAGCGGAACTGTCTGGCACAATCGTGTCACCGGGACGAATCCCGTAGCTTTCAGCTTCCGCTTTGTCAGCAAACCCACCGTCAAAAACGATGTCTTCAATCCTTGGTAGACTTGGTCCACCTGTTCCACGTGTCAAATGCGGTGGAATGGAGCCTGAAATAACAGGAATTTCGTCTCCTGTATGAGTAAATAATTTAAAGCGTTGGCTGCTGACAACCAGTGGATTCCAACCTCCGATTTGAACGACTCGGAAAGTTCCGTCTGCTCTGATTTCACTCACCATGAAGCCAACTTCGTCCATGTGTGCAGCAACGAGTATACGTGGCGCATCAATAGCTTCTGAATGTTTCACTCCGAAAATGCCTCCTAGGCCATCTGTTACGACTTCGTCCACATGAGGGGTGATTTTTTCACGCAAATAATCACGAACAGGCGCTTCGTGCCCTGAAATAGCAGAGATTTCTGTCACTTCTTTAATTTTTGAAAATAATTCTGACATCATTAACCTTCTTTCTGCTCTTATTTTATCATTTTCTATCATAGTTGGGTAGCGTTCAAAGATAAAAAACAATAGTGTTTCGATTTGTCCCAATTTATCTTTTGTGTTAAAATATTGTCATGAAAGCTAAAAAGATTCTATTAACAACGGCTGCACTTGCGGGAGTAGGGATTGCAGCTTATGCTACTAAAAAAACGTTGGATGAACGAAAAGAAGCTGAGCAGCGTGAGCAATTAGTTGCTGACATTCGGAAAAGGTTATCTGAATTAGGTCCAATTGCTACACTGTACGTGCAATTATATAAGTCAGATGAACATCAATTGGTTGGTGGTGTGGTGTACGAAGATGATCGGCACTTTACATTTGTGTATGAAAATGGCGAATTGAGCTATGAGGAAGAACAATGATGATTCCAGCAACTATCGAAGAATTAGCAACATTAGTAAATCGTGAAGGAAAAACTGTTTTCCTTTTCACAGCTGACTGGTGCGGAGATTGTCGTTTTCTAAAACCATTGCTGCCTGAAATTGAAGCAGAAAATCCCGATTTTACCTTTGTTGAGGTTAATCGTGATGACTATATGGAAGTTGCCAAAAAATGGAATATCTATGGCATTCCTAGCCTGGTAGTCTTAGAAAATGGGCAAGAAATTGGTCGTTTTGTTAATCGAGAGCGAAAAACGAAGATGCAAATCAATGAATTTTTAGCACAGTTAGTATGAATTGTATATAGTGGAGGAACAATGATTTTTACATATAATAAAGAGCATGTTGGCGATGTGTTGATGGTGATTGTTGCAGACAGTCAAGATGCTAAGTTATCTGCTGAACGCAAAGGTGATGTGGCGCGTGTCTATCGCCAAGATACTGGAGAAACGGTTGCTTGGAATATTTTTGGGGTTTCCAATCTTTTTAATATCACTGATCGCGGACAAGTTTTCCTGACCGATGAAGAAATTTCAGTTCTTAACCAAGAATTGAGTCAAGCAGGTTTTGAGCCAGAATTAGTCAATGACCTTACTCCAAAATTTGTAGTGGGTGAAATTGTTGAAATGGAAGCACATCCGGATAGTGACCATCTCAATATTTGTCAAGTAAGAGTCGCAGCAGAAAAAGTAATTCAAATCGTAGCAGGAGCGCCTAATGCTAAAGTGGGTCTCAAGACGATTGTGGCATTACCTGGTGCTATGATGCCAAAAGGAAACTTGATTTTTCCTGGTGAACTGCGTGGAGTAGCGAGTTTTGGTATGATGTGCAGTCCTCGTGAGTTGCAACTACCAAATGCCCCACAAAAGCGCGGAATTATTGAATTAGCAAGCTCGGAAGTAGTAGGAACAGCTTTTGATCCAATCAAACATTGGCAAGAATAAGTACAAATTAATCGTGAATTTTCACGATTTTTTCTTTTTTCTTACGAATAAATAGTTAGGAGGAAAAGAAAATGTATAATAAAGTAATTTTAATTGGTCGCTTGGTTAATACACCAGAGTTAAATAAAACAGCTAATGATAAATCTGTGGCGCGTGCAACGCTTGCTGTTAATCGCCGATATAAAGGACAAAATGGCGAGCGAGAAGCGGATTTTGTAAACGTCATTGTTTGGGGCAAATTAGCCGAAACCTTAGCAAGTTATGCAACAAAAGGAAGCTTAATTTCTCTTGATGGAGAACTTCGTACTCGCCGTTATGAGAAAGACGGTGTGACACATTATGTAACAGAAGTGCTTTGCAATGGCTTCCAGTTATTAGAAAGTCGTGCCCAACGAGCTCTTCGTGAGAATAATACAGGTGCAGACTTGGCAGATTTGGTTCTAGAAGAAGAGGAATTGCCGTTTTAAATAAAAATAAGGTAGGCTGGACAACATCCAGTCTACTTTTTCTAGTTAGAGTAAAAACTGTTAACATTTTGTGCTTTCAACAACGTACGAAAAATATGCACAATATAGAAACCAACAATCTGAAAAGATGTTGCATTTAGTTTCAACTTGAGTCTAAAAACAAGAAAGTGAGAGGGATTTTTCAAGTTTTTCACACTTCTTTTTCTTGTCGAAGTTTTGTTTTTTTGTATAAATATAATATAATAAACCTAGCTAAAACAGAGTTTTCTGTTTAAGATTGCTGTTGATAAGGAGAAAAAATGAGAGCAGGTAAAGGAAAAAAGCAATATCGCAATTGTCGTAAATATCTATTATTTTCTCTATTAGTTTTTGTTTTGACGGGCTTAGTTTTTCTCTATGTAAAGGGAATTTCATCAGATAGTAAACAGGTCAAGATAGGAGCAACCTATATGACGATGAATAATGATTTTTATAAAACTTTAAATGCGGAGATTGAGAAAAAAACGAATCAACAGGGCAATCGGCTTTATGTGCGAGATCCAGAACTAGACGAAGACAAGCAAAGCCAGCAGATTGATTATTTTGTTCAAGAAAAAGTGAATGTCATTGTCATTAACCCCGTTAAAAGCGATAGTTCAAAAATTATTGCATCTTTGAGGAAAGCTAAAAAAGCAGGTATTAAAATTATTGTTGTAGATGCACCGATTAGTAAGGAAGCCAAGGTTGATACAACTATTGTATCTGATAATTATCAAGCAGGCGTGTTAATCGCAAATGATATGATGAAACGATTATCAAGTGCGAAGATTTTACTGTTGGAACATCGTAATGCAGTGTCTGCGATGGACCGAATTCAAGGATTTTTAGACACGATTAAAGGACATCCTGCTTATCAGGTGGTCTCTGAGCGAGAGACATTGGGGCAAACAGAAGAAAGTATGCCTCAAGTAAAAAAAGCCCTGAATGAAGGGATGCAATTTAATGTGGTCATGTCTTTAAATGATCGTGCAGCTATCGGAGCTCTTGCGGCTATAAAAGATCAAGGTGTGACAGACAAGATTGCAATCTATGGCGTAGATGGCTCACCTGATATTAAAAATTTCTTGGCAAATACCAATGATATTCAAGGGACGGTTGCTCAGTCTCCGATTCAAATGGGCAGAAAGGTGACAGAAGTGATTGAGCGCATGATGAAACATCAAGCTTACAAAGAGGAATATCTCATTCCTGTTCATTTAGTAAATAAAGAGAATATCGCTCAATATACAATTACAGGGTGGCAATAATGAGACAAAATAGAAGTATCTTTTATAGCAAAATTGCTTTGATGGCCATCAATTTTATTGCCATTGTTTACAATGCCTCTATTTATCTTTTTGCAACGAATTATGTAGTGGCAAAAGGATATGCTCATTCACTGTTAGGACGTTTAGATGCTATACCAGGATCGCCGAGTTTTAGCTTTTGGATGTCTATTGCTTTTTATGCTTGCTTATTGTTGGTTTTTTATTACCGTGAGAAGCATCCAAATCAGCTATCCGTTTATGATAAAGTAACTATTATTGAGATTTTGCTGATGTTAGTTATCTTTTCTGTCTTGCATTCTTCTTATAATGGTCTGATTCTCTTAGTTTTTGCAGATATTTTTTATGGTTCCAAAGAATTTAACACTTCAAAAGATCGGAAATACTGGTTTTCCTTTATCATTTTGAGTTTTACCATGTTGCTCTTATCCAACTATGATTTAATGTCGCTTTTTGTCAAATTGCCTTCGTTAGATACTTATATTCGCTTTTGTCCAGAATCGATTCGCATGGCTCTCCTTTTTGGAAAGAATTTTCTCTTTTCACTGAATCTAGTTGTCTTTATGATTTCTCTACTATTCTATATTTTATCTGCGATGACCGAAAAACACCATATTGAAGAAGAGCTACGCATGGCCGCACAAGCCAATCGCGAGTTGAATAGTTATTTAGCCTTATCTGAAAAAATCGCAGAAGACCGTGAAAGAAAGCGAATCGCTAGAGAAATTCATGATACGCTAGGGCATGCTTTGACAGGGATTTCTGCGGGGATTGATGCAGTTAAAGTATTGGTGGAGATTGACAAAAATTGTGCTAAGGAACAGTTAGAAAATGTTTCTGTGGTTGTACGAGATGGTATCCGTGATGTACGAGGTTCACTCAATAAAATGCGACCTGGTGCTTTAGAAAATAATAGCTTAAAGGAAGCGTTGTTCAAAATTATTCGAGAATATGAAGCCATTTCTAATTTGGAAATTCATTTTCGCTATGAATGGGCCACAATTGATTTGGATGTTGCAAAAGAAGATATTGTCTTTCGGGTGATTCAAGAGTCCATTACCAATTCGGTACGGCATGGGCATGCCAAAACGGTTTGGATTGAGTTATTAGAAGAAGAGAATTATATCATGACTATACAAGATGATGGAGTTGGTTTTGACGAGCTTCACTATGGTTATGGTCTAAAACAAATGCAGGAACGCCTAGCGATTATTGGCGGTAGTGTCCATTTTGAAAATCGTAATGGCTTTTATACCTATATTAAAATTCCGAAAATAGGAGGAAAGAATGATTAAAGTTTTAATTGCAGATGATCAGGCCTTGATTCGTGAGTCTTTACAGATTGTTTTATCGGCACATCCAGATATTGAAGTAGTGGGAATAGTCGGAGATGGCAAAGAAGTGCTTGACAAACTGCATCATGTACACCCTGATGTGATTTTGATGGACATTCGAATGCCTGTTATGGACGGTGTTCTCTGTACAAAGGCAGTCAAAGAACACTATCCAAATATCAAAATTATTATTCTAACAACTTTTGATGACGATGATTTCATTTTTTCTGCTTTAAAATATGGTGCTTCTGGTTATATCTTAAAAGGAGTCTCTACTGAAGAATTGTATCAAGCTATTCAAACGGTTCACAAAGGCGGAGCTATGATTAATCCGAACATTGCTAGCAAAGTGTTTAAAATCTTTTCACAAATGGCGCAGTCGAATTTTGCCATTTCTGTTGCGGAAGAAAATGTAGAAGATATGAGTCAGACTGAGTGGAAGATTATCCAACAAATTGGTTTTGGAGTTTCAAACAAGGAAATTGCAGCGAAGTTGTTCTTGTCTGAAGGGACTATACGGAATTATTTATCTGGCATCTTATCAAAGCTAAACTTACGTGACCGCACGCAATTAGCTATATGGGCTGTACAGACAGGTGTTACCCAGCGTGATTTTAATAAGGACAATGACAAATGAAGTGGCAATTTCGATATATGGTAATTTTAATTTCAAGCCTTCTTCTAGTGGCTCTGGGCTTTGTTTTATGGACATCTACTCAGAAGAAAATTTTGCGAATCGGAGTTTATGCTGGTAGTAGCTGGGATGTCCCAAATAGCCGTGAAAATAGAATATTAGACAAAATTATTCGACAATTTGAAAAGTCACATCCACAAGTTAGGGTGGTCTATGAGAGTGGTATTCCTAAGAAAGATTACGACGGCTGGCTAGCTGAAAAAATTTTAAAAGGGGAACAGCCAGATGTGTTTATGGTGCCTGAAAATGATTTTTCTATGTTAGCGGCTTCCGGGGCTTTCAAATCCTTAGACTCTTTACTTAGCAAAAATGAAGTTGCCGCTTACTATCCAGTTGCTTATCAAGCCGGACAATATCAGGGGCACAGCTATGCTTTGCCGATTGAAAGCAATCCTGTCATGATGTGTGTCAATAAGGATTTGCTGGAAAAGGAAGGAATTTCGATTCCCGATTCTAATTGGACTTTAGAAGACTTGTATGCGATTTGTCAAAAAGTCACAAAGGACACAAACGGGGACGGTCTGATTGACCAATATGGTATTACGGATTATACCTGGAAGCAGGCCTTAGTAGCTTATAATGGTCATCTGAGAAATCAAAGTGGTGTCAATGTTGATAGCGCAGAAATGCATCAAGCGTTGTCCTTTATCAGCAAATTAACTTCATTGAATCAACGGTACAAGGTAACATCAAATGATTTTGATGAAGGCAAGGTTGCTTTTTATCCTATGAGTTTGGCGCAATATCGGACTTATAAACCTTATCCTTATCATGTAGCAAAGTATTCTAGATTTTCTTGGACTTGTATTCCCATGCCAGCTGCTAAAGCAGGCATTCCTGCAACACAAGTGAAAACGTCCCTTTTTGCCATGTCTTCAAAGACAAAACAAGATAAATTAGCTTGGGAATTTATGAAATTATTGTGTCAAAATCAAAAAACTCAACAGAATTTATTTGAAAAGTCGCAAGGAACATCTGTCTTGCTATCAGTTGTTAAAAGCAGTCAGACGAAAAAGATTTTACAAGCAGATGATTTTGGTCTGAATTCATTGACTTCTCAAAGATTGGATCATATGATGAAACATTCTGTCTTAGATATTAGTCGAGATGTGGATTATCACTCTCTGGAACGCATTGATCACTTACTCGAAAATGCTCTCAAGAACAATGAAATCGACAGTCGCTTGCCAAGTATTCAAAGAGAAATGGAAGAAACAGGCAAATAGAAGTTTAACAGTATTAAAAAGAAAATAGCTAAGTGAGTATTGAGCTGCGCCCCAAAAGTTAGATTTTTGAGTCTAACTTTTGGAGGCGCAGTTCAGCTCAAAGTTGGCTATTTTTTATTTTTGAAAATCTAGATGACAAATGTCACATTTTAATTAACAATTGTCATCTTTACAAAGTGACATTTGACAATATGAAACCGGTTCCAGCTTTAGTAAAATAAAGACAGGAAATGAAGGAGGAAAGAACATGAAATATCTGGTACTAGTCAGTCATGGTGGACTAGCAGAAGGAGTACAAAGCTCGCTTAAGATGTTTGCTGGTGATAAGACAGATCAAGTCATTGCAGTAGGATTAAAAGAAGGCAAGTCTGTTGATGATTTTGCTTTTGACTTTCGGCAAGCATTGTCTGGTCTTAGTGTAGAAGATACGGTTTTGGTATTAGCAGATATTGTCGGAGGAAGCCCTTTGACAACAGCTTGCAACGTTTTAGCGGAACTTGACAAGTTAAATACTGCAGTCGTACTTGGTGGTCTTAATTTGACAATGGGGCTCACGGGCTTAGTAATGAAAGATATGCTGGAAGGGAAAGAACTGGTTAAGGCTATTCTCTCAGAAGCTTCCGCAGCATTGCAAGAATTTGATGTGACTTCTAGTGACGAAGAGGATGAAGACGATATTTAAAGAGTGTAAAAAGGAGATGTATCATGACAATTTCATTTGTGCGTATTGATGACCGTATGATTCATGGTCAAACAGTAACTCGCTGGGCAAAGGAATATCCTTGTGACGGGTTAGTTGCTGTCAATAATGCTGCAGCAGGAAATGCAGTTTTAAAGCAAGCCTATAAAGCAGCTTCTGATAAAAAAACATTTGTTTGGACAAAAGAAGCATGGAAAGAAAAATCACAAAAGGTATTGGATTCCGATAGTCGCTATTTCTTGATTACTAAAAATCCAATTGATATGAAAGAAATACTAGTTGATCAAGGTTTTGTGCCTGGTGATATCAAAGAAATCATCGTTGGTCCAGCTAATGATCGTCCGGGTGCTACTAAATTGGGAAACAATCAATCCATTACACAGGAAGAAGCAGAAGCACTTGAAGCAATTCAAAAAGCTGGCTATAAAGTAAAATTCCAACTCTTACCAGATGTGTCTATTGGCTATTGGGACGATTTCAAGTCTAAATTCGGTTTTTAATAAAATATAATAAGCATTAAGGAGGCTTTATTATGACAATTTCGTGGTTTCAAGCCGCTTTATTAGGGTTATTTGCCTGTCTATCATCCATGCCTGGCCTAGGTGGTACATCCATTGGTAACTATACTCTTGGGCGCCCACTTGTAGGTGGTCTTGTTTCAGGACTGATCCTAGGAGATGTGAAATTAGGTATCATCTGTGGGGTTGCGATGCAACTTGTTTACATCGCTTTGGTAACACCTGGCGGTACTGTTTCAGCTGACGTTCGTGCGGTTTCTTATATTGGGATTCCTCTGGCAATGGTTGCTATTCAATCACAAGGACTGTCACTTGACTCTGCAGATGCTGCTAACTTGGCTAAATCAATGGGAACACTCGTTGGTACAGTCGGTACAGTTCTTTTCTATGGTACAGCTACTATGAATCTACTTTGGCAACATATTGGCTGGAGAGCTGTTGAAAAAGGTGAATTTAAACGCTTATATGTGGTAGACTGGGGCTTCCCATGGATTTCCCATTTAGTATTCTCATTCTTGCCAACGCTTATTATGTGTAAATTAGGTGCCGATGCGGTTACTGCTTTAAAAACAGCTCTTCCATTGGATGGTATTCCAATGAAAACCCTCTTTACGGTCGGCTCTCTCCTTCCATGTGTCGGAATTGCCATCCTCTTAAAACAAATCGTTGAAAAAGCTGTTGATTTCATTCCATTCTTTGTTGGATTTACTTTAGCAGCTTCATTAGGACTTAACCTTGTATCTTGTGCAGTCATTTCATTAATCTTTGCAGTATTATTCTATGAAATTCAAATGGCGAAAAATGTAAGAGCACAAGCGGCTGCTAGTGCAAGTTTTGATGATGACGATGAGGAGGATATTTAAAATGGTTAAATTAACGAAAAAAACATTAGGAAAATCTTTTCATCATTGGTATTATGGGAACTTAACTTGCTTCTCACAAGAACACATGCAAACCTTTGGATATCTGGCTTCAATGCTACCAATTGTGGAAGAATTATATTCTAAAAAAGAAGATCAAGCAAAAGCAATGCACACCTACACCGCATTCTTTAACACGGAGCCGCAATTAGGTGCATTGATTGTAGGGATTACAGCAGGTTTAGAAGAAGCGCGTGCGAATGGGGCTGATGGAGTAGATGATGAAACAATCAACGGTCTTCGTGCTGGTCTCATGGGACCTGTTGCAGGAATTGGTGATTCACTGATTGTTGGTACCTTGATTCCGATTATATTAGGTATTGCTCTCGGTTTGTCAAATGGTGGCTCACCACTTGGTGCGATTTTCTATATCGTGGTTTGGAACTTGCTCGCCTACTTTGGTATGAAATTCGCCTACTTTAAAGGGTACGAACTAGGAGATAAAGCAGTTGAATTTCTTGTAGGCCCTCAAGGACAAGCTATCCGTAAGTCTGTGTCTATCATTGGTGGTATGGTCATCGGTGCGGTTGCAGCGACATGGGTACCTGTTAAGACAGCTTTCAAATTGAAAGATTCTTCAGGGAAAGCCTTCTTGGTTTTACAAAGCCAATTAGACGGTGTTTATCCAGGTTTATTGACAGCTTTGTTTATCGTCTTTTGCTGGTGGTTAATGGCTAAGAAAAATCTCTCACCTATCAAAGTAATGTTGCTTCTTGTAGTAATTGCTTTCCTTGGTGTATTGGTTGGCTTCTTCAACCCAGGATTGAAATACTAAATAGGAGAAAAATATGACAGAACAAGAATTGATTCAAGGATATGAAACGGAAATTCAATACCAAAAACACATGATTGAAAATCTAGGGCGTTGGTTTAGTCTCTTCTTTACTATTGCTAGTATCGGTCTTGTTCTGGTTTATTTCTTCCGTCAGACCAATTTTATTGCCTTTATTGCTGGAACGATCCTAGCGGTACTAGGGATTCTAGCAATGCTTGTCTTTGGTTATGGTATTTATAAAGGACGATTGAATCTTAAAAAAGTTATTGACGATTTTGAAGAAAAATTAAGATTGGTCTAATAAAAACTTATTTGCTTTCCCCTTAAAAACTTTGTCATTTGACAGAGTTTTTTTCTTGACTATTTCTGACCAAGTGATACAATAGAAAATGTAAATATTAGCACTCGTGTATATAGAGTGCTAAAACAAGATATTGGAGGTAAACAAATGCTTAAACCATTAGGCGACCGTGTGGTCCTAAAAGTAGAAGAAAGAGAACAAAAAGTTGGTGGCTTTGTCATTGCAGGAGCAGGACAAGATGCAACGAAGACGGCAAAAGTTATAGCTGTCGGGGAAGGAATTCGTACGCTCAACGGTGAACTCGTTGCTCCAAGCGTGAAGGCCGATGATACTGTTCTCGTTGAAAGCCATGCAGGAATTGAAGTCAAAGACGGCGAAGAAAAGTATCTCGTTGTCAATGAGACAAATATTCTAGCGATTGTTGAATAAATTAAACATTTATAGAAAGAGGAATTGTAAAAATGGCAAAAGATATTAAATTTTCAGCAGATGCAAGAAGTGCTATGGTACGTGGTGTCGATATTTTGGCAGATACCGTTAAAGTAACCTTAGGACCTAAAGGACGCAATGTTGTTCTTGAAAAATCATTTGGCTCACCACTCATCACAAATGACGGTGTGACTATTGCAAAAGAAATTGAACTCGAAGATCATTTTGAAAATATGGGCGCTAAGTTGGTGTCAGAAGTTGCTTCAAAAACTAATGATATCGCTGGTGACGGAACAACTACTGCGACTGTCTTGACCCAAGCCATTGTCCGCGAAGGAATCAAAAATGTAACGGCTGGTGCAAACCCAATTGGCATTCGTCGTGGTATTGAAACAGCTGTTGCAACAGCTGTTGAAGCCTTAAAAGCAAATTCTGTTCCGGTTTCTAATAAAGAAGCGATTGCGCAAGTTGCAGCTGTCTCATCACGTTCTGAAAAAGTCGGAGAATACATTTCTGAAGCTATGGAAAAAGTTGGCAACGACGGTGTCATCACTATTGAAGAATCAAAAGGAATGGAAACAGAGCTTGATGTTGTGGAAGGTATGCAGTTTGACCGTGGCTATCTTTCTCAATACATGGTAACAGATAATGAAAAAATGGTTGCTGATTTAGATAATCCATATATCTTGATTACAGATAAGAAGATTTCTAATATCCAAGAAATTCTTCCTTTGTTGGAAAATATTTTAAAAACAAGTCGTCCATTATTGATTATCGCAGATGATGTAGACGGTGAAGCTCTTCCAACTCTTGTGTTAAATAAAATCCGCGGTACTTTCAATGTAGTCGCTGTGAAAGCGCCAGGCTTCGGTGACCGTCGTAAGGCTATGTTAGAAGATATTGCGATTCTGACTGGCGGTACAGTGATTACAGAAGATCTTGGTCTAGAATTGAAAGATGCAACCATTGAAGCACTTGGACAAGCCTCAAAAGTGACTGTCGACAAAGATAGCACAGTGATTGTGGAAGGTTCAGGAGCTGCTGAAGCGATTGCTAACCGCGTGGCTGTCATTAAATCGCAAATTGAAAGTGCTACATCTGAATTTGACAAAGAAAAACTACAAGAACGTTTAGCAAAATTGTCAGGTGGTGTGGCAGTCATCAAAGTGGGTGCTGCAACAGAAACAGAACTCAAAGAAATGAAACTCCGCATTGAAGATGCCCTCAATGCAACTCGCGCCGCTGTTGAAGAAGGAATTGTCTCAGGTGGTGGAACAGCCTTTGTGAATGTTTTAAATGCTGTTGAAGCCTTAGACTTATCAGGTGATGAAGCAACAGGTCGTAATATCGTTCTTCGTGCTTTGGAAGAACCTATTCGACAAATCGCTATCAATGCAGGATTTGAAGGTTCGATCGTCATTGACCGTTTGAAAAACTCTGAAGTTGGTACAGGCTTTAATGCTGCAACTGGTGAATGGGTCAACATGATTGAAGCAGGTATCATTGACCCAGTCAAGGTTACTCGTTCTGCCCTTCAAAATGCTGCGTCAGTAGCTAGCCTTATTTTAACAACAGAAGCAGTTGTTGCTAGCCAACCAGAACCAGCTAGCCCAGCTCCAGCAATGGATCCAAGTATGATGGGCGGGATGATGTAATTTAAGATATAGAGAGTTTAAAGAGTAAAACAAGCTAGAAAATCAACGAATTATTTGATGAATAAGAGAAGATTTGTTTTTCTCATACAGCTCTTAACGATGTTTAATGTTGCACGAGATTGCTTTTATGTTGAAGCGCAAACGTGCTTTTGAAGGATATAAAAAGCGAAGTGAGTTTGGATTTGATAAATCCAAACTCACTTTTTTTAAAGTTTTTAGCTGGGGTACATGTACGATCAATACAAAGAGAGCCAAAAGAACCAGAACTTTATTTTTCTTGCTTGATAAATTAGTGCTGTTTGAAAAAGTTATTCTCTTTTGTCTATTTGTCTCCGCTCCTTTTCTGTGGTAAAATAGTGATACATTTCTAAGGAGAAAACGATGATTGATGTTGAAGAAATTCTGAATAAAATGAATCCCAACCAAAAAATAAACTATGATCGTGTCATGCAGCAAATGGTCAAAGTTTGGGAATCAGATCAGAAGCGTCCTACGATTTTGATGCATACTTGTTGTGCACCCTGTTCGACCTATACTCTGGAGTATTTGACCCAGTATGCGGATGTGACGGTTTATTTTGCTAATTCAAATATTCACCCTAAGGCAGAATATCAGCGCCGTGCCTATGTTGCACAAAAATTTGTTCATGATTTCAATGAAAATACTGGTAATCATGTTCGATACTTAGAAGCTCCCTATGAGCCACAGGAATTTTTTCGGACAGTACATGGCTTGGAAGAAGAGCCGGAAGGTGGCGATCGTTGCAAAGTCTGCTATGATTATCGCTTGGATAAGACAGCGCAAGTGGCGGTTGATTTGGGATTTGACTATTTTGGAAGCGCCTTGACAATCAGTCCTCATAAAAATTCGCAGACAATCAATAGCGTTGGAATTGAAGTACAGAAAGTTTATGCAACGCAGTATCTTCCTAGTGATTTCAAGAAAAATCAAGGCTATAAGCGCTCAGTCGAAATGTGCGAGGAGTACGACATTTACCGCCAATGTTATTGTGGTTGTGTATTTGCAGCACAGGCACAAGGAATTGACCTCATTCAGATAAAAAAAGATGCAGTAGCTTTTTTGAAGGGGAAAGATTTAGAAAAAGATTATTCGCATATTAAATTTACTGTCACAAATGGAGAATACTAAAAATAACACTTGTACTAGAGTTGATCGTGTTTCTTCTTACAAGGTTGTTTTTGTTTGTACATTTAGAAGTTTTATATCTTGACGTCATCAATATATTGTGTTATTATTTTTTTTAGCACAATATATGGTGTTTTTATTGAAGCTGATGACCTGATATTAGATAGATTTTGGAGGTGCAGGAAGATAGTGATTATTTTAGCGGGCATGATTGGGGTAGGTAAGACGACTTACACTTATCGATTAGCCGAGGAATTAGGAACGCAGCCATTTTTTGAACCGGTAGAAGAAAATCCTATTTTGGATAAATATTATGAAGACCCAGATAAATATGGCTTTGCTTTGCAGATTTATTTTCTAAATAAACGCTTTAAAATGATCAAAGCGGCTTATCATGACGACAATAATATTCTAGATCGTTCTATTTATGAAGACGCTTTGTTTACTTATATCAATACACTCAAGGGAAGTATCAGTGAGCAAGAGTATGATATCTACTTGGAACTTTTAGACAATATGATGGAAGAAATCCAAGGTCTGCCTAAGAAAGCGCCAGATTTGTTGATTTATTTAGACGGAAGTTTCGATCATATTATGAACAATATCAAAAAACGCGGTCGCAATTATGAGCAACCAAATGAAGAAAATGGACTAGCTGACTACTATCAACTGCTTTATAAGCATTATCAAAATTGGTATGAGGATTACAACTACAGTCCTAAAATGAGAATTGCAACGGATGATTTAGATATTGCAAATCCCAATGACTGGAATCACGTCTACCAACAAATTCAACAAAAAATGAAAACGATTGGGCTTGAAAAATGAGTATAATCAAGAAAGTTTCGAAATCGCTTCGAGATTTTTGTGTATATAAATAAAAAGGGTGACAGATGATAACGGATAGACAAGCGAAAATTCTTCAAGAAGCGAGAGATTTTGTTTATGCTGAACTGAAAGACGAGATGAGCGGGCATGACTGGTGGCATATTGTGCGTGTCACGAACAATGCTGTAGAAATTGCCAAACAAGAACAAGCAGATGCTTTTATTTGTGAGCTAGCTGCCTTGCTGCATGATATAGCTGACGGGAAATTAAATGAGAATGAAGAGGTGGGCTTGCAAAAGGTTGAGCAATGGCTACAGAATCATCAGGCTTCAGATGCGGAAATAGCTCATGTGCTGGATATTATTTCAACGATGTCATTTAAAGGTGGTCATCAACAGAAGAATGTCAGCACTTTGGAGGGGAAAATTGTTCAAGACGCTGACCGTTTGGATGCGATTGGAGCGATTGGAATAGCACGCGCTATGGCTTATTCAGGTCATATAGGGAGACCGATTCACGATCCAGATTTGCAGCCGAGAGAAAACATGACATTGGAAGAATATCGTACTGGGAAGAGTTCAGCTATCATGCATTTCTATGAGAAATTACTCAAATTAAAAGACATGATGAATACCGCTGCTGCTCAAAAAATGGCAGAAAGTAGACATCACTTTTTGGAAGAATACTTAGATCAATTCTATGCTGAATGGAATGCGAAAAAGTGACAAATAAGATATAAAAAAGCTGAGAATGTAACTTCCCAGCTATTTTAATATGCCCAAAATGGCAGCTAGATTATTTACGAAAGGCATCAACGATATAGGTAAAATCAGCAATTAAAAATGCAAAAGCAACGGCATAAATGACAAAGACGCTTGTAGCTATTGGATTGAACAAAATGACTAATCTAAGCAGAAATACAAGTAGCGTCATCCACATGATGTGATTGCCAATAGCAGAGAAAATCAGTCCTAGACAATTACCTTTAAAGAAAGCAATAATGGCTTCTACAATTAACTAAATTCCTAAAATGGTTGGAATGATGAAAGGTAAGGTCACAATCCATAAGCAACGAGGTAAATAGCTAAGAGCAGGTTGATAATCTTTGGAAAAGATAAACAGGTGAGCGAAGCTCTTTTGGCACAGAGAAATAGTTTAAAATAGCCGCTATAGAAGCAACCAATAAACCAAATGCAATCCACCAGCTGTAAGCAACAAGATTAGCTGCTGGATCTGTAAATAGAAAAAGCGCTAATAAAACAAGAACAGTTCCTGCAAGAAATAGCAATAAACAATTAGAAAATTTCATATCTACATCCCCTATATAGTATAGTTTGAGAATGAAAGCATTTTAACTCTTTTGATGGGAGATGTCAAGAAAGGAAATAGATAGTTTGAGAATTTTAGTATGGCTTTTTGTGAAACAAAAAAGGCTGTTTTATTATTTTTTGTAACTATAACAAGGTTAGAAGATTATAAGTGAGAACAACAAAAAAGCCTATCATATAGGCTTTCTACTTAAATTTTATTATGCCCCCTACAGGGCTCGAACCTGTGACCCATGGATTAAGAGTCCACTGCTCTACCAACTGAGCTAAGGAGGCAATAAAAAAGCTGTATTGGTGCCGAACTTTCACGATTTGTATTGAACCCGCGCAATTAAGCAGGTGGGCAACTCGCTCTAACTGAAGCTGCTTCCGCGTGAAACGGCCTGCAAGCTGTTAGAAGTCTTTTGTTTCCCTAATAATACAAAAAATAGTCGGTCAACACTTAAGTGTGAAGTCGTACACCACAGCGTTTCTATAATTATGATACCACAATTTTTGAAAAATTCAAGAGAAAAAATTGATTTTTTGCAAACGATACCACGATTTTTTAGTGGTTTTTGAGTTGATCAATCTTATTTTTAGTCATTCCAAGGGCTCGTTCGTACTTTCCATTTTCGTTCGGAGTGAAATAATCGGCATTTTTTATTTTTTCAGGAAGATAGTTTTGCTGTACCCAGTTACCAGGATAGTTATGTGGATATTTGTAATCTTGGGCATTTCCCAGCTCCTTACTGCCAGCGTAGTGACCGTCTCGTAGATGGCGAGGGATAGCGAGATTTCCGTTCTGGCGCAAGTCAGAGAGTGCTTTGTCTATGGCTACGTAGGCCGAGTTGGACTTAGGAGAAAGTGCTAGGTCAATGACAATGTTGGCAATGAGGATGCGAGCTTCTGGGAACCCAAGTTTTTGAGCGGCTTCAAGTGCGGTCACTGTATGAATCTGAGCATCGGGATTTGCCAAACCAATATCCTCGTAAGCAATAACTGTCAAACGTCGTGCGAGGCTAGGCAGGTCTCCAGCTTCAATCAAGCGAGCTGCATAATGGAGACTGGCATTGACATCAGACCCCCGAATAGACTTCTGTAAGGCGGACAGGACGTCATAGTGACCATCCCCGTCCTTGTCCATAGTGATGTAGCTCTTTTGTAGGCTGTTTTCCATAATATCCAGAGTGATATGGCGAACGCCTGAATTATCCGCTGAGGTAGAGAGGACTGCTAAATCTAGAGAATTAAAGGCTGAGCGCAGATCTCCATTCGTGGAAGTGGCAATGAAGTCCAGTGCGTCATCATCTAATTGGACAGGAAAAGCAAAACCTCGTTCAGTGTCTGCCAAGGCTGTTTGAATAGCTTGTTTAATATCGTCATTTGTCAGAGGCTCCAGCTCGAAAATCTGTACCCGGCTCCGAATAGCGGGAGTGACGGAGAAAAAAGGATTTTCTGTTGTGGCACCAATCATGATGATTAGACCGTTTTCTAACAGAGGGAGGAGGAAGTCCTGCTTTGTCTTATCCAAGCGGTGAATCTCATCTAAAAGTAGCACCAAACCACCAGAGAACTTGGCTTCTTCCGCAATCTCTTGTAGACGCTTCTTACTATCAACGGTAGCATTAAAGGTCCGAAAAGCAAATTTTGTAGTACCAGCGATGGCAGAAGCAATGGAAGTCTTACCGATGCCGGGCGGTCCGTAGAGAATCATAGAAGACAGACGATTGGCTTCCACCATGCGACGAATAATTTTTCCTTCGCCGACCAGATGTTTCTGACCGATGACCTGATCAATATTTTTAGGTCGCATGCGGATAGCTAAATTTTCTGGCATACGTGTTCCTCCTTACTGGTATTCTTTTCAACTGTTCTGATTTATGTTACTATAGTTGTATCTATTTTAACACATTTTAAAGGATTGGAGAGAGGCTGGCTATGGTTAAATATGGATTTTTGGATATATTAAATGAAGAAATGGGGCAATGCTTTCCATTTGACTATGAGATAAACTGGGATAAGAAGAATCATGCCGTAGAAGTGTCCTTTCTCTTAGAAGTACAAAATGCAAATAGCATCGAACTGTTAGATGTGGATGGAGAAAGTAGCACAGAAGACATTTTCTTTGAAGAAAGCGTTCTCTTTTATAATCCTGCTAAGTCTCACTTTGAAACAGAGGATTATCTAACAGTTGTTCCTTACGAGCCAAAAAAAGGTTTGTCTCGTGAATTCTTGACCTACTTTGTGGATTTTTTGAAGCAGACAGCCGAAGAGGGATTAGATGCTCTCATGGATTTTCTGGCAGATCCAGCGGCAGAGGAATTTGAAATTGTCTGGAATAATAAAGCTTTTGAAAAAGCCAGAGCAGATTTGAAAGAGACGGACTTTTATCCTTATCCGAGATACTGAAATACAAGCGTGCCTAAGAAGAACACTGATTTTACGGAGGTAGGGAAGAATGAGTGATATGACTGTTTTGTATCAAACGTTTGATTTTTCAGGTTGTAAAATTGCTTTACTGTATGGCGATACAATTTTAACCATTTTAAGAGACGATATTCCCACTATTCCTTATCCTAATATGTGGGATTTTCCTGGCGGTGGGAGAGAAAAGGAAGAAACGCCTTTTGAGTGTATCAAGCGAGAAGTTTTTGAGGAATTAGGCATTACGATTAAGGAAAGCTCAATTCTTTGGGTCAAAGCCTACCAAGGCATTGTCAATCCGGCTAAGACCTCTGTGTTTATAGTGGGAGTGATTAGCCAGAAGGAGATTGATCAGATTGTCTTTGGTAATGAAGGACAGGGCTACAAATTGGTAAATATAGAAGAATTATTAGCAGACGAAAACGTCATTCCACAGTTGAAAAGTAGATTGAGAGATTATTTGGAGGAGGTTCAAAGATGATTTATATAGAACAAGCAGAAGCTACAGATTTAGAAACCATTGTCAGTATTCAGCGGGCTGCTTTTAAGGCAGTTTATGACAAATATCAGGATGAGTATGATCCTTATCTGGAAGAACGGGAGCGCATCCAGTGGAAGCTGGCAGAACGTCCTAATAGCTTTTATTATTTTGTCAAGGATGATGAGGAAGTGTGTGGGTTTATCCGTATCCAGACCAACGATGAGCAGACAGAGTGTTGGCTGGGAACAGCGGCGATTCTGCCCGATTATCAAGGCCGGGGAATTGGTTCAGCAGGTTTGAAACTTGTAGAGGAACAGTTCTCAGCTGCCAAACAATGGGATTTGTGCACTGTCTTGCAGGATGAGGGTATGGTGGCCTTTTATGAGAAAAATGGCTACCGGAAAACCCATATCAAGCCGGAAAAAGAGGATATGGATATGGTTTATATGACCAAAACAATTGAGTGAAAGAAGGAGTGAGCAATGGATACATGGCAGGAGTTAACGATTGAGGTAGATAGGGAATCCGAGGAAGCGACAGCCAATATTTTGATTGAGTCAGGCTGTCAGGGCGTGGCTATTGATGACAGTGCGGACTATTTGGGTCAGGTGGGTATCTATGGGGAGATTTTCCCAGAGGTTAAGCAAGAGAAACAGGTCCGAATCACTAGCTACTATCCTGATACGGTAGATATGGAGGTGGTCAAGGCCCAGGTCCACGCCCGGCTGAAAGAGCTGACAGACTTTGGCTTAGAAACGGGTCAGGTCTGTTTGACTCAGCAAGAATTGGCAGAGCAAGATTGGGTGGATAATTGGAAAAAATATTTTGAACCAGCTCGGATTACCCATGATTTGACTATTGTGCCATCATGGACGGAGTATGAGGCGACAGCTGGTGAGAAGATTATCAAGCTAGATCCTGGCATGGCCTTTGGCACAGGGACTCACCCAACGACCAAGATGAGTCTCTTTGCCTTAGAACAAGTACTACGAGGTGGTGAGACGGTGCTGGATGTAGGGACAGGTAGTGGAGTCCTTTCTATAGCGAGCTCACTCTTGGGTGCAAAAAAGATTTATGCGTATGATTTAGACGAAATAGCTGTACGTGTGGCGCAGGATAATATTGAACTGAATGTAAATATGGAGAATATTCAGGTAGCTACTGGCGATCTCTTGCGGGGTGTGGATATTAAAGCGAATGTCATTGTAGCCAATATTTTAGCGGATATTCTGGTAAATCTGACTGATGATGCATACCGTTTGCTCAAGAATGAAGGCTACCTGATTATGAGTGGCATTATTTCCGAGAAATGGAACATGGTAAGAGAGTCGGTTGAAGCTGCTGGATTTTTCTTAGAAACTCATATGATACAAGGCGAATGGCATGCCTGTGTATTTAAGAAAACACAGGATATTTCCAGCGTGATAGGAGGCTAAATGCAGCAGTATTTTATCAAGGGAGTCGTCCAATCCCCACTGACTGTGAGGGACAAGGATACAGTGAAGCATATGTTTTCTGTTATGCGTTTGGTAGAAGATGATGAGGTAGTGCTGGTTTTTGAGGATGGTATTAAACGCCTAGCAAGAGTTGCAGATAGAGAGCGCCATGTGCTGAATCTGGTAGAAGATTTACCAGACAACGCGGAGCTGCCGATTCATGTGACGATTGCTTCTGGCTTTCCCAAAGGAGACAAGCTGGAATGGGTAGCTCAGAAAACGACGGAACTGGGTGCAGCTGCTATCTGGGCCTTTCCGGCTGACTGGTCTGTTGCCAAGTGGGACGGTAAGAAACTTGCTAAAAAAGCAGACAAACTAGAGAAGATTGTTTTGGGAGCGGCAGAGCAGAGCAAACGCAATTGGGTACCAGAAGTTCGACTTTTCGAGAAGAAAATTGATTTTTTAGATTGTTTGAGCCAGTTTGACCGTGTTATTGTAGCTTATGAGGAATCTGCTAAAGAGGGAGAGTCTGCTGCTTTGGTCAAGGCTGTGACAGAGCTCAAAAAAGGAAGTCGGATTTTATTTATTTTTGGTCCAGAAGGTGGCCTGTCTCCAGCAGAAATTGCCACATTGGAAGAGATGGGAGCTATACTTGCAGGGCTGGGTCCACGTATCTTGCGGACAGAGACAGCTCCACTTTACGCACTAAGTGCAGTCAGTGTACTGACAGAGTTGATGTAGCCGGAAAGTTTCATTAATAGGGCTGGTCTTTATTGTCCTTAACTCCTAACTTTGGTATAATATAAGTGAAATATCTAGCTTAGCTAGAAAGGATGGAAGCACAGGAACAAATTTGCTAGCTAGATGACGAAAAATGCTTTTGCTTGATAAGGAGAGGAGGTTCATCATGTCTTTATCTACCTTATTTGAGTTGTTGATTGCTATGCTAGGTGTTGTATCAGCTTGCTATCTCATTTATGCTTATGTTGAATTTATCGGAGATATGTTGCATACTGAAAAACATCACTTCTTCCATCACAACCCGCCTATTTAAAGGCGGGCTTTTTACCTGAAATGGTGCCATGTTCTTTTTCCTAGTATTGGGGAAATGGTATTGAATCTGCAGCTTTTAGGTATTTCTTATGATTCTATTGCTTTCTTCTGTATTTCCTTGTTTTCATATCGGTCTAAAAATGATAAAATGGTAGGAAGAACTGGAGAGAGAAAATGCCAAAAGAAGTGAATTTGACGGGCGATCAAGTGGTCGCTCTTACTAGAAAATATTTATCATCAGAAGACGTCACCTTGATTCAAAAAGCTCTTTTTTATGCGGTAGATCGGCATCGGGGGCAATTTCGCCAATCAGGTGAGCCATATATCATCCATCCGATTCAAGTGGCAGGGATTTTAGCTAAGCTAAAGTTGGATGCGGTCAGTGTCGCTTGCGGTTTTTTACATGATGTTGTAGAAGACACA
>NZ_KV795598.1:0-19899 GCF_001809055.1 Streptococcus sp. HMSC034B05 | reverse complement strand
ATGTTGTAGAAGACACAGCTGCAACTTTGGACGATTTGGAAGGCGAATTTGGACATGATGTGCGCGTGATTGTCGATGGTGTGACCAAACTTGGTAAAGTCAAGTATATGTCTCACGAGGAACAGTTGGCTGAAAACCACCGCAAAATGCTAATGGCGATGTCCAAGGATATCCGTGTCATTTTGGTAAAACTAGCAGACCGTTTGCACAATATGAGAACACTTAAGCACCTGCGCAAAGACAAACAGGAACGCATCTCACGCGAAACCATGGAAATTTATGCTCCATTAGCTCATCGTTTGGGGATTTCGAGCGTCAAATGGGAACTGGAAGATTTAGCTTTTCGATATTTGAATCCGACAGAGTTTTATAAGATTTCCCACCTGATGAAGGAAAAACGTCGGGAACGTGAGGATTTAGTTGACGAAGTGGTTCACAAGATTGAAACCTATGCTTCTGAGCGCAATCTTCATGGGCAAATCTATGGTCGTCCTAAACATATTTACTCCATTTATCGGAAAATGCAGGACAAGAAAAAGCGTTTTGATGAGATTTATGACTTGATCGCTATTCGTTGCATTTTAGATACGCAAAGTGATGTGTATGCTATGTTGGGCTACATTCATGAACTCTGGCGACCAATGCCCGGACGTTTTAAAGATTATATTGCTAATCGCAAGGCAAATGGTTACCAGTCAATCCATACGACCGTCTATGGGCCTAAGGGACCGATTGAGTTTCAAATTCGGACCAAAGAAATGCACGAAGTGGCAGAATACGGAGTTGCTGCACACTGGGCCTATAAAAAAGGTATTAAAGGGCAGGTTGATAGCAAAGAATCGGCGATTGGGATGAATTGGATTAAGGAGATGATGGAACTCCAAGACCAGTCCAATGATGCACAGGATTTTGTGGATTCCGTCAAGGAAAATTACCTTGCTGAAGAAATCTATGTCTTCACGCCGGATGGTGCTGTTCGTTCGCTGCCAAAAGACTCAGGACCGATTGATTTTGCCTATGAAATCCATACAAAAGTGGGTGAAAAAGCGGTTGGTGCAAAGGTAAATGGTCGCATGGTGCCCTTGACTACGAAGCTAAAAACAGGGGACCAAGTTGAGATTATTACCAGTTCCAATTCCTTTGGACCGAGTCGTGACTGGATTAACCTTGTTAAGACTAGCAAGGCACGCAATAAAATTCGTCAATTTTTCAAAAATCAAGACAAGGAATTATCCATTTCTAAAGGTCGAGAACTTCTGCAAGCACAATTTCAAGAAAATGGCTATGTGGCTAACAAATACATGGACAAAAGACACATGGAAGAAGTCCTGCAAAAAACGAGCTACAAAACAGAGGAAACTCTTTTTGCGGCGATTGGTTTTGGTGAAGTTAGTGCTGTTTCGATTTTTAATCGTTTGACAGAAAGAGAACGCCGTGAAGAAGAGCGTGCTAAAGCAAGAGCTGAAGCAGAAGAGCTTGTTAAGGGCGGTGAAGTCAAGGTTGAAAACAAGGACACCCTCAAGGTCAAACATGAGGGCGGCGTCATTATCCAAGGTGCGTCAGGGCTTTTGATACGGATTGCCAAATGTTGTAATCCAGTTCCTGGTGATGAGATTGTCGGGTACATTACAAAGGGGCGCGGGGTTGCCATTCATCGTAAGGACTGTATGAATTTACGAGCGCAGGAAAATTATGAGCAGCGCTTGATTGATGTCGAATGGGAAGACAATAGTTCTGTTAAGGAATATACTGCTCACATTGATATATATGGTCTTAATCGCGCTGGCCTTTTGAATGATGTCTTGCAAGTCTTGTCCAACACAACCAAAAATATCTCCACCGTCAATGCACAGCCAACCAAAGATATGAAATTTGCCAATATCCATGTTTCTTTCGGGATTGCTAATTTATCTATGCTGACAACAGTAGTTGATAAGATTAAGAGTGTGCCGGAAGTCTATTCGGTTAAACGGACAAATGGCTAAGTGAGAACAGCAGAGCAGAAAGATTCTACTCAAGCAATCTCTTGTGATTTTTTCTCAATATAAAAATAGGAAGTTCAAAATGAAAATAGTGATTCAACGTGTGAAGCGAGCTTCGGTATCAATTGATACCGAACTTTACAATCAGATTCAGCAAGGACTGCTGTTACTAGTCGGTGTAGCACCAGATGATTCTCAAGAAGATGTAGAATATGCAGCAAGAAAAATTGCCAATATGCGGATTTTTTCAGATGATGAAGACAAGATGAACTTGTCCGTAAAAGACGTAAACGGAGAGATTCTTTCTATTTCTCAGTTTACATTGTACGCAGATACAAAAAAAGGGAATCGTCCAGCTTTTACAGGCGCTGCTCAACCAGACTTGGCTAGTCAATTGTATGATGATTTTAACGAATTGCTAGGTCGAGAAATACCTGTCAAAACAGGTGTTTTCGCGGCTGATATGCAGGTTGAGTTAATCAATGACGGACCGGTGACGATTGTGTTAGATACGAAGAATCGTTGAGAAAATGATAAATAAAACCGAGTCTGGAACACTTTTGTTCCAGACTCGGTTACTTTCTAGAATAAAACTCAATACGAAGTAGTTGAGTGACCTCTAAGCACTGATGTTAGAAGCTTTGACAGTCCCGCTTCCTTTTAGAGCGTTTCCACATAAAGTTGTTGGGCAATCGTTGAATTGATTTGCAGCTCTTTTTCATTTACTTTGAGCAAATATAGTTGAGCATAAGGATCGTATTGCTCCAGAATCAGCGTATCTCCCAGATGTAAATCGTGTTTTTCCAAATATTTTAATAATTCAAACTCATCATGAACTCTTGCTAAGCGATAGACTCCAGCATTTTGGACTTGGTTTAACGTTAACTGGTATTTTTCAACCAGTAATTCACCTTTTTGGGGAATGGTCCCGCCATGAGGACAAGTTTCTGGGTAATCCAACATTTTTTCCAATCGCTCGACAAATAATTCTGAAACAGTGTGTTCTAAGACTTCCGCTTCTTCATGGATTTGATCTGTTGTAGTGTATTGTAAATTATGCACTAGAAAGTATTCAATTAAACGATGTTTGCGATATAGTTCAGAGACAAGGTGAAGACCAAGATTGGTTAATAAATATCCCTTAATCTTGTCTTTGATAATTAATTTTTCAGCAATCATCTTTTTAATCATTTCTGTGACAGCTGGAGGAGATACTTGCATTTGAGCAGCAATTTCTTTATTTGTAATTTTTTGACTATGCGTACCAATCTCGTAAATACATTTGAGGTAATCTTCTTTGTTTGGGGTCATGTTGTTTACTCCTTATCGTATTAAGTATACCAAAAATACCTGAAGAACACAGCCGTTAGCCATTTGCTTAGTAGAATGAAGTATTGGCTATTTAAGGAAAATTCAAGTAAAAAGGAACTGGCAATCAATTCCGGCTCCTTTTTCCATTTCTTATTTGCTAAGACCTTCAGCAATTTTATCCAAATTCCATTTCATCATGTCGTAGTAACTATCACCTTTTTCACCTTTTTCAGCGATTGAATCAGTGAAAATCTTGGCATAAATTGGAATTTTTGTATCTTTTGAAACAGTCTTCATTGGACGGTCATCAACACTACTTTCAACAAAGAGTGATGGCACTTTTGTTTTACGAAGTTTTTCAACCAATGTTTTGATTTGATCTGGAGTTCCTTCTTCTTCAGTGTTGATTTCCCAAATATAAGCAGATGGGACACCATAAGCTTTAGAGAAGTACTTGAAGCAACCTTCGCTGGTAACAATCATTTTCTTTTCAGCAGGAATATTATTGAATTTTGCTTTTGCTTCCTTGTCCAATGTTTCAAGTTTTGCAGTATAAGCTTTCAGATTCTTTTCATAAGTTTCTTTGTTTTTAGGATCTTTTTCAATCAAACGTTTTGCAATGTTTTTAGCATAAATAATTCCGTTTTCAAGATTGAGCCAAGCATGAGGATCTTCTTTCCCTTTTTCATTTTGACCTTCCAGATAGATAACGTCCACTCCGTTACTTACAGCATAGTAATCTTTGTTCTCAGTCTTTTTCGCATTTTTGACCAATTTTGTAAACCAAGCATTTCCGCCGGTTTCCAAGTTGATACCATTGTAGAAAATCAAATCAGCTTTTGATGTTTTTTTCACATCTTCTGGTAATGGTTCGTATTCATGTGGATCTTTTCCGACAGGAACGATACTGTGCAGATTGATTTTATCACCAGCGATATTTTTGGTAATATCAGCGATGATCGAGTTGGTAGCAACAACATTCAATTTTGAAGATTTGTTGGTAGAAGTTCCTTTTTGACCAGCGCAGGCAGCAAGCCCGACGATGGCTAAAAACAGAACGGCGATAAAACCTAATTTTTTCATATAAGGTTCTCCTTTAATAAATGAAATACTAATTTTATTTTAGCTTGGGTTTATTTTTTAGTTTGTTAAATCGTTGTTTTGGAGCGATAAAGAAACTAATGGCAAAGATAATGGCGGATGTCAGTACAATGCTTGAGCCAGCCGCAACATTAAAGGTATAGCCAATGAAAAGTCCTAAGACAGATGCAATTGCCCCCAAGCTAGAAGACAAGATAATCATCGTTTTAAGACTGTTAGCGTAAAGATAAGCAGTAGCAGCAGGTGTAATCAGCATAGCAACAATCAAAATTGTTCCCACGCTTTGCATAGCTGTAACTGCAACCAGCGTCAAGAGAATCATTAAGAGATAATGATAAAAGTTGACTGGCATCCCCATCGCTTTTGCCAGAAGTGGATCGAAAGATGTAATCAATAATTCTTTGAAGAATAGTCCAATAATAATTAGAACAGCGATTCCTACACCAATTGTAATCCACATATCAATGTCTTGCACAGCTAAGATATTTCCAAAAAGAATATGGAAAAGGTCGGTTGAACTATTAGCAACTCCAATCAAAATGACTCCAAGAGCTAAAAAGGAACTAAAAGTTATTCCAATGGCAGTATCACTTTTGATAATTGAATTTCCTTTAATATAAGTAATAATGACCGAAGCTAAAAGTCCAAAAACAATGGCTCCAATAAAGAAGTTGATTCCTAAAATAAAGGAGAGTGCAACTCCTGGCAAGACTGCGTGTGAAATGGCATCGCCCATCAAGGACATGCCTCTTAGGATAATGAAGCAACCAACTGCTCCAGCAACAATCCCGATGACAATGGCCGTAATCAGTGCATTTTGTAGAAAATGGAAATTTTGTAGTCCATCAATAAATTCTGAAAACATATTAGAGACCTCCATTCACAAAAAGCTGAGAGCCATAGGCTTTTTTCAAGTTTTCTTCTGTGAAAGTTGATGAAGTTTCTCCAATGGCAATGAGTTCTTTATTCAAAATTAAAACTTGATCAAAGTAATGTGGGACTTTTCCTAAGTCATGGTGAACAATGAGAATCGTTTTTCCTTGTTCTTTTAGACTGCGTAGCGTTGTCATGATGATTTCTTCACTGATTGAATCAATTCCAACGAATGGTTCATCCAGAAAGATACAGTCAGCTTCTTGTACTAGACAGCGCGCAATCAAGACCCGTTGAAATTGCCCTCCTGACAATTGGCTGATTTGGCGTTCAGCATAATCCTCTAAGCCGACAATGCGTAACGCATTTGTCACCTTCTCCCATTCTTTATTTGTTAACCTGTGGAAAAGTTTCACTTTTGGATACAGTCCAAGCGACACACATTCTTTCACTTTGATTGGAAAGTTGTAGTCAATGTGAATTTTTTGTTCCACATAAGCTACATGGCTAAGTACTTTTGAGAATTCTTTATCATCAAGGTAAGTTTGTCCAACATGATCAACGATGCCCAACATTCCTTTTAAAAGGGTTGATTTACCAGCTCCGTTGGGACCAATAACTCCCATGATAGTTGGGCCTTGGATTTCCAAAGAAATCTGATTGAGAGCAAGTGTTTCCTGATAAGAAACACTTAAATTTTCGATACGTATCATTTTATACACCCCTACAGTTAATATACATTAAAACAAAAATTAAGTCAAGTTAATTTTTAGAATTTTTAAGAAAAATCAGAAGCAAGATTTGGCATAAAAATCTCTTTTGATAAAAGTTTGATTATTCAGAACTTTTTTGATAGGATTAAGATAAAACAATGAAAGCGAGAACAAGATGACACGTTTACAAGATGACTTTTTTAATTATGTCAATGGTGAATGGGAAAAAACTGCTGTGATTCCTGAGGACAAGCCTGTGACAGGTGGATTTATGGATTTGGATCAAGATATTGAAAAATTGATGTTAGCAACAACTGATAAATGGTTAGCAGGTCAAGATGTTCCAGAAGATCCAATTTTGCAAAATTTTGTGAAATACCACCGTTTGGTGGCAGATTTTGACGGACGGGAACGAGCAGGAGTTACCCCTGCAATGCCGCTTGTGGAAGAATATAAAGCTTTAAGTTCTTTCAAGGAGTTTGCAGCGAAGATTGCTGAGTATGAAATGGCTGGAAAGCCGAATGCTTTTACTTTTGACGTCGCGCCAGACTTTATGAATGCTAAAATGAATGTTCTCTGGGCCGATGCACCTGGAATCATTTTACCAGATACGACCTATTATGAAGAAGGAAATGAAAAAGGCAAGGAATTGCTGACAATCTGGCGCAAGATGCAGGAAGAATTATTACCTAAATTTGGCTTTTCAGCAGAAGAAACAAAAGATATTTTGGATAAATATCTGGAATTAGATGCTAAATTAGCTAAGTATGTCCTTTCCAATGAAGAAACTTCAGAATATGTGAAGTTATATCACCCTTATGATTGGGCAGATTTCACGAAGCTCGCTCCAGAATTGCCACTTGATGCAATTTTTACAGAGATTTTGGGACAAAGCCCAGACAAGGTGATTGTTCCTCAAGAGCGTTTTTGGAAAGAGTTTGCAGCGGAATATTATTCAGAAGAAAATTGGGAATATTTGCATGCAACACTGAAATTATTCTCTACTGGAGCATGGACTTCCTTGCTAACAGAAGAAATTCGCGTCCTTTCAGGCACCTATGTGCGTGCTATTTCAGGCGTTCCAGAAGCTCGTCCAAAAGAAAAAGCAGCTTATCAACTAGCACAAGCACCCTATAACCAAGCCCTCGGTCTTTGGTATGCAGAAGAGAAATTCTCACCAGAAGCCAAAGCAGATGTGGAACATAAGGTCAAGACGATGATTGATGTCTATAAATCACGCTTAGAAACAGCTGATTGGCTTGCTAAGGAGACACGGGACAAGGCCATTGTCAAACTCAATGTTATCACTCCACATATTGGTTATCCAGAGAAATTGCCAGAAACTTATGCGAAAAAAGTGATTGATGAACAGCTCGGTTTAATTGAAAATGCTCAAAATTTAGCGAAAGTAGCCATTGCACACACTTGGAGTAAATGGAACAAAGAAGTGGATCGCAGTGAATGGCACATGCCAGCTCATCTGGTAAATGCCTACTATGATCCACAACAAAATCAGATTGTTTTTCCAGCCGCTATTCTTCAAGCACCTTTTTATGATTTGCATCAATCTTCATCAGCAAATTATGGCGGAATCGGTGCAGTAATTGCGCATGAAATCTCTCATGCTTTTGACTCAAACGGTGCTTCCTTTGACGAGCATGGTAGCCTTAAAAATTGGTGGAAGCCAGAAGACTACGAAGCTTTCACAGCTCGGACTCAGAAGGTGATTGAGCAATTTGACGGACAAGATTCTTACGGAGCTAAAGTCAATGGAAAGCTGACTGTTTCAGAAAATATTGCAGACCTCGGTGGGATTGCGGCAGCGCTGGAAGCAGCTAAGAAAGAAGCTGACTTCTCTGCGGAAGAATTTTTTACCAACTTTGCTCGTATCTGGCGCATGAAAGCTCGTCCAGAATATATGCAAATGCTAGCAAGTGTAGATGTGCATGCTCCCGGAAAACTTCGGACGAATGTTCAATTGCCAAACTTTGATGATTTCTTTACAACTTTTGATGTTAAAGAAGGCGACGGCATGTGGCGCAAACCAGAAGATCGCGTGATTATTTGGTAATTTCAACGTTTGTTAGTAGCAGAAGAATATAAAAAGTTCTCAAATGAAAATTGACCTGTACCCCAAAAGTTAGATAAAAAATCTAACTTTTGGGGTATTTTTTATGAATTAAGTTACAAAGACAAAATCCATATCAAGAGGGAAGTTTAAAAAATTTAAAGTAAAATCTCCAGCAAAAGTTAATTGAGATTAGTCACACAATAAATTCAGTTAGTCAAAGCATGCTTTTCTCTAATTATGCCTTTTAAAATCGCTTAAAAATGGTATAATAATAACATCACAAAATTGGAGTGAATCAATGACTTTTTATAATCACAAATCAATTGAAAGAAAATGGCAGACCTATTGGGCTGATAATCAGACGTTCAAAACAGGAACGGATAGTGCAAAACCAAACTTTTATGCGTTGGATATGTTCCCCTACCCATCTGGTGTTGGTCTTCACGTAGGACACCCAGAAGGCTATACTGCAACTGATATTCTTAGCCGTTTCAAACGTGCTCAAGGTTATAACGTTCTTCATCCAATGGGGTGGGATGCTTTTGGACTTCCAGCAGAACAATACGCAATGGATACGGGAAATGATCCTGCTGAGTTTACGGCAGAAAATATTGCCAACTTCAAACGTCAAATCAATAGCCTTGGTTTCTCATATGACTGGGATCGTGAAGTCAATACAACTGACCCTAACTACTATAAGTGGACACAGTGGATTTTTACAAAATTGTATGAAAAAGGTTTGGCATATGAAGCAGAAGTACCAGTTAACTGGGTTGAAGAACTAGGAACGGCTATTGCCAACGAAGAAGTGCTTCCCGATGGTACATCTGAACGTGGTGGTTATCCAGTTGTTCGTAAACCAATGCGTCAATGGATGCTTAAAATCACAGCTTATGCTGAACGCCTCTTGGAAGATCTAGATGACCTTGATTGGCCAGAATCTATCAAAGATATGCAGCGGAACTGGATTGGTAAATCAACTGGTGCAAATGTAACGTTCAAAGTAAAAGATACTGATAAAGATTTCACCGTTTTTACAACTCGTCCAGATACACTCTTCGGTGCTACCTATGCTGTTCTAGCACCAGAACATGCTCTTGTTGATGCTATTACAAGTCCTGAGCAAGCTCAAGCCGTTGCCGATTATAAACGTGCGGCTAGCCTTAAATCTGACCTCGCTCGTACAGATCTTGCCAAAGAAAAAACAGGTGTCTGGACTGGTAGCTATGCTATTAACCCGGTTAATGGTAAGGAAATTCCAATCTGGATTGCCGATTATGTGCTTGCTAGCTATGGGACAGGAGCTATTATGGCAGTTCCTGCGCATGATGACCGCGACTGGGAATTTGCAAAACAATTCGATTTGGATATCATTCCAGTTCTCGAAGGTGGAAATGTTGAGGAAGCAGCCTATACAGAAGACGGTCTTCACATCAACTCTGGCTTCCTAGATGGTCTTGATAAAGCGCAAGCTATTGATAAAATGGTTGAATGGCTTGAAGCAGAAAGCGTTGGCAACAAGAAAGTCACTTACCGTTTGCGTGACTGGCTTTTCTCACGTCAACGTTATTGGGGGGAACCAATCCCAATCATTCATTGGGAAGATGGCACAACAACAGCTGTTCCAGAAGATCAACTACCACTTGTATTGCCAGTAACAAAAGATATCAAACCTTCAGGGACAGGTGAAAGTCCACTTGCTAACTTGACAGACTGGCTGGAAGTTACGCGTGAAGATGGTGTCAAAGGCCGTCGCGAAACGAACACCATGCCGCAATGGGCAGGTTCAAGCTGGTATTATCTGCGCTACATTGACCCACACAATACGGAAAAATTAGCTGATGAAGAACTGCTTAAGGCATGGTTACCAGTTGATATTTACATTGGTGGTGCAGAACACGCTGTGCTTCACCTTCTTTACGCTCGTTTCTGGCATAAATTCCTTTATGATTTAGGTGTCGTTCCAACTAAAGAACCATTCCAAAAACTCTTTAACCAAGGGATGATTTTGGGAACAAGCTATCGCGATCACCGTGGCGCCCTTGTAGCGACAGATAAAGTTGAAAAACGTGACGGTTCTTTCTTCAATATCGAAACAGGTGAAGAATTGGAACAAGCTCCAGCTAAGATGTCTAAATCTTTGAAGAATGTTGTTAATCCAGATGATGTAGTGGAGCAGTATGGTGCAGATACTCTTCGCGTTTACGAAATGTTTATGGGGCCGCTGGATGCATCTATTGCTTGGTCTGAAGAAGGACTTGAAGGCTCACGTAAATTCCTCGACCGTGTTTATCGTTTGTTGACAACAAAAGAAATTGTGGCTGAAAATAATGGTAATTTGGATAAAGTTTATAATGAAACTGTCAAAGCCGTTACAGAACAACTTGAAGCCATGAAATTCAATACAGCTATCGCTCAATTAATGGTTTTCATTAATGCTGCAAACAAAGAAGACAAACTTTTTGCTGACTACGCTAAAGGTTTTATACAATTGTTAGCACCATTTGCGCCACACCTTTCAGAAGAATTGTGGCAAACATTGACACAATCTAGTGAATCAATTTCATATGTTCTTTGGCCAACATGGGACGAAGCCAAGTTGGTTGAAAACGATGTAGAAATCGTTGTTCAAATTAAAGGTAAAGTTCGTGCGAAACTTGTTGTACTAAAAGACTCAAGCCGTGAGGAACTTGAAAAACTTGCTCTTGCCAACGAAAGAATTCAAGTAGAAATTGCTGGCAAGCAAGTCATCAAAGTCATTGTCGTACCTAACAAATTGGTTAATATTGTTGTGAAATAAAAAATTCTAGCAGAAGTTAATTTCTGCTAGAATTTTTATAAGCTTAGAAAAGCGTATGTTAGCTGTAGTCTTTTTCTGCTTATAAATACTATACACTATACCTCGAAGAAAAACTTGCTACACTTGCTCTTGAAAATTATGGTAAAAAGTAAGAAAATGATGACTAGTTTATAAGAACAATCCATTCTCTTTCTTTATGAATATTATTTTTAAGGAGTTATCATACAAGCAAAAAAGTAGAGTTTACTGAGCTTTTCTGTGACTTAGTCTTTTGTTTATGCTATTTCTAAAATGATGGAGCTAATCCATCATTTGCATCATAGGATGATTAGTTATACGAGTTTTATGTCCTTTATAGCTTGTCTCATCGTGCTGGTAACACTTGGATGATTCAGACGGTCTATACGAACCGCTATGGGGAGAATTCCTTTGTGAACATTTCCTTTATGATGGTTCGGATGTTTATGGTATTAGGTCTGTCCAACACATTCACAGATGATTGGTCTGCGTTATCCGATTTGGTGGGGACGTCCGCCACGCCTTATCCAAACAGTAATGGAAAGTCTAGATTTAGCTGGTAAACGAGTCGCAACTTTTGTAACTTCAGGTGGTTCGACTTATAGTGAGGCACAAATTGTCATTGATCAAATGATGAAAAATAGTGTTCAAGGGCGTGCATTGTCTAGCACAACAGATGCTATCAAATGGCTGACAGATATTGATTTTTAATTATAGGTTTGCTGCTAATTATTGTAGCGAGCATTATTACTGTTTTTTATAAATGAAATAAAAATGATTGAAATCTCTGTGAAAAAACAGAGATTTTTTGTGTACGACGGGCATGTCATACATCTGAGGTGCAAGTCATCTGGGGCATCCGCTACCGGTGAACCCAATAGTGACTCCCAAGCCTGACTATCGTGAGGTAGCAAGGAGAGGAAGGGATAGCGAAATCGTGACTGTACGAATAGAAATGTGATAGGAAGGCGCATATAGCGGATGATGGGGCTTATAACCCTAAGTCCAAATAGGTAGTCGTAACCTATATGCGTAAATTACGAGAGTAAACGAGGAAAGATGTATAACTTATCTCGTGAGGTCTTGTCGAGGGTAAAACCTAGTAACAGCGAACGACAAGAAGTCAGTCGAATCCATAGTAGTGAAGAAGTTTCTGTAATGGAGATGGAGTGAAGGGGTGAATAACTAATCGAAGTAATCCTAGACACTTGTGTCTGTAAAACGAACAGTCTGATAGAGCTGAAAGTTAGTACGTATTGATAGTGGACAGCTTACCAATATAAGATAACCTACAGGCAACAAAACAGAAAGGGAATCCACACATGTCAGAATTGCTAAGTATGATATTATCTCGTAACAATATACTTGAAGCTTATAAACAGGTGAAAACTAATAAAGGATCTGCTGGTATCGATGGAATTACTATCGAACAGATGGACGGCTATCTCCGTCAAAACTGACGAGAAGCAAAACAGCTTATCAAGGAGAGGAAGGGTAAACCTCAGCCCATACTCAGAATTGAAATTCCAAAATCCAATGGAGACATCCGCAACCTAGGAATCCCAACTGTCACGGACAGAATGATACAATAGGCTATCGTTCAAGTCCTGAGTCCAATCTGTGAAGTTCGTTTCTCAGAATACAGCTATGGTTTCAGACCAAATCGTTCTTGTGAGACAGCCATTGTCAAGTTACTTGAGTGCCTTAATGATGGTTATGAGTGGATTGTGGATATTGACCTAGAGAAATTCTCTGACACAGTACCGCAAGATAGACTCATGTCTCTAGTGCAGAATATTATTCATGATGGAGATACAGAATTACTGATTCGGAAATATCTTCATCGGGGGTAATTATCAATGATCAACGTCATAAGACTCTTGTAGGGATACCTCAAGGGGGTAACGTATCTCCGCTGTTATCAAATATCATGCTTAATGAGTTGGATAAGGAACTAGAGAAAGGAGGTCTTCATTTCGTTCGGTACGCAGATGATTGCGGAATCACGGTTAGGAGCGAAGCAGTTGCCAAGTGAGTTATGTACTTAGTCAGTCGCTTTATTGAGAAGCGATTGGAGCTAAAAGTGAACATGACAAAAACTAAAATCGTGAAACCTAGCCAACTCAAGTACCTAGGTTTTGGTTTTTGGAAGTCTCTGCAAGGTTGGAAGAGTCGTCCTCATCAGGATAGTGTTCAGAGCTTTAAACGAAAGTTGAAACGACTGACGACTAGAAAGTGGAGTATGGACCTAACAACACATATTGAGCGATTAAACTGGGTTATACGAGGGTGGATAAACTATTTTTCTCTTGGCGACATGAAAAAGGTAGTAACTCAAATAGATGAGCGTTTGAGAACTCGTATCCAAGTGATTATCTGGAAACAATAGAAGAAGAAATCGAGACGACTATGGGGATTACTAAAATTAGGCGTTCCTAAATGGATAGCGGATAAATTCTCAGGTTGGGGTGAGCACTATCAATTGGTTGCGACCAAGTCGGTATTCAAGCAAGCTATATCAAAACCAGCCCTCGCAAAACGAGGACTGGTTAGCTGTTTAGATTATTATCTTGAACGACATGCGTTAAAAGTTAGTTGAACCGCCGTATGCTGAACGGCACGTACGGGTAGTGTGAGAATAACTAGAAATTAGCTCCTACTCGATTTTTTGATGGATTTATTGGACATTTTTCTGCCAATCTGTTTTTCGTCTGTATAATTGGTCAGATAACTTGAAATGTTTTTATGAAAACGCTATAATTTTGATAGATTAATATTAGGAGGAATTGGTTTTATGAAATCATCTAAAGCCACAATCACAATTTTTTCAGCTCTTGCTTCAGTTATTTTATTGACTAGTTGTGGGACAAAAGCAACTGATAATAAGGCTGCGCAAAGCAACACATCTGACAATAAAGTTACGATGACTTATGATCAAGTGCGCTCAAGAGAAAATACCATGGGCACACTTTGGTATCAAAAGTCTGATGAAGCGAAGGCTCTGTATCTACAAGGTTATAATGTCGCCACGAACCGATTGAAAGAATTACTGCAAAAGCCGACAGATAAGCCCTATTCAATCGTTCTTGACTTGGATGAAACGGTCTTAGACAATAGCCCTTACCAAGTACAGAATGTCAAAGACGGCACAGCTTTTAATCCTAAAAATTGGGATGCTTGGGTACAGAAAGCTTCAGCTAAAGCTGTTCCTGGTGCGAAAGAATTTCTTCAATATGCTCATCAAAATGGTGTTCAAATCTACTATATTTCTGACCGTGCGGCAAATCAAGTAGATGCAACGATTAAGAACTTAGAAAAAGAAGGTATTCCTGTACAAGGGAAAGATCATTTGATGTTTTTAGAAAAAGGCGTGAAATCAAAAGAAGGTCGCCGTCAAAAAGTTCAGGAAAAAACGAATCTAGTTATGTTGCTAGGAGATAATCTGGTTGACTTTGCAGATTTCTCAAAGACATCAGCTGATGAACGTGGCAAGAAATTGGAAGAATTAAAGAAAGAATTTGGCGAAAAATTCATTATCTTCCCAAATCCAATGTATGGTTCATGGGAAAGCACAGTTTACAAAGGTAAAAAATTAGATGCGAAAGGCCAAACTGAAGAACGCCAAAAAGCGTTACAAGGTTATAAATAATAAGAAGGAAAAACAGAACGCCCTTATTTTGGGGGATTCTGTTTTTTCTTTGTCTTTTAGCTTGTGCTTTGTGAATGTTTAAAAAAGTGGACTAAGATTTGCTAATTTTATTATAGTAAAGATGCTTATATTTTCCAGATACTCACTCTTAAGCAAGCTAGCAAGATGTGACTTAAAATAAAAATGGTTTATACTAGTGGCAAGATAAAGGGGATTCTTTATTTTTTAATCGAAAAATCCTTTGTTTTATGGTAGAATAGTGTCATTACAAGGCGAGGGAAAAAGATGTCATCAACGTTTGAAATTTTAATGAATCAGATCAATATGCCACTTGATATGAGACAATCAAGTGCCTTTTTACATGCAGAAATTGAGCAAGTTCTGGTGCATAAAGTCAGCCATATCTGGGAATTTCATTTTGCTTTTACAGAAATTTTGCCGATTGACATATTTCAAGAATTGAAAAAGTGCTTGAAGGAAGAATTTTCTAAAACGGGGAATCAAGCAGTTTTTGAGATAAGGACAATAAACAAAGATTTCACAGATGAGTTATTGCAGGCTTATTATCAAGAAGCTTTTACAGAAGGTCCTTGTACTAGTCAGGGATTTCGCAGTATATATCACCGGTTGAAGGTGCATGTTGAAGAGAATCAGCTAGTGATTGAAGGTCCTTCAAGCATTGATACGGATCATTTTCGGAAGATTCATTTGCCAAATTTGGCAAAACAGTTGGTCAAGTTTGGTTTTCCACAGTTTCAATGTCAGGTTAAGGCAAGCGATGCTTTAACACAGCAGCAAGTCGAAACTTTCCAAGCTGAGAAAGAAAAGATTGTACAAGCAGCGAATGATGAAGCTCTAAAAGCCATAGAAGCGCTGCAGAAAATGGCAGCTCCACCTGTTGAAGAAAAGACAAGTTACTCTGGTTTTCAAGCGAAAAAAGCTATTGCACGATCAAAATTGGATAAAGCTGAAATCACGCAGATGAATGCCATTCAGACTGAGGAAAATCGGATTGTCTTTGAAGGAATGGTTTTCGATCTTGAAAAAAAGGTTACTCGCACAGGGCGCGTACTTATTAATTTTAAGATGACCGATTATACTTCTAGCTTTGCGCTTCAGAAATGGTTTAAAAATGAAGAAGAAGCTAAGAAATATGACATGATTAAGAAAAATTCATGGTTGCGTGTACGTGGAAATATTGAAATGAATAACTTCACGCATGATTTGACTATGAATGTACAAGATGTACAGGAAGTGGTGCATTATGACCGTAAAGATCTCATGCCTGAAGGTGAGAAACGGATTGAATTTCACGCGCATACCAATATGTCAACTATGGATGCCCTACCAGAAGTCGAAGACTTGATTGCGACAGCTGCGAAGTGGGGGCATAAAGCAGTTGCGATTACTGACCACGGCAATGTGCAGAGCTTTCCTCATGGTTATAAAGCTGCTAAAAAAGCCGGGATTCAGTTGATTTATGGTATGGAAGCCAATATTGTTGAAGATCGTGTGCCCATTACTTACAATGAAATAGATATGGAGTTGAGAGAAGCTACTTATGTTGTCTTTGACGTAGAAACGACTGGTTTGTCTGCTATTTATAATGATTTGATTCAGGTGGCAGCCAGCAAGATGTACAAGGGCAATGTCATCGCGGAATTTGACGAATTTATTAATCCAGGACACCCTTTGAGTGCGTTTACGACAGATTTGACGGGAATTACAGATGAACATGTTAAAAATGCGAAACCACTTGAACAAGTTTTACAGGAATTTCAGGAATTTTGCAAAGATACGGTACTTGTCGCCCATAATGCTACCTTTGACGTGGGCTTTATGAATGTCAACTATGAACGTCATGGCCTGCCCAAAATTACCCAACCAGTCATTGACACACTGGAATTTGCCCGCAATCTCTATCCAGAATACAAGCGGCATGGTTTGGGGCCTCTAACCAAGCGTTTTCAAGTATCGCTTGACCATCACCACATGGCTAATTACGATGCGGAAGCAACAGGACGACTGCTATTTATCTTCATCAGAGATGTAGCAGAAAAGCGTGGAATTACCAATCTTAATAAGTTAAATACGGATTTGGTGGATGAAAATTCCTATAAAAAAGCACGAGTGAAACACGCTACGATTTATGTGAAAAATCAAACAGGGTTGAAGAATCTTTTCAAATTGGTCAGTCTGTCCAATACTAAATATTTTGAAGGTGTAGCACGGATTCCGCGAACGGTTTTGGATGCGCATCGAGAAGGCTTGATTCTAGGAACTGCTTGTTCAGAAGGAGAAGTGTTTGATGCGGTTGTTTCACAGGGTCTGGATGCAGCTGTCGAAGTAGCGAAATATTACGACTTTATCGAAATCATGCCTCCAGCGATTTATGCTCCATTGATTGCCAAAGAGCAGGTTAAGGATATGGAGGAGCTGCACACGATCATTAAGAATTTGATTGAAGTGGGTGAACGCTTAGACAAACCAGTTCTGGCTACGGGAGATGTGCATTATATTGAGCCTGAGGAAGAAATTTATCGGGAGATTATCGTTAGGAGTTTGGGACAAGGTGCCATGATTAACCGGACCATAGGTCACGGTGAAAACGCCCAGCCGGCTCCGCTTCCTAAGGCTCACTTCCGCACGACCAATGAAATGCTAGATGAATTCGCTTTTTTAGGTGATGAACTAGCTCGACAAGTGGTCATTGAGAATCCCAACCAGTTGGCGTCAAGCTTTGAACCAATTGAAGTGGTAAAAGGGGACCTCTATACACCATTTATTGATAAATCTGAAGAAAAAGTCGCTGAGCTGACTTACGCAAAGGCTTTTGAAATCTATGGTAATCCACTACCAGATATTGTAGATCATCGAATTGAACGGGAATTATCCTCTATTTTGGGGAATGGTTTTGCCGTGATTTACTTGGCTTCGCAAATGCTTGTACAGCGTTCTAATAAACGAGGCTATTTAGTTGGTTCGCGTGGTTCAGTTGGCTCCAGTTTTGTGGCGACCATGATTGGGATTACTGAGGTCAATCCTTTGTCGCCCCACTATGTCTGTGGCAAATGTCAATACAGCGAGTTCATCACGGATGGCTCCTATGGTTCTGGCTTTGATATGCCGGATAAGGACTGTCCAAAATGCGGCCACAAGCTGAGCAAGAATGGTCAGGATATTCCTTTCGAGACTTTCCTTGGATTTGACGGAGACAAGGTCCCTGATATTGACTTGAACTTCTCTGGAGAGGATCAGCCTAGTGCCCACTTAGATGTTCGAGACATTTTTGGGGAGGAATATGCCTTTCGGGCTGGTACTGTTGGTACGGTTGCAGCTAAGACAGCCTATGGTTTCGTGAAAGGTTATGAGCGAGATTACAATAAATTTTATCGCGATGCAGAAGTCGAGCGATTGGCGCAAGGTGCATCAGGTGTTAAACGAACGACCGGACAGCACCCTGGTGGGATTGTTGTTATTCCAAACTACATGGACGTTTACGATTTCACGCCGGTTCAATATCCAGCAGATGACCTGACTGCCGAATGGCAAACGACCCATTTTAATTTTCATGATATTGATGAAAATGTCCTGAAACTCGATGTGCTCGGTCATGATGATCCGACTATGATTCGGAAATTGCAGGATTTATCAGGTATTGACCCTAATGATATTCCTATGGATGATAAGGAAGTTATGGCACTCTTTTCAGGAACAGATGTTCTGGGAGTGACACAAGAGCAAATAGGTACGGCAACTGGTATGCTGGGGATTCCTGAGTTTGGAACCAATTTTGTACGGGGCATGGTGGATGAAACTCACCCAACAACTTTCGCAGAATTACTTCAATTATCAGGCTTGTCTCACGGTACGGACGTATGGCTTGGAAATGCACAAGATTTAATTAAGCAGGGAATTGCGGACTTATCTACCGTTATCGGTTGTCGGGACGACATCATGGTTTATCTCATGCACAAGGGCTTAGAACCAAAAATGGCCTTTACCATTATGGAGCGTGTGCGGAAAGGTGCATGGTTGAAAATTTCTGACGAAGAGCGTAATGGTTATATTGCCGCTATGAAAGAAAACAATGTCCCTGAATGGTATATTGAATCTTGCGGAAAAATCAAGTACATGTTTCCTAAAGCCCATGCAGCTGCCTACGTAATGATGGCTCTACGGGTAGCTTATTTCAAAGTGCATCATCCGATTTATTACTATTGTGCTTACTTTTCTATCCGTGCCAAAGCCTTTGATATTAAAGTCATGAGTAGCGGATTAGATTCAGTTAAGCGCAAAATGAATGAAATCTCTGAAAAACGTAAAAATAATGAAGCGTCCAATGTAGAAATTGACCTGTATACAACCTTGGAAATCGTTAATGAAATGTTGGAGAGAGGCTTTAAATTTGGGAAACTCGATCTTTATAAGAGTGACGCGACAGAATTTCTGATTGATGGAGATATGTTGATTCCTCCATTTTCTGCCATGGACGGTCTGGGTGACAACGTTGCAAATCAATTGGTTAAAGCGCGGGCAGAGGGAGAATTCCTCTCCAAGACTGAGTTGCGAAAACGTGGTGGGTTATCAGCTACTTTAGTCGAAAAAATGGACGATATGGGCATCCTGGGCAATATGCCAGAAGATAATCAGCTAAGTTTGTTTGATGATTTGTTTTAAGACGTCTTCTTTTGATGAATGCGGGATTTTCAACTGATACGGCTGTTTCCAATCGAGAATTCCCGCTGGTTTATTCGCGAAATAGTATTAATTTTCCACGAACAGCTAGGTATTTTTCCAAAGACTAGACTAAAATATACATGTTTAAGTGAAAATTTTTACTGCTTGTAAAGCTTTTTACAAAATTTATAGATTACGGTTGTTCTTTGTATGACATTTGCCAATAAAAAGGTTTTGTTATGCAATTAACTATTTCAGCAGAAGCTAAAAAAACTCAAAGAAATTTTCATCATGCACGTGAATTTTTCCTAAAGACAATGCTTGCATCGATAGTACTTTTAAGTTTGGTTGTCTTTCAAAAAAGTAACCCCCCTTGTTATTTGAAGAGATGTTTGACGTTGCAGAATATCAGGAAGGAGAAATAAATGATTGGAAGTATGTTTGTTGGCTTTATTATTGGTCTGATTGCAGCAGCAATCACTAATCGTGGAGAGAAAATGGGCTGTATTGGAAAGATCTTATTAGGCTGGTTTGGGGCATGGATTGGTCAAGCCCTATTTGGAAATTGGGGACCTCATTTATCAGAAACAGCCATTATTCCATCTGTATTAGGAGCCATTATTCTCCTTGCTATTTTCTGGAAGAGAGGGAGTTAATATAGAAAAAGTAGAGTCTGAGACAAAATAGTTCTCAGTCACAAA
>NZ_KV795597.1:0-324 GCF_001809055.1 Streptococcus sp. HMSC034B05 | reverse complement strand
ATGGTCAAAAACTTGCCAAGGGTACAGATTTGACACAATACGTCAACCAAACAATTGACCATAAAGCAAGAACAGTTCTGTATTCATTCTCTAAAGATTTCTTGAGCAAGATTTCAGATAATAGTGAGTTCCAAGCTACAGGTTACATGCAAGTGAAACAATTAGGCAATGGTACAGTAAAGAACACCTTTACTGAAATCATCAATGATGTCGAACGTGATTCTAATACGGTAACGGTAGAATCTCCTCAAGATTATGGTGATGTAGTTGTTCACTATGTGGATGAATCTGGTAAGAAGATCAAAGAAGATGTAACGGATACTT
>NZ_KV795596.1:0-5356 GCF_001809055.1 Streptococcus sp. HMSC034B05 | reverse complement strand
AAAAAGCTAGAGGAAAATAAAAAAAGATGAAAAAAAGTATTGACAAGAAGAGGAGGAGGTGATATACTAAGATAGTTGTCGCTTGAGGGCGATAAAGACCTTTGAAAACTGAACAAGACGAACCAATGTGCAGGCGACTGTTGAGAGACAGTCCGTCAAACAAAAGAAAAATAAATCTGTCAGTGACAGAAATGAGTGAGAGCTCAAACTTTATATGAGAGTTTGATCCTGGCTCAGGACGAACGCTGGCGGCGTGCCTAATACATGCAAGTAGAACGCACAGGATGCACCGTAGTTTACTACACCGTATCCTGTGAGTTGCGAACGGGTGAGTAACGCGTAGGTAACCTGCCTGGTAGCGGGGGATAACTATTGGAAACGATAGCTAATACCGCATAAGAACATTTACTGCATGGTAGATGTTTAAAAGGTGCAAATGCATCACTACCAGATGGACCTGCGTTGTATTAGCTAGTTGGTGAGGTAACGGCTCACCAAGGCAACGATACATAGCCGACCTGAGAGGGTGATCGGCCACACTGGGACTGAGACACGGCCCAGACTCCTACGGGAGGCAGCAGTAGGGAATCTTCGGCAATGGGGGGAACCCTGACCGAGCAACGCCGCGTGAGTGAAGAAGGTTTTCGGATCGTAAAGCTCTGTTGTTAAGGAAGAACGTGTGTGAGAGTGGAAAGTTCACACAGTGACGGTACTTAACCAGAAAGGGACGGCTAACTACGTGCCAGCAGCCGCGGTAATACGTAGGTCCCGAGCGTTGTCCGGATTTATTGGGCGTAAAGCGAGCGCAGGCGGTTAGATAAGTCTGAAGTGAAAGGCAGTGGCTCAACCATTGTAGGCTTTGGAAACTGTTTAACTTGAGTGCAGAAGGGGAGAGTGGAATTCCATGTGTAGCGGTGAAATGCGTAGATATATGGAGGAACACCGGTGGCGAAAGCGGCTCTCTGGTCTGTAACTGACGCTGAGGCTCGAAAGCGTGGGGAGCGAACAGGATTAGATACCCTGGTAGTCCACGCCGTAAACGATGAGTGCTAGGTGTTAGGTCCTTTCCGGGACTTAGTGCCGCAGCTAACGCATTAAGCACTCCGCCTGGGGAGTACGACCGCAAGGTTGAAACTCAAAGGAATTGACGGGGGCCCGCACAAGCGGTGGAGCATGTGGTTTAATTCGAAGCAACGCGAAGAACCTTACCAGGTCTTGACATCCCTCTGACCACTCTAGAGATAGAGTTTCCCTTCGGGGCAGAGGTGACAGGTGGTGCATGGTTGTCGTCAGCTCGTGTCGTGAGATGTTGGGTTAAGTCCCGCAACGAGCGCAACCCTTATTGTTAGTTGCCATCATTCAGTTGGGCACTCTAGCGAGACTGCCGGTAATAAACCGGAGGAAGGTGGGGATGACGTCAAATCATCATGCCCCTTATGACCTGGGCTACACACGTGCTACAATGGCTGGTACAACGAGTCGCAAGCCGGTGACGGCAAGCTAATCTCTGAAAGCCAGTCTCAGTTCGGATTGTAGGCTGCAACTCGCCTACATGAAGTCGGAATCGCTAGTAATCGCGGATCAGCACGCCGCGGTGAATACGTTCCCGGGCCTTGTACACACCGCCCGTCACACCACGAGAGTTTGTAACACCCGAAGTCGGTGAGGTAACCGTAAGGAGCCAGCCGCCTAAGGTGGGATAGATGATTGGGGTGAAGTCGTAACAAGGTAGCCGTATCGGAAGGTGCGGCTGGATCACCTCCTTTCTAAGGAAAAATCGGAAGCCATTGAGTTCGTTTTGTTTAGTTTTGAGAGGTCTTGTGGGGCCTTAGCTCAGCTGGGAGAGCGCCTGCTTTGCACGCAGGAGGTCAGCGGTTCGATCCCGCTAGGCTCCATTATCTAGGATGCAAAGAAATGAGATTCTTGTTCAACTAGATAAGATAGGATAGGTGTTCAACGGGTAAAGAAGTTGAACACGAACCTAATTAGCCCATTGAAAATTGAATAACGATATCAAATAGTAACAAGAAAATAAACCGAAACGCTGTGAATATTAATGAGTTTATGACTGAAAGGTCAAAATAAGGTTAAGTTAGTAAGGGCGCACGGTGGATGCCTTGGCACTAGGAGCCGAAGAAGGACGTGACAAACGACGAAATGCCTTGGGGAGCTGTAAGTAAGCGTAGATCCAGGGATGTCCGAATGGGGGAACCCAACAGGTACTACCTGTTACCCATATCTGTTAAGGATATGAGGAGGAAGACGCAGTGAACTGAAACATCTAAGTAGCTGCAGGAAGAGAAAGCAAAAGCGATTGCCTAAGTAGCGGCGAGCGAAAGGGCAGGAGGGCAAACCGAAGAGTTTACTCTTCGGGGTTGTAGGACTGCGAAGTGGACGTAAAGATTATAGAAGAAGACCTTGGGAAAGGTTGCCAGAGAGAGTAAGAGCCTCGTATTTAAAATAGTCTTTATACCTAGCAGGATCCTGAGTACGGCGAGACACGTGGAATCTCGTCGGAATCTGGGAGGACCATCTCCCAACCCTAAATACTCCCTAGTGACCGATAGTGAACCAGTACCGTGAGGGAAAGGTGAAAAGCACCCCGGGAGGGGAGTGAAAGAGAACCTGAAACCGTGTGCCTACAACAAGTTCGAGCCCGTTAATGGGTGAGAGCGTGCCTTTTGTAGAATGAACCGGCGAGTTACGTTATGATGCGAGGTTAAGTTGAAGAGACGGAGCCGTAGGGAAACCGAGTCTGAAAAGGGCGACTTAGTATCATGATGTAGACCCGAAACCATGTGACCTACCCATGAGCAGGTTGAAGGTGCGGTAAAACGCACTGGAGGACCGAACCAGGGCACGTTGAAAAGTGCTTGGATGACTTGTGGGTAGCGGAGAAATTCCAAACGAACTTGGAGATAGCTGGTTCTCTCCGAAATAGCTTTAGGGCTAGCGTCGACATGAAGATTCTTGGAGGTAGAGCACTGTTTGGGTGAGGGGTCCATCCCGGATTACCAATCTCAGATAAACTCCGAATGCCAAAGAATTATGGTCGGCAGTCAGACTGCGAGTGCTAAGATCCGTAGTCGAAAGGGAAACAGCCCAGACCACCAGCTAAGGTCCCCAAATAATTGTTAAGTGGAAAAGGATGTGGGGTTGCACAGACAACTAGGATGTTAGCTTAGAAGCAGCTATTCATTCAAAGAGTGCGTAATAGCTCACTAGTCGAGTGACCCTGCGCCGAAAATGTACCGGGGCTAAAACAATTTACCGAAGCTGTGGATACCTTTATAGGTATGGTAGGAGAGCGTTCTATGTGTGGCGAAGGTGTACCGTGAGGAGCACTGGAACGCATAGAAGTGAGAATGCCGGTATGAGTAGCGCAAGATGGGTGAGAATCCCATCCACCGTAAGACTAAGGTTTCCAGGGGAAGGCTCGTCCGCCCTGGGTTAGTCGGGACCTAAGGAGAGACCGAAAGGTGTATCCGATGGCCAACAGGTAGAGATTCCTGTACTAGAGTATAGAGTGAAGGAGGGACGCAGAAGGCTAACTCAAGCGTGCGAATGGAAGAGCACGTCTAAGCAGTGAGGCGTGGTATGAGTCAAATGCTTATATCTGTAACGTTGAGCTGTGATGGGGAGCGAAGTTTAGTAGCGAAGTGAGTGATGTCACCCTGCCAAGAAAAGCTTCTAGCATTAATCTATATTCTACCCGTACCGCAAACCGACACAGGTAGTCGAGGCGAGTAGCCTCAGGTGAGCGAGAGAACTCTCGTTAAGGAACTCGGCAAAATGACCCCGTAACTTCGGGAGAAGGGGTGCTCAGTTTAACTGAGCCGCAGTGAATAGGCCCAAGCAACTGTTTATCAAAAACACAGCTCTCTGCTAAATCGTAAGATGATGTATAGGGGGTGACGCCTGCCCGGTGCTGGAAGGTTAAGAGGAGTGCTTAGCGGTAACGCGAAGGTATGAATTGAAGCCCCAGTAAACGGCGGCCGTAACTATAACGGTCCTAAGGTAGCGAAATTCCTTGTCGGGTAAGTTCCGACCCGCACGAAAGGCGTAATGATTTGGGCACTGTCTCAACGAGAGACTCGGTGAAATTTTAGTACCTGTGAAGATGCAGGTTACCCGCGACAGGACGGGAAGACCCCATGGAGCTTTACTGCAGTTTGATATTGAGTGTCTGTACCACATGTACAGGATAGGTAGGAGCCAATGAGATCGGGACGCCAGTTTCGATGGAGGCGATGTTGGGATACTACCCTTGTGTTATGGCCACTCTAACCCGGTAGGTTGATCATCTACGGAGACAGTGTCTGACGGGCAGTTTGACTGGGGCGGTCGCCTCCTAAAGAGTAACGGAGGCGCCCAAAGGTTCCCTCAGATTGGTTGGAAATCAATCGTAGAGTGTAAAGGTAGAAGGGAGCTTGACTGCGAGAGCTACAACTCGAGCAGGGACGAAAGTCGGGCTTAGTGATCCGGTGGTACCGTATGGAAGGGCCATCGCTCAACGGATAAAAGCTACCCTGGGGATAACAGGCTTATCTCCCCCAAGAGTTCACATCGACGGGGAGGTTTGGCACCTCGATGTCGGCTCGTCGCATCCTGGGGCTGTAGTCGGTCCCAAGGGTTGGGCTGTTCGCCCATTAAAGCGGCACGCGAGCTGGGTTCAGAACGTCGTGAGACAGTTCGGTCCCTATCCGTCGCGGGCGAAGGAAATTTGAGAGGATCTGCTCCTAGTACGAGAGGACCAGAGTGGACTTACCGCTGGTGTACCAGTTGTTCTGCCAAGAGCATCGCTGGGTAGCTATGTAGGGAAGGGATAAACGCTGAAAGCATCTAAGTGTGAAACCCACCTCAAGATGAGATTTCCCATGATTTTATATCAGTAAGAGCCCTGAGAGAAGATCAGGTAGATAGGTTAGGAGTGGAAGTTGTGTGAGCAATGGAGCGGACTAATACTAATAGCTCGAGGACTTATCCTAGATTAGTTACTAAGGGTGAAAAATCCCCTTGAGAAATAGGGAATGGGAGTAGTGTTTGATGAACACCAGACCATTTATCTTTTTTCCAAGGATTTAACCCGAGTACAATTTTATTGAGAACACAGAATGTTTAGTTTATGCTTGAAACGATTTGAGAGCGTTATTCAATTTTGAGTGGACGAAATATCCAGTGGATGTTTTGGCTTGGGAGATAGAGGAAGCGAAGCTTTCGACCGAGTCCATTCATATAGTTAAGTGACGATAGCCTAGGAGATACACCTGTACCCATGCCGAACACAGCAGTTAAGCCCTAGAACGCCGGAAGTAGTTGGGGGTTGCCCCCTGTGAGATATGGTAGTCGCTTAGCA
>NZ_KV795595.1:125218-192320 GCF_001809055.1 Streptococcus sp. HMSC034B05 | reverse complement strand
TTTTTTGTAGCAAAGGGACTATTGTCCCAGACTCCTTTTGATAGGATCATTAGCTCAATTCCGCTACAATAGTTTTCAACTGATCTTTTGAATGAACGCCAACCAGTTTTTTCACTACTTGCCCATCTTTCTTAAAGAGAAGTGTTGGAATAGACATAATCCCAAATTCAGCTGGTGTGGCTGGATTTGCATCCACGTCCATTTTGAAAATCTTCAATTCATCTTCATGCACTTCTTCGGCTAATTTCTCTAAAATCGGTGTTTGCATGCGGCAAGGACCACACCATACTGCCGAAAAGTCAATGAGGACAAGTCCGTCTTTTGTTTTTTCTGCAAAATTTGCATCTGTAATTGCTGTTACCATATTGTTCTCCTCTGACGATGACCGATGTCATCGCTCTATTTCATTTCTTGACAACATTCTACACTAAAAAGAGAAATTTGCAAAATATTTGCTACGGAGCAGATTAGCATTCAATAATTCCAGAAATAGTCTTTTATAAATCAGCAAGTTCTTAAGATTAATCATCGATTGTGACAGAATGTGTTACGGAGCAGAGTTAGTCACTCAAAGAAAAATGATTCGTCATCAAGTTGCTAGCGTCTAAGAGGATTTGATCTAGAAGTTGGTCAGTTGCTTCTTGTACTTTATCACTTATCGCCTGGTTTTCTGCTTCAAAGTCAACTGGATCGCCATTTGCCAAAGATCGGTCAACTCGACCAATCATTTCATGCCCCAGAGCCATGGTTGTTTCTTGGTAATCATCTAAATCTCCCAGATGACTAGAAAAATGAGCATCAGCCAAAGCAGCAATTAAGCGATTGGTCCAGTAGAAGGAATCCGTCGAAACCTTGTCCGTCGTGTTGGCAAAGTAGGCTGGTGTTGTAGAGACTTGGGTAAAGAAAGGCACCGCCGTATTGTAAGGCATAGAACCATAGGACAACCATTGAATGCCCGTCGTTTCCTGCGGTTTATTGGGTCTCAACTGCAAGATCGACGTTTGACTTGTACGGTTAATCCCAATCGTGCGGAAGGTCCGCTGACTATGAGATGTACCTTCTAAGTCATAAGGATCATAAGGAGAGTCTTGGTAATGACCGCTGAGAACATACTTGAGATCTTCAATCGTGATTTTACGGTATGGTTTTTGGCACCAAGGAAGGAAAAAGGAGCGTGGGTCTTGCTCAATTTCCGGATTGAGAAAACGCTGAATATCCCAAGCCCGCGGTGTATTGTAATGGCGATCCTTGTCCTTCTGGCTACCAAAAGCATAGCGCGGATTGAAGCCCTCATTCGAGTAATTAAGATTGAGATGATTTTCCTCGATAAAACTTTTAAGATTTGGATGGCAGAGGAAATGCTCTGGGTTATCAAATTCAAAATAATCAAGGCCTAGCTGGTTTGGATTGGTCACATAGGCATCGTCAGGCACGCGTCGTGCCATCCAGTGATGTCCGCCGATTGTCTCCAGCCACCAGATTTCGTCCACATCAGAAAAAGCAATCCCATTTGACTCATAGGTGCCGTATTCTTCAAGAATCTTTCCCAAGCGCAGCACGCCCTCACGCGCCGTTTTGATATAAGGCAACACCAAGGTCAGCATGTCTTCTTCTCCGATACCAGTCGCCACCAAAGGATCGGCCCCCAATACTCGACTATTCGTGGTAATCGTCTCTGTCTCGCTCATGGCTACATTGTAAACATTGATGCCTGCTTCGCCCCAAATCCCGTCCTTAGGAATGGCGTCAGGTACTGCTGTATAGCGGACTGGATTGTCCGGTAAATCTATCTCAAAGGTTGACAGCACAGATTTGTAATGCCGCGGCTGATCTTCTGGGCTAACAACAATAAATTTCTTGGGCGTAAACACACCATTTTGTGAATCTTCTGTACGTGCAACGATAGTTGAACCATCATAACTCGCTTTTTTCCCAACTAAAATCGTTGTACAAGAATCTTGCATACCTTTTTGTCTCATAAATGTTTCCTCTCTTCTATCTTTCTTTTTTTATCCTGAACAGCCTTGCTTTGTTCATCAACTCTCTATTACTTAAACACCACAATCGTTGCTCCGCTGCCTCCGGCATTTTGCGGTGCATAGCCAAAACTCTTGACATGCTTGTTACGGCGGAGATATTTGGTGACGCCTTCGCGAATGACGCCTGTCCCAATTCCGTGGATAATGTCCACCTGTGCCATATTGTTGAGCAAGGCTTGGTCGATAAAAGTGTCCAGCTCTTGCATGGCTTCTTCATAACGTTTTCCTCGCAAATCCAGTCGGGCTCTTGGTCCGCTTGTGGTTGTTCGTTTCACCACATTGACCTGCTTGCGCTTAGGCTGTTCTTTTTCAGCTTTGAGCAGGTTAAACTCTGCTTCCTCCAAGGTCATCTTGATGAGTCCCACCTGTGCTTCCCAGCGACCGTCTTTGAGCTGATTGACAAGCGTGCCTCTCTGACCGTAGCTAATCACCAGAATATCGTCTCCCACTTTTGGTTTCCGTGCTTTTTTAGCTTGTTTCAACACTTTATTCTGTGACAAGTCCACCGTTTCCGGAGCTAATTTTTTCAGCTGGCTTTTGGCTTTGATAATCTCATGCGGTTTAAGACTGGACTTATCATGGAGATTTTTGAGAATACTCTCACTCTCTGACAAAGCCAGATCAACAATTTCCTGAGCTTCCAACCGTGCCTTATTGAGCTCGGTTTCTTTCTCTCGGTTAAACTCATTGTAAAGTTTTTTAAGTGCTCGGTTAAATTTGAGATTTTCCTGCTCAACCTCACGGATATTGTCTAAGCGCTTGCGGCTTTCCAGCGTTTGCTCCTCCAGTCGCTCAATGATTCGATTAACATCGCTGTCCGTATCGGTCAATTCTTGAGCATCCTTGACCACTCTATCAGATAGACCTAAACGCCTTGCGATCTCAAAGGCATTGGAGCAGCCCGGCACTCCCTGCATAAAGCGATAAGTTGGTCTTAGACTTGCCGTATCAAACTCCATGCTAGCATTTTGTACGCCAGCCATTTCAATCCCATAGGCCTTAAGCTCCGGGTAATGAGTCGTTGCCATTGTCTTAACCTGCCGCAGCCGCAAGTCCTCAAGGATGGCCATTGCAAGAGCTGCTCCTTCCTGCGGATCAGTTCCAGCTCCCAGCTCGTCCAAAAGCACCAAAGAATTTTCGTCTGACTGCTCTAAAATGGTAACAATATTGGTCATGTGGCTAGAGAAAGTCGATAAGCTCTGCTCAATAGACTGCTCATCTCCGATGTCGGCAAAAATTTGGTCAAAAATCCCCACTCGACTACCATTATCCGCCAAAATAGGCAGACCAGACTGCGCCATGAGCTGAGCCAAGCCCAAGGTCTTCAGCATAATTGTCTTCCCACCTGTATTAGGACCAGTAATGACGATTTCCGTTAAATCCGACGCAAAGTACAAATCATTAGCCACTGCATTTTCTATCAAGGGATGAGTAACATGGAGCAGTCTAATATCCTTACTATCAGACAACATCGGCACCACCGCGCCTCTCTCCTGCATAAAACACACTTTTGCCCGAACTAGATCCAAATGCCCAATAATCCAAGCGTTATTAGCAATTTCAGCAATATGAGGACGTATTCGGTCGGACAACTCTTGCAAGATACGTAGAATCTCATGACGCTCGTCTGCCTGCGCATTGGTGATTTCTTCATTGAGGTTGACTACCGCCCTCGGCTCGATATATACTGTATTTCCACTAGCAGAAATATCATGTACCACGCCTGAAATCCGATTACGAAATGTATTCTTAACTGGCAAAACATTGCGACCATTTCGACTGGCTACTACTTGATCTACCAACATATCGCCCTTCGTTTTGAGAATATCTTGCAAAATATCTCTCACTTGAACTTCATTTTCTTGAATTTTCCGGCGAATGCGAGCTAAATTGTCACTCGCAAAGCTTTCGACAAATCCACCCTCATTGATGGCTTGCAGCAATCCTTGCAGGTTAGGAAAAGCCAGTAATTTTTCAAAAAGACGGTTCAAGCGTTGCAAATCAACATTTTCCAACTCATCATAGAAATCAGTCAATTCTTGCGTGACAGTTAAAACCCGCTTCAGAGCGAGAAATTCTTCAATGTTTAAGTCGCCTTCCAGCTCCAAACGCTTGGCCAGTCCAGTAATATCTTGAGTCGCAGCCAAGCTGAAATGCGGACGCTGCACAAAAATCTGCTGCATGTCCGTCATTTCTAAAAATGCTGTCTCCAACCGTTCCTGTTTATTAGATGGAAAAAGCTGTCCTAGCTCTAAACGGCCTTGTTCTGTCAGCAGATAGGGTTCAAAGAGTGCCTTGATTTTCCCAAATTCTAATGTTTCTAAAATTTTTCTATTCATATGCTTATCTTTCCCGATGAAAAAGAAACTCAGCTAGCACCACCAACTGAGTCTTTGTATTATCCAATGATTTTGGTCACCCAGAGTTGTTTTAACACTCCTGAAGTAATCGGTGTGTGACTAATAATAAAACGAGCTATACTACTTGTATTGAGATGATTTTGAACAACTGGCAAGGGAATCGTCGCCAAAACAGTTAGGAACATTTGAATCCCAAACAAGGTAACACAAAGAGCTAAAACACCACTAGCAACATTGTACCAACGCTCGTTAGCTTTTTTATTTGGAACCAAGTGGATAAAAATTCCAATAAAACGAGCTACACTATACACAATCGTATAAATGACGAGATAAGCCAGACCAGCATAAAATACCTTGTCCAACTGGAACAATTGGCTACTTGGGAAAAAATACGTAAATGTCCCTTCCTGGGCACTCGCATAAGGTACTAAAAGATTGATTTGTTTACCTAAAGATTGGTATAGTAGCCCTGCGATAATAGCTGAAACGATCGCCGAAATAGTATAATAAGTTTGTAGTACAATTCCGCGCGAGTAGCCAATGTAAAAACTCCAAGCTAAAATCAGCAAAATCACTAACGAAATCATACAGTTTCCTCTTGCTCACTAACTTTTTGCTTGTTGGCTTCTAGCACTTTCTTACGAAGTTCTTCCAGCTCTTGCTCCTTGTCATCAAACTCAATTTCACGTGACAATTGTGTCGCTAAGCTATTGACTGCCAGTAAAATAGCTAGTGTTTCATCATCAGCCATCGGCATCTTTTCTTTAATTGCGTGATATTTTTCTGTCGCAACCTTTTCGACCTCTTCCATGAATAAATTATCGTGTTCTGTTGTTAAGGTTACGCTTTTCTTTCCGAAAATAAATTTGTATCGATTTAAGTTTGCCATAAAATCACCTCAAAATATTATACCAAAAGGAAGCCATTTTGTCAGTTTTTAAAGAAATTTATCACTTTTATGGTACAATAACAATATGGAAAGTATTACCTTACAACCCAGTGAGAAACAAATTCAAGATTTTGTTGCCCAATACCAGGAACAGCTTGTTGCTAGTAAAAATCCTTATATTCGTTACCTTTTTAAGCTTGATAAGGCAACTGCCTCCATCTACACTTCAGGAAAAGTCCTCTTCCAAGGAGAAAAAGCAGAGCAGGCAGCACAATTTTTTGGCTATCAGTCTTCCAGAGAAGAAACGACAGTTCCTCAGCAAAATTGTCCTCTTATCGGGACAGATGAAGTCGGCAACGGTTCTTATTTCGGCGGACTTGCTGTTGTAGCATCTTTTGTCACACCAGAACAGCATAATTTTCTACGAAAGCTGGGAGTTGATGACTCTAAAAGCCTGACAGACCAGAAAATCAGGCAAATCGTTCCTTTGTTAAAGGAAAAGATTCAGTACCAAGCTCTGTTACTGTCTCCAAAAAAATACAACCAAGTCATTGCTGCTGGCTATAATGCAGTCTCTGTCAAGGTTGCTCTCCACAATCAAGCTATTTATCTGTTACTACAAACAGGAGTACAGCCCCAAAAAATCGTTATTGATGCTTTCACCAGCGACAAAAATTATCAAAAATATCTCCAGCGAGAAAGCAATCATTTTCCAAACCCTATTACGTTAGAAGAAAAAGCCGAAGGCAAATACCTAGCGGTAGCAGTCAGTTCTATAATCGCACGCGACTTATTTTTAGAAAATCTTGAAAATTTAAGTCAAGAGCTCGGCTACGAATTACCTAGCGGAGCAGGAGTAAAGTCCGATAAAATCGCAAGTCAGCTTCTTCAAACCTACGGTATGAAGAGTTTGGAAGCTAGTGCAAAACTACATTTTAAAAATACTGAAAAAGCAAAAAAACTTCTAGAAAGGTAAGTTATGCAAGCAAAATCAACTACTTTTTCAAAATTTATGAAAGAATGGGGATTTTTTATCCTCTTTATGGCGATCCTATTCTTATCACGCGCCTTTTTTTGGGTTCCTGTCAAAGTAGATGGTCATTCAATGGATCCGACTTTAGCTAACGGAGAATATTTATTTGTGGTCAAACACCTCCCTGTGAATCGCTTTGATATTGTCGTTGCAAGCGAAAAAGACGAGGATGGAAAAACCAAGCAAATTGTCAAGCGTGTTATTGGCCTTCCCGGAGACACTATCCGTTACGAAAATGACCAACTTTATATAAATGGTAAAAAGACTAATGAACCCTACCTTAAAAACTATATAGCAAGATTCAAAGAAGATAAATTGCAGTCAACCTATTCTTATAATAGTTATTTCCAATCTTTAGCAGATAAAGCCAAGTCCTTTACGCAAGATGCCAATGGCAACACAAACTTCACCATTGAAGTTCCAAAAGGTGAGTACCTGCTTCTAGGAGATGATCGTCTCGTTTCAAAAGATAGCCGTCAGGTAGGAACGTTTAAAGCTAGTCAACTTCAAGGTGAAGCAAAATTCCGCTTCTGGCCTTTGAATAGAATTGGCACTTTCTAGTCAAGGAATTTTGCTTTGATTATTTGAGTCTGGAACATCCGTTTCCAGGCTTTTACCATATCTTTTTGATGACAAATCATAACGGTTGGTTAATCATTCTAGCTCCTTGTCAAGCAAGAAAGGTGGATAAGCTAGTTGCTTATGTGAAGGCGGGACGACAAAAGTGACTTCTTACGAAATACTGACTTTTGTCCCATTCCCATTCTTTTAGTATTAAACAGGAAAATTATGGAATTTTACTTTTCAGGTACCATCGAACGCATTATCTTTGAAAATCCCAGCAGTTTTTTTCGGATTCTGTTGCTAAATATTGACGACACCGATGCGGATTTTGATGATTTTGAGATTATTGTCACCGGCACTATGGCAGATATTATAGAGGGGGAAGACTATACTTTCTGGGGAAATCTCGTGCAACACCCTAAATATGGTGAACAGCTCAAACTAATACGCTATGAGCGTGCTAAACCAACCAGCAAAGGCTTGGTCAAATATTTTTCAAGCGACCATTTTAAGGGAATCGGTGTAAAAACAGCACAAAAAATTGTGGATCTCTACGGCGATAACACGATTGATAAGGTCTTGGTAGAACCCGAAAAATTACATGATATTGTAGGCCTTTCTGCTAAAAATCGCGAAGCCTTTATTATGAAACTAAGACAGAACTACGGTACCGAGCGAGTCCTTGCAAAGCTATCTGAATACGGCATTTCAAATAAACTTGCCTTTCAGATTCAAGATTTTTACAAAGAAGAGACTCTCGAAATTGTCGAACACTATCCTTATCAATTAGTGGAAGATATTCAAGGAATAGGATTTAAAATTGCCGACCAACTGGCGCAAAGCTTAGGAATTGAAAGTACTGCTTCAGAGCGCTTCCGTGCAGGATTACTCCACACACTTCTAACCCAGTCCATGGAAAAAGGCGACACCTATCTTGAAGCAAAAGAGCTTCTGGAACACACCATTGAACTTCTGGAAAGCTCCCGACAGATCGAACTAGATCCAAATTCCGTTGCAGATGAGCTAGCTCATTTGATTGAAGAAGATAAAGTCCAAAATGTCGATACGAAGATTTTTGAAAACAGTCTCTTTTTTGCTGAAGAAGGAATCTCCAACAATCTCTTACGCATTCTGGAGAAGGAAAATCAAAATAAATATGAACCGGAAAAAATCGAAGCTGCTCTTACTCACATTGAGGAAGAATTTGCTATTTCCTATGATGCTATCCAGAAACAAGCCATTTGCAATGCTATCCAGCATAAAATTTTCATCTTAACAGGTGGTCCTGGAACTGGAAAAACGACCGTTATCAATGGAATTATTGCTGTCTACGCTCTGCTACATGGTCTGGATTTACACAAATCTCAAGATTTACCTATCCTTTTAGCCGCTCCAACTGGGCGCGCTGCTAGACGCATGAATGAATTAACAGGACTGCCAAGCGCGACGATTCATCGGCATTTAGGCATGACAGGAGACGATGACACCAGTCATTTAGACGATTATTTGGACGCAGATTTTATTATTGTGGACGAATTTTCAATGGTAGATACTTGGTTAGCCAATCAACTACTCAGCAATATCTCTTCCAATAGCAAGCTACTCATTGTCGGAGATGCCGACCAGCTACCCTCTGTCAGTCCTGGACAAGTGTTAGCAGATTTGCTGAAAATCCCCCTCCTTCCACAGACCAAATTAGAAAAAATTTATCGGCAGGGCGAAGATTCCACGATTGTTACCTTAGCTAGTCAGATTCAAAAAGGTGTTTTACCGCCCGACTTTACTGAAAAAAAAGCAGATCGTTCTTATTTTGAAGCTCGTAGCGAGCATATCCCACAGATGATTGAGCGCATTGTAGAAGCTGCTATCCGCAGTGGCATTCCAGCTCAAGATGTGCAGGTGCTTGCCCCTATGTACCGTGGACAAGCCGGCATTGACCACATCAATAAACTCATGCAAGATCTGATTAATCCTGCCGAAAAAGAACAACTCGTCTTTGAAGCAACTGATGGTCAATATCGACAAGGCGATCGGGTTATTCATCTGGTCAACGATGCTGAAAGCAATGTGTTTAATGGTGATTTAGGCTATATCACCGATTTGCTACCAGCAAAATATACGGACTCTAAGCAGGACGAACTGACTATCAATTTCGACGGCAATGAGATTGTTTATCAACGCAGTGAATGGTACAAGATTCGTCTGGCATACGCTATGAGTATCCACAAATCTCAGGGCAGTGAATTTCCAGTCGTCATTTTACCGATTACGTCCAGCAGCCACCGCATGCTGCAACGCAATCTTATCTATACTGCTATCACCCGCGCCAAGAGCAAATTGATTCTTCTTGGGGAAAAGTCTGCCTTTGCCTTTGCTGTCCAAAATACTGGGACAACACGTAAAACCTATCTGAAAGAGCGCTTTGAAGACTTTCTCAATGTAGAAAAAGTTATACACACTTCTGTGGATAATTTGGAAACAACTGTGGAAAACTATGTCTTGACTGAGGAAAATTTCTTGAAAATCAATCCCATGATTGGAATAACGGATGAAGATATTCAGAACATTTTTGGAGAATGATATAAAATAGGAGCGAGGCAGAACTAAAACTTGAAAATTTTTAATTCCTAACCTCACCCCCACAGAATTGCTCACCAACCCGAAAACTGTTGAGTTGGTGAATGACAAAAACGAAGCGTTCATCAAAAATCCTCTTCCGATCTAAAAAAGTGAATGAAGAAGGACTTACTTCGCAAATCCTAACTTCAACCCCAAAGCATCACTTTGAGCCATTAGCTACTACACTCTTTATTTATCGCATCATATCTTTTGAGGCTGAAGACTTTCGTTTCAGCCTCATTTTACATTCCAAATCCAGTTACTGTCACACCCAAAAGGCGTACACCTCTTGCTTGCTCATCTAAGCTATCATAAATCTCATGTGCAATGCGCTCAATCTGCTCTGCATCTTGCGTCCTGGTCACTAAACTTTGCCTCTTTGTCAACGTCGAAAAATCTGCATAACGAATCTTCAGGACAATCGTCTTTCCAGACTTTTCATGTTTTTTTAAACTACGAGCAACCTTTTGCGATAAAAGTGTCAATTCCTTTTTTATGTCGTCTTCGTCATACAATAATTTTCCGTAAGTCCTTTCCTTACCAATAGACTTACGAATACGATTGACTTTCACTGGTGAATTGCTGATGCCTCTTGCCTTGCGATAAAGGTCAAAACCAAACCGCCCAAACAAATCAATCAAAGTCATCTCAGAAATTTTCAACAAATCTTCCCCCGTATAAACACCCATATCATGCAGCTTCGCTACTGTCTTTTTCCCAACACCATAAAATTTGGCAACATCCATTTGAGACAGAAAAGATTCTGCTTCTCCCGGCAAAACCACGGTCAGCCCGTGAGGCTTTTCATAGTCACTAGCCATTTTTGCCAAAAATTTGTTATAGGAAACACCAGCAGAACTGGTCAAATGAAGCTCTGTCCATATCTCGTGCTGGATTAACTTGGCTATCTTGACAGCAGATTTCATTCTCAGCTTATTTTTGCTCACATCTAGATAGGCTTCATCAATACTAATGGGCTCAATCACATCTGTATATCGCCTGAAAATTTCTCGAATTTGCTGGCTAACCGCCTGATATTTCTCATAATTTCCCGAAATGAAAATCGCTTGCGGACAACGTTCGTACGCTTCTTTGGAACTCATTGCTGAATGCACGCCGAACTTTCGCGCTTCATAATTACAAGTCGAGACAACGCCTCGTCCACCTGTCAAACGGGGATCAGCTCCAATGATGACTGGCTTACCTTTTAGTGCTGGATTATCTCTTTCTTCTATAGCGGCAAAAAAGGCATCCATATCAATGTGAATAATTTTCCGAGACGTATCATTGATTAGAGGAAAGATTAACATCAACACAACTCCTTTCTTGCTTCTGTTCTTTCATTATACAATTTTTATATAATATTTGAAAATAGCTTGTGCTTTTTCAAATATATAATACAATTATTTCTTGTTTTTAAAACTGTATTATAAAAGAAAGTGTTTTTATAACCAGATTCTATTTGTGGAAACGATTACTATATGATATACTTACTTTATAAATGTAACAGTTTTCTGTTGCTAGAAAGATACAAGAGGAAAAAACATGGTTGTTAAAACTGTTGTCGAAGCACAAGATATTTTTGACAAAGCCTGGGAAGGCTTCAAGGGTGAAGATTGGCGAGAAAAAGCCAGTGTATCTCGTTTTGTACAAGCAAACTACACTCCTTATGACGGAGATGAAAGTTTCTTAGCTGGTCCAACTGAACGCTCTCTTCACATTAAAAAAATTATCGAAGATACAAAAGCACATTATGAAGAAACACGTTTCCCAATGGATACACGTGCTACTTCAATCGCTGACATCCCAGCTGGATATATTGACAAAGATAATGAATTGATTTATGGTATCCAAAATGATGAATTGTTCAAATTGAACTTCATGCCAAAAGGTGGTATCCGTATGGCGGAAACTGCTTTGAAGGAACATGGCTATGAACCAGATCCTAAGATGCATGAAATTTTTACAAAATATGTAACAACTGTAAATGACGGTATTTTCCGTGCTTACACAACAAATATCCGCCGTGCACGCCATGCGCATACTGTTACAGGTTTGCCAGATGCTTACTCACGCGGACGTATCATTGGTGTTTACGCACGTCTTGCTCTTTACGGTGCAGATTACTTGATGGCAGAAAAAGTTGAAGATTGGAATGCTTTAACTGAAATTGACGAAGAAACAATCCGTCTCCGCGAAGAAATCAACCTTCAATACCAATCATTGAAAGAAGTTGTCCGCCTAGGTGACCTTTATGGTCTTGATGTTCGCAGACCTGCTATGAATGTAAAAGAAGCTATTCAATGGGTGAATATCGCTTTCATGGCTGTCTGCCGTGTCGTAAATGGTGCTGCTACTTCTCTTGGACGTGTGCCAATCGTTCTTGACATTTATGCAGAACGCGACCTTGCTCGTGGTACTTTCACAGAATCAGAAATCCAAGAATTTGTTGATGACTTCGTCTTGAAACTTCGTACTGTAAAATTTGCTCGTACAAAAGCATACGATCAACTCTACTCAGGTGACCCAACCTTCATCACAACGTCTATGGCAGGTATGGGAAATGATGGTCGTCACCGTGTGACAAAAATGGACTACCGTTTCTTGAATACACTTGACAATATCGGTAACTCACCAGAGCCAAACTTAACAGTTCTTTGGACAGATAAATTACCATATGCATTTCGTCATTACTGCATGCACATGAGCCACAAGCACTCTTCTATCCAATACGAAGGTGTAACAACAATGGCGAAAGATGGCTATGGTGAAATGAGTTGTATTTCATGCTGTGTGTCTCCGCTTGACCCAGAAAATGAAGAACAACGCCATAACATCCAATACTTCGGTGCTCGTGTAAACGTGTTAAAAGCTCTTCTTACAGGTCTTAACGGTGGTTACGATGATGTTCACAAAGATTACAAAGTATTTGACATTGAACCTATTCGTGATGAAGTCCTTGACTTTGATACTGTTAAAGCGAACTTTGAAAAATCGCTCGATTGGTTGACAGATACTTACGTAGATGCATTGAATATCATTCACTACATGACAGATAAGTACAACTACGAAGCTGTTCAAATGGCTTTCTTGCCAACCCATCAACGTGCTAATATGGGATTTGGTATCTGTGGATTTGCCAATACAGTTGATACATTGTCAGCTATTAAGTATGCGACAGTCAAACCAATCCGTGACGAAAATGGTTATATCTACGACTACGAAACTACTGGCGAATACCCACGTTGGGGCGAAGACGATCCTCGTTCAAACGAATTAGCTGAATGGTTGATTGAAGCTTACACTACTCGTCTGCGCAGCCACAAACTCTACAAGAACGCAGAAGCTACTGTATCCCTTCTTACAATCACGTCTAACGTTGCCTACTCTAAACAAACTGGTAACTCACCGGTCCACAAAGGGGTATACCTCAACGAAGATGGTTCAGTGAACTTATCTAAATTGGAATTCTTCTCACCAGGTGCAAACCCATCTAACAAAGCTCGTGGTGGTTGGTTGCAAAACCTCAACTCACTAGCCAGCCTTGACTTTGGCTATGCAGCAGATGGTATCTCTCTCACTACACAAGTTTCACCTCGTGCTCTTGGTAAGACTCGTGAAGAACAAGTGGATAACTTGGTCACAATTCTTGACGGTTACTTTGAAAATGGAGGACAACACGTCAACTTGAACGTTATGGATCTTAAAGATGTCTATGACAAGATTATGAATGGTGAAGATGTTATCGTTCGTATCTCAGGTTACTGTGTCAATACCAAATACCTTACTAAAGAACAAAAAACTGAATTGACTCAACGTGTCTTCCACGAAGTTCTCTCAATGGATGATGCCCTTAGCTAATTCAATTCTATTCTCAAAAACCAGTTGGAAATTCCAGCTGGTTTTCTTCTTTTTTATGCTATAATAGAGATATTGTTAGTTAAAAGAAAAGGGTGTAAAAATGGTGAAGAAAAGAGATGTAGAAAGGGAAGACAAATTTAATCTAACTGTTGATGTCCTGATGTTAGCAGGTACGCTTCTGCTTCAAAGTGGTTCTGAAATTTATCGGGTTGAAGATACCATGATTCGGATTGCTCATTCTCAAGGAATTATGGATTGTAATGCACTCGCAATGCCAGTTGCCATTTTCTTTTCAATTGAAAACACCAATATTTCGCGTATGAAACGCATTACTCATTCAAACTATAATATTGAAAAAGTATGTGATGTCAATCAAGTGTCACGTGAGCTAGTTGGTGGGAAGATCAGTCTTGAAGAAGCTTTTAAGAAACTGATTCAGCTAAAAAAGAAAAAACCTCCATATACAAACAGGCAACTAACACTTGCTGCGACCATTAGTGCCCCTTTTTTCTCCATCATGTTTGGTGGCAATCTCTATGATGCACTCGGAGCTGCTCTTGCGACCTTCTTTGGCTTTTCTTTTTCTCTTTTGGTTAATAAATATGTGCGTATTCCCTTTGTCACAGCTTTTGCCGGTGCTTTTGTTTTTGGACTGCTGGCACAAATCTGGGCACGCTATTCTGGCTTTCCTTCAAGTGCTGACTTAATCATCGCAGGTGCTGTCATGCCTTTTGTTCCTGGTATTGCTCTAACCAATGCTGTACGTGATTTAATGACCAATCATCTCAACTCTGGAATGAGCAAAATCTTTGAAACATTGCTAATTACCCTAGCGCTAGGAGCAGGCACTTCCGTAGCTCTCGTCCTAATGAAATAAAAGGTGAATCCATTGATTGTCTTACTACAAGCTGCAGCAAGTTTTCTTGCGATTGTAACGTTCTTAATCGTTTTAAATGTTCAAAAAAGCATGCTCATTCCAGGGGGAGCTCTTGGAATGTTTATCTGGTTATTATATTATGTACTAAAAGGTCCGACAAATGTCATCATTGCTACGTTCATCGCAGCTATTATTGGGTCTTGCATTAGTCAAGTGTTGAGTATTCTCTACAAAACGCCCGCAGTCGTTTTTATCTTAGCCATTTTGGCTCCTTTGGTTCCAGGTTACCTTTCCTATCGTACAACCGCTTTTTTCGTTACCGGAAATTATAGCCACGCTATGGTAAATGCCACACTAGTGGTAATTCTGGCCTTAGTGATTTCGATCGGAATGGCAAGTGGCACAGTGGTGCTCAGACTATACCATTATCTACAAAAGCATCGCTCCTCATAATTCGACATAACTCCTGAAAATGTCCCAAGTCTTTCTTTTCGCAAGAAGGCTTTTTTCTCAGTTTCCACTTTAATTATGATAAAATGGAATAGAATAAGTTTGGTATCAAATCGAAAAATATATAGAGGTAATGATGAACATTGGAATTGATAAAATTGGCTTTGCAACAGCCAATTATGTATTAAAGTTAGCCGATTTAGCAGAGGCACGTAATATTGCGCCAGAAAAATTAAGTAAGGGACTTCTGGTAAAGGAATTCAGTGTCGCTCCTGTTACAGAAGATATTGTAACGATGGGAGCAAGCGCTGCTGCAGCCATTTTGACAGAAGAAGATAAAAATGAGATTGACATGGTTATCGTAGCCAGCGAATCTGGAATTGACCAAAGCAAGGCTTCCGCTGTTTTTGTTCATGGTCTGCTCAGAATTCAGCCATTCGCACGCAGCTTTGAAATGAAAGAGGCTTGCTATAGCGCTACTGCCGCATTGGATTATGCGAAGCTGCATATCGAAAAGCGTCCTAGTTCAAAAGTATTGGTCATTGCAAGTGACATTGCCAAGTACGGTATTGAAACACCGGGAGAGCCAACACAAGGGGCTGGAGCAGTAGCTATGCTCATCACAAATAACCCACGGATTCTCATTTTTAATGAAGATAATGTTGCTCAGACGCGAGATATTATGGACTTTTGGCGACCAAATTATTCTACAACGCCGTTTGTCAATGGTCTATATTCTACTCAGCAATATTTGGATAGTTTAGAAACGACTTGGATAGAATATCAAAAACGCAACCAAGTATCCTTAAAAGATTTTGCAGCAGTTTGCTTCCATCTGCCTTATCCCAAACTAGCCTTAAAAGGGCTGAAAAAGATTATGAATAAGAGTTTGCCAATTGAGCAGCAAGAGCAACTACAAGCGAATTTCGAGCAATCTATTCTTTACAGCCAAAAGGTTGGGAATATCTACACAGGCTCTCTCTTTTTAGGTCTACTTTCTCTGCTTGAAAATAGTACGTCTCTTAAAGCAAGTGACCGGATTGCACTTTTTAGCTATGGGAGCGGGGCTGTGTCAGAAATCTTTAGTGGTCAGCTCGTAGCAGGCTTTAAGCAGCAACTGCAAACCAATCATATGGAAATACTCAACAATCGCACGCTGTTAAGCATTCCAGATTATGAGAAACTATTTTTTGAAGAAGCAAATCTGGATAAAAACGGATCTGCTAGCTTTACAAACTATGAAAACCAGGACTTTGCTTTAGCAGAAATTGTTGAGCACCAACGTAGATACATCAAGGTGGAAAAATAACATGAAGTTAAGTTGGACAGGTTTTTCTAAAAAATCGCTACAAGAACGATTAAAGTTCCTGCAAGATTATCACTTGCTAAACGAAAACAATCAAGCAAACCTTGAATATAATCACACACTTCCTCTTTCAACGGCTGATCAGATGAGCGAAAATGTCATCGGAACCTTTGCCCTTCCTTACGCTTTCGTTCCCGATGTCATAGTAGACGGACAAGTTTATCAAGTTCCTTTTGTAACAGAAGAACCTTCTGTCGTTGCGGCTGCCAGCTTTGCAGCAAAAATGATTAAACGTTCTGGAGGTTTCAAAACAACCATTCACAATCGCCAAATGATTGGACAAGTTGCCCTCTATCATGTGCCAGATATTAAAAATGCCATAAACAACATTCAGGAAAAGAAGCAAAAGTTACTAGAATTGGCAAATCAAGCCCATCCATCAATTGTCAAACGTGGAGGTGGAGCACGCCATTTGCATGCGGAATACCTAAATGGTGAAGCTGAATTTCTAATCGTCTACCTAACAGTTGACACCCAAGAAGCTATGGGAGCCAATATCCTCAATACCATGCTAGAAGCATTAAAATCACCATTAGAAGAGTTGTCTGGTGGTAAAAGTTTGATGGCAATTTTATCAAATTATGCGACGGAAGCCTTAGTAACTGCCACCTGTGAAATTGATATCCGTTTTCTCGACCGAAATAAGTCAGAAGCCCTTGATATTGCTAAGAAAATAGTGTTAGCAAGCCAATTTGCCAAGCAAGATCCTTATCGCGCCAGCACCCACAACAAAGGAATCTTCAATGGGATTGACGCCGTCGTACTGGCAACAGGAAATGACTGGCGGGCAATTGAAGCGGGCGCACATGCCTATGCTAGCAGAAATGGAACTTATCAAGGATTGACGACTTGGTCCATCAAGGAAGCTACTCAAACACTCTACGGAGAGATTACTCTTCCACTTCCCATCGCTACAAAAGGCGGTTCCATCGGACTCAATCCTACGGTGCAAGTTAGCTTTGACTTGCTAAACCAACCAACCGCCAAAGAGTTAGCCAGTATCATTGCGTCTATTGGTTTAGCACAAAACTTTGCGGCTTTGAAAGCACTGGTCAGTACCGGCATTCAGCAGGGTCACATGAAACTGCAAGCTAAATCTCTCGCTCTTTTAGCCGGAGCTCAAGACACAGAAATCTCTCCTTTGGTTTCTCAACTCATTTCCGAGAAAAATTTTAGTCTCAAAAGAGCACAAGAAATTTTAGAAGACTTTCGTCAAAAATCATAAGCAAAAAAGAATCCGATAAGTGAACAACTCATCGGGTTTCTTTTTTCATTTGATTTTGTGCTTCTCGCAAACGTCCATACAAAAGATAAGGTACTTGCCTTAACTCCGTCAAATTTTGACAAGCAAGTGCACACATAATCAAGCGTATATCTTCCTTCCAACTATTGATAATAGAAATGACTTCGGTTACTGAATACCTCTCGATTAATTCTAACATCGTGCGCGAAAGCCCAACAGCTTTAGCGCCTAAAACAAATGCCTTAACCATATCAAGCGGCTGACGTACTCCGCCGCTAACAAGAAGGTCCATTTTATCCATCATCGACCGAGCATTCAATAAGGCTTGGAGAGTAGACTGCCCCCAATCATTGAGATAATCTCGATTGCCGCCACGCCTGTTTTCAATATAGGCGAAGCTCGTTCCGCCACGTCCAGAAAGGTCTACTGTTCGGATACCCAAGTCATAAGCCGTTTGAATCGTCGCTAAGTCCATACCAAAACCAACTTCTTTTAGTACGATTGGGACTGTGCTTTTTTCAGCATAGTCTTTTAAATGTGCTCGCCAAGTTTTAAAGGAGCGTTCTCCTTCAGGCATTAGTAATTCTTGCATGAGGTTCACATGCACTTGTAAAAATAGAGGGTGAAGATTTGTGATAGCTTGCTGTCCCAGTGAATAGGGCTTATCCAGTCCAATATTGGTGGCAAGGAGCAGGTTGGGCTTGTCTTTGTTTACAGTATAAGAATCGTCTGCTGGATTATTCAAAGCAGCACTGTAAGATCCTGTGACAAACAGAATACCGCACGCTTCCGCTACTTGAGCCAAGCGTTGATTGATGGCTTTCCCCTTCTCGCTTCCACCTGTCATAGCATTAATGTAAAATGGAAACTCCCAGTCTCTACCTGCAAAATGCGTTGTTACATCAATCTCGTCCAAATCATACTTAGGAAGCGAGCAATGAATGAGCTCCATATCATCAAAACTATTATAAGGCGACTCGTACTTGAGTGCGTACTTTATGTGTTCATCTTTACGATTTTGGCTCATCTATCCCACCTCTCCTTATATAAAACCTCGATTCCTGCTACTTGCCAACGCTCCACTAAGATTTGACTGGCTTTGGAATCAAAAGACAGGGCTATGCCACAGTCACCACCGCCAGCGCCGCTGCTCTTTGCCATACAGTCCAATCCTTGACTAGATCTTTTTAAAGCTCTCAATTTTTCATTATAAATAGCAGGGCTAAGTTGCAGCAGGAGGCAACTAACTTTTTCTAGACTTTGCTTCACAATTTCTTTCTCACCAACAAGCAACGCTTTCTCCAGTCGAAGGACTTCTTCTTGCGTTTGTGTTAAAAAACTTGATGAGATTTTTGCTTTGACTTGATTGATGAGAACGCTAGAAATAGCTGGTTCTCTCGTCCAGCCCACGAGGAAATCACATGGGAGCTGTGGATGGATTGTCCGGATAATGTATCCCCAATCTTGGGCCACTATCTTTTCTAAAGGAAGCTCATTGATCTGCTCTGCTATTTTTTTTCGATTAAAAGATTGGTAATAAATCAAGTCCTCATAGGCGATACAAGCTACATCCCCCATTGAACCATTATCTCCCCGTTTAAGGAGGACATAGGCTGCCAACTTAAAGGTTTCATCCGCAGATAATGGCACATCAAACAAAGATGCTATCGCCCTTATCGTCACAACCACTACGCTACCACTAGACCCCAAACCGATTTTTTTCCCATCTCGTTCCATTTTTCCAGTAATGGTTAAAGAAAACGGGCTTAATGAAATAGATTGATTTTGTAAAAACTCATTCATGACAGCAACCGTGTCTTGAATGAGACTGTAATCATCATCAGGTGTCAGATCCACAGCATGGTCAAACATATCTGAAAATAAGTGATACTGTTCAGCAAAATGAATTTTCCCAGTCATGTAGATAGGAATATGTTTCAAAATCGCTCCTTGCCCCGCCGTCAAGACAGAATATTCTCCTGCTAAATATAATTTCCCACATGTTCTTACTGTCTTAGTCATCTGGTAATTCCTTCGTTTTAGAAACAATAAGATGATATTTTTCAGCAAATATTGGTACTAAGTGTTCCAAATCTTCTTCTAAACACAAAACTTTTACATTTGGTCCTGCATCCATGGTGAAATAGCAGCGCTCTCCCTCACTTCGTAATTGCTTAACAAAATCCATCGCTTCATAACTTTTCTCGGTCAAATAAGAAAAAGGAGGGCTTGCAGTCTGAGTGGTAGCATGCATGGCAAGTGCATTTTTTTCTGTTAGTTCTCCAATTTTAGAAAAATGATTGTTAGAAAGATAAATCAACATAGCTTTGTAATCTTCTTCTGACTGTCTCACCCAATCATCAAATATTGTTGAAGTTTCTGCACACCGTTTCATACCTTCACGACTCGAAATGGGCTTTTTCTGATCATATAAGACCAACATAATCATGGCTAATTTCAAATCCGTCTTTACTGGATAAATTTCACCGCTATCTTTGTCCCAAGCCGAAATTGGACCATAAAAGCTCCGCGAAGACGAGCCAGAAGCTAATTTTGCTTTTTGCGCCAGTTGTTTTGTGGACAAGTGTAGTCCAAAAAATTCATTGCATGCCTTAACGAGGGCAGATAAACCGCTTGAACTAGAAGATAACCCTGCTGCTGTCGGCATATTATTTTTTGTATCAATTCGCACAAACCCAGAGCCTGCTGGACGGAAACGATCTATGATTTCACCCATTTTTTTGTGTTCAGTTTGATCTTGCAAAATACCATTGATGTAAAATTCATCTGACTGGGCACTGGCTGGCAAACTTGATAAGCTCGTTTCTGTGTACATATTTTCCAAGGTCAAAGAAATGCTGCTCGTCGCAGGAATCATCTTAGCAGTATCTTTCTTACCCCAATATTTGATAATGGCAATATTAGCATAAGACCGCACGTTTACAGACTTTCGATCCATGTATGCACCGCTCCTTTCTCTCTCAATAACTGGGATAGCCAACTAGCTTTTTCTTTGTTAGCCACTAGAGCAATGATACAACCGCCAAGACCACCACCGCTCATTTTCGCACCAAGCGCTCCATTTGCTTGCGCTATGGAAACCAGTTTATCTGCTTCTGAGCAACTAACACCTAAACTTTTTAGGCTTAGATGAGCTTCTGACATAGCCATACCAATTGCTTCTAAATCTTTAATTTTCAACGCCGCTTCAACTTCATTCGTCAATTTACCAAGCTGATGCAAATGTGGCAAAGCCCTTCTTCCAATACTTTCCACCTTTTGAATCGCTTCGCGTGTATGCCCATAAATCCCTGTGTCTGCTATCACAAGATAAGCTCCAAGATTCGTCTCGAACTCTGAAAAGCCAACATTTTTGATAAATTTAATAGCACGATCGCTCAAGCAAGTCTTCGCATCCAATCCACTCGGATTCATGTGGGCAATCATCTCCGCTCGATTCGCTAAAATCTCAAGAGTTTCTTTATCTAAATCTTGCTCATAATAGTCAAAGACAGCTCGAATCGCAGCAATGCTCACTGCTGCAGAAGAACCCATTCCCCGCTTTTCAGGTACCATTGATTCAATCTCGCACCGAATATCAGCCTCTTGTATCCCCAAAAATTCTAAAACAGCAAAAACCGCCATAGAGAGGGTATCTTCCTCGTATAAAACCCACGTATGATTTGACGGTAGAATACGACAAGTCACTTCGATATTATTTAAAGGCAAGGCTAACGCAGGGTAACCATATACAACAGCATGTTCCCCTATCAAAATAATTTTACTATGTGCCCGACCGACACCTACTTTTTTCGTCATAGTTTCTCTCTATATCACATACTTCATCTATTATTTTAATATAATTCAGAGAAAAAAGCGATTGTTAATTTCCAATTCCTTTTATATTAAAAACTAATTTATTTCAACTCCTAAAACAGCGAAAAAGAGCAGGAAACCCAGCCCTTACTCTTACTGTCTTCATTTTTACAGTTCTTGTTTTATAACATCCATGAGCTTATTGCGTTCTAAAATCCACTGCTCACGTTCATCCTTCTCATACGTCCGATTGGAAAGAAAAATAACTGCTTTCTGCTGCGCACGATTAAACATAATGAACGTTCCTGTATAGCCTGTATGCTGCAGCCATTCTCCATCTAAATCCCAAGCAAGGCTACGCTCTTTACCGGTTTCTTTTGAAAAATTTTGCCGCAAAGCTGCTGCAAAATCATCCTGCAAATAATGTTCCAAAAATATTTCTAAATCCTGAACAGTAGAAAACAGACCCGCACTCCCTGCATGTCTGCCCAATACACGCGCTTTTGGGTCATGTACAATTCCTGCTTTCACACCACGAACAGTCGGAACTGCCTGTGCGACAGGTCCAAAGACTGTTTTTTTCATATTCCATGGTTGAAAAATCTTCTGCTTAAATATGCCAGTCAAAGATTGACCAAAGATTTCTTCCAACATAAACCCTAACAACAAGAAATTCACATCTGTATAACGAAAACTCTTGTCGTCTAGTACTGTCAAATGATTCAAGGCATCCGTTAATTCTGTGGCATTGAGTTTATTACGATTGGGAATAAAAGGATCGACCCCTGATGTGTGAGTGGCTAGCTGCCTCACCGTGACAGAATCATCCTGAAAAGCTGGGTAGTAATTCGTCAAAGGCTGATTAAGATCAACAGCTTGCTGATCCACCAAGAAAGCAAGTATCGTTCCGACACCCACAACCTTACTGACACTTGCCAAGTCATACAATAATCCCGCCCGACTTTTCTCACCCTGTTCAGGATTGCTCTCACCAAAATAGTATTCTTGCCACTTTCCATGAGCATATAAAGCTAAGCTAGCTCCAGGATAGATTTGCTGCAATATCTGTTGTTCGACTTTTGAGAGAATCTTATTCAAACTCATACTGCTTCAATCCAAACTTCAATCTGGCTGTCATCTTTTGTTAAGAAAAATTTACCCGATTTAGGTATAAAATTTTCTCTTCCTTGAAATAAGGTTTGCAAAGCTGCTACGTCGAACTGTTCAACGGTAAATTTAAACATTGCCAAGTCCCAAGTTTGACTGCTCTCTGTCACCAAATCTGGCCCATCTGCTTGTGAGAATGCTAGAATAGACTGATTTTCTAGCCATTCCCGATAAAAAGTGACTGCCTTTTCCTCATCTAGAACGTTAATCTGAATTTTCTCTATGGTAAATTGACTAAGTCCAATAAAATCCTCTAGTGGCTCAAATGCTGGGGCTATCAGCATTCTATCCAAAGTCGTCCAGTCTTCCTCACTATGCAATAAAAACTTATCTCCTTCTGGAGAGCTTGCTTCAAAGGCATAACCATTTTTCCCTTGATACAGCGTATCAATCTTATTGCCACGCGCTAAAAGCGCTTCAATTTCTCGTGGATTGGCTACTTTGATAATAATTTTAGCTAATTTCTTTGTTCCTACAACTTTGCGAGTCCGCATACTGGGTGACTCTTCTAGCTGTAATTTTTCAACCTTTGTTTGATCTCCAAGACTGACAAAAGCTCCTTCTTCTAACAGATCTTTCATCCCTAAAGTTTGACAATAAAAGGCAAGATTGTTTTTCCGATTATTGATTTTTAATACTGGTATCGTATTTACAATTTTATTTGTTGAATGCATAACTTCCTCCAAGCCTTTCTATTTTAAATAATTTTTGTATATTTTACAAATATTTATGTTCAAATAGAAAAAATTGTACTATTACTGATAAATATTTTGCGCCACTACTAAATCATTCGCTGACTCAAATTCATATTGAAGGTAAGATTGATAAGTTCCCGGAGTAATAATCCCACGCATATCTAAAATAGCTGTTCCAGCCTGTCCAATAATACTGTCTGCAAGTAAGCAGCAATTAGTAGACAGGATAAAATAGGTTTTAAACTGACTCGTTTTAAACTTATATAATTGAGCTCCTAATCCATGCTTCAATTTATAAGCATATGTGTGTTCATTATTTTTTAACTCAGCCGATGGATTCCACACTGCCAGTAGTTCATCAATTTCAGCCAAGCGTTTCTCCACAGCACGTTTTTGTGCATCTGTTAAAGACAAACCATAACCAAACAAGGTTTTTTTGCTTTCTTCTTTGCACAAGTCAATATAAGCATCTTTATCCACTTTAAACAAAACACCATCTCCAATCGTACCAAATAAACGCTCAGAAAAGACATCATAACTACCATAAGAAATAACTTTTCCTTGATAGCAAATATCAACGTGCCCAATCATCCCAAAAAGATTTTGATCCGATGTATGAACGAGCACTTCTAAGTCAACCGACTTTTGATCATTTTGAATACGGCTGTAAACTTTTTGGTGACCTCGTTTTTCACCCTGCAACAAATGATTGAAACGATTCAATTGCTCTACTGGAAAAAAGGCGGCAATAATGACAGGCAGATTAATCCGAATACGACGCCAAAGCTGCTTTTGCTCCAAATCTGTATTGAAAAAAGCACCATCACGAACATTGGAAAAGCCTAACAATATCAGGTAAATACCAACGATCAAAAATTGTAAACGCCCATCTGTACTGGGTGAAAAAATGGTTGTTAAACCAATTCCTCCATAAAGTACGGTATCAAAAAAATAGCGAAAACCACCTTTTAATTTATTTTGACGATAAAGAAGATAAGTAATGCCATAGACAGCTGCCGTACACAGTTGATAGCATCCTAATATGATAATGACAATATTGACCGGCAAATTACTGGCACGATTAAGAAAACCAACAACCAGTCCTACAAGAACATGAAAAAAAGCAGAGCTTAGACTAATACGATTCTTCTTGACTAAAAAACGAAAGAAGAGGTTGCTAACTCCGACAAATAAAAAGTAAATGACTAATAAATCTAGAGCAAATTTTGTAACATTAACACCATTTGCGATAATAATGGCTCCAAAAAGAATCGCCAAAATGCCGAATAACAGTGTCCGTCTGCCACTTAATCTATCTAATTCCATCTCATCTCTCCCAAATAAAAGATGGGAGCAGGACAAAATCGGTATTTCGCAAAAAACGATTTTGCCTTCTCACTCCCGCATAATGACTAACTTTGTTGCCATTTTTCACACAGCAAGAATTTAGAACTACCAGTCAACCACTGCGTTTCGTTGTAAAAATAATATATATTGTAAGAGGCTGAAACATTTTGGTCTCAAACTCATTGCATTTGTTATCTCTAACCTGCCAGTATAACATTTTCACTCAGTAAGCGTCTAGTCACTTTCCCATTTTTAGCTCAATCTATCGCTTGCCCATCAAAAAACGGCTCGCAAGAACCGTTCTTCATTTTTACGGATTATCCATAAATCAACTTGTAAAGTGCCACAGCAACAATACCGGCAAGAATCGGAGATACGACTGGTACCCAAGCATACCACCACTTTGAATCTCCTTTATGTTCACCAAGAACTGATTTCGGAAGAAGGAAGTGAAGAATACGTGGACCTAAGTCACGTGCAGGGTTCAGACCTGGACCTGTAGGACCACCGAGTGATGTTACCAATGCCATCACAAGAAAACCAAGCGCTAAATGAGCCACAGCGAGACCAGCATTGATGTGGGATCCAATGGCAACTTTTCCTTGAAGTTGTGTTGCATCAACTCCTCGAGTTGCAGCGTATTTGATAACTTCTGCACCAAAATAATTTTTGGTCATCGCCATTGCCGCAAAGAACAGCACAAACGATCCAATAAATTCATTGATAAAACCATTTATCATAGAAGCAGCATGTGATTGCTTGCTTCCATCATCTGTATTCACAATGGTTGAGAACGAACCCAAAATAGCATTTGGATTGGTTGTTTGTAAGTAATAAGGGCGGTGACTTGCTACTACTAGTGCTTGACCAAACATTGCTCCTAATAACTGTGCAATAATGTAAGGTGCGACTTGCACCCAAGGGAAGTAACCGCTAATCGCAAGTCCTAGTGTGAAAGCAGGATTGATATGGTTTCCTGATACATTTCCAAACATAAGAGCAGGAATCATAACCCCCATACCGTAACCAACTGCAATGACTAACCAGCCACTTTGATGACCTTTCGTACCCTTTAACTCAACATTGGCAACAGCTCCGTTCCCCAAGATAATGAGAATTGCCGTTCCAAGAAATTCTGTAATATATTTCACAATCCATGTGACGTCCATTTTTGTTCTCCTCTTTCATTAAAAAATTTTAGACAAATCCTATTTTATCAGTTACAATGGATAATGTAAAGGTTATTTTTTGAGAAAATGTAAAAAAAGGAGTAAAAATATGCGTTACAACCAGTATAGTTATACACCAGAAACAAGCGAAAAAATCCTAGCTGAAATGGAAAGCATTGGATTTTCTTTCCGCCAAGAGTATTCTGATAAAGAAAATTTAGAGACTTTTGTACGTAAAACTTTTTTTAATTATAAAAATACAGACTATGCCTTAAAATCTTTGGTTGCCAATTCAAAAACAGACTTACTCAGCTTTTTTACGTCCAATCAGGAATTGACAGCAAAAATTTTTTATACGATTGCTTTTCAATTGCTAGAATTTGTGCCATTTGTTGACTTTGACGATGTAGAAAAGTTCCGAAAAAACGTAAATTTCCCCATTATCTATGGAAACCTACTTGAAAATCTCTATCAGTTGCTCAATACGCGCACCAAAAATGGTAATCTTTTGATTGACAAACTCATCAGCGACGGCTTGATCCCCGAAGACAACACCTATCACTATTTCAACGGAAAGAGTTTAGCTACTTTTACTAGCCACAATGCTATCCGTGAAGTTGCCTATGTAGAATCGCGCGTGGATACTGATAAGGATAGTCTACCTGATTTGATTAAGGTCAGTATCATTCGTCCTCGTTTTGACGGACAAATTCCTGCGGTTATGACTGCTAGTCCCTATCATCAAGGAACGAATGATAAGGCTAGCGACAAAGCTCTGTATAACATGAATGTGGACTTGATTAAAAAAGAAACTGGAAAAATTACTGTTCATGACCCAGAAGTGCACTTGATTGAGCCTCAAGGACAAGCTACATTAGTTGAGCAAGCAGAAGAAACACTCGGTCATATCGGAACTTATACACTCAATGACTACCTTCTTCCTCGTGGTTTTGCTAATTTATATGTATCAGGTGTGGGAACAAAGGACTCTAACGGTCTCATGACGAGCGGAGATTATTATCAAATCGAGGCTTATAAAAATGTTATTGATTGGTTAAATGGTCGCTGTCGTGCTTTTACTGACCATACCAGACAACGAGAAATCAAAGCCACTTGGTCCAATGGGAAGGTTGCTACAACAGGAATCTCTTACCTCGGAACTCTGTCAAATGGGCTGGCTACAACTGGCGTAGATGGTCTTGAGGTCATTATTGCTGAAGCTGGCATTTCTTCTTGGTACAATTATTATCGTGAAAATGGTTTGGTGACAAGTCCTGGGGGCTATCCTGGTGAAGATTTTGACTCTTTGACTGAATTAACTTACTCACGCAACCTCTTAGCTGGTGAAAATCTTCGTCACAATACTGCATATCAAGCTCATCTGGCGGAATTAAAAGAAAATCTAGATCGTAAAACGGGCGACTATAATCAATTTTGGCATGATCGCAATTACCTTATCCATGCCCACAAAGTCAAAGCTGAGGTTGTCTTTACGCACGGATCGCAAGACTGGAATGTCAAACCGCTGAATGTTTACAATATGTTCCACGCACTACCAAAACATCTCAAAAAACATCTATTTTTCCATAACGGCGCTCACGTTTACATGAACAATTGGCAATCTATTGATTTTCGTGAAGCTATGAATGCACTTCTTAGTAAGAAACTACTGAGTTACGATTCACGCTTTGAATTACCAACTGTGATTTGGCAAGACAATCGTCAGGCTCAAAGTTGGCTGTCTTTAGAAACATTTGGCGATCAGAAGTACGGCACTCATTTCAACTTAGGTAAAGGCACACAAATTATCCCAAACCAATATGCTCAAGAAGACTACGACCGTTTTAGCAAAACTTATCAGACTTTCAAAAATGAACTTTTTGACGGAAAACTCAATCAAGTGACAGTGAATGTGACACTGGAAAAAGATTTATTCTTAAATGGCCCTGTTAAACTTAACCTTCGCCTTAAATCCAGTACTGATAAAGGCTTGATTTCTGCACAATTACTGGATGTTGGTCAAGCTAAACGACTCCTTCCACTACCTAGTGTACTTGCACCAAAAGCTATGGATAACGGTCGCTTTTATATGTTGGAACATTTGATGGAATTACCCTTCAAAGAAACACCACATCGCGTCATCACCAAAGGTTTCCTAAATCTTCAAAATCGCACTGATTTGCTAACAGTCGAAGAAGCCACACCAGATCAATGGATGGAATTTTCTTTTGAACTTCAACCCACTATCTATAAAATGGCAGCAGGTGATACACTCCGTCTTGTTCTTTATACTACTGACTTTGAACACACTGTCCGTGATAATACCGACTATCACTTAACAATTGATTTAGAAAAATCTAGCCTAGATATACCAGATGTGTTAAAATAAAATCATAACTATTGAATATTAAGGAGAACCCAAATAATGATGAACATGCAATCAATGATGAAACAAGCACAAAAGCTACAAAAACAAATGGAAAAAGGACAGGCAGAACTGGCTGCGACAGAATTTATTGGCAAATCTGCCCAAGGTCTCGTAGTCGCAACCCTTACAGGTGATAAAAAAATCGTCAAAATTGACTTTCAAGAAGCCGTTGTAGATCCAGAAGATTTAGAAACTTTATCTGATATGACAACCCAAGCCATCAATGCAGCTCTTGATGAGATTGATAATGCAACAAAGAAAAAATTAGGTGCATTCGCAGGGAAAATGCCGTTTTAGGCATTAGAATAATCTATTCAAAACTAATTTTATCAAACTATAAAAGAACAGCCGCTAAATACTCACTTAATGGCTGTTCTTTTTCTTAATATCTTACCATTTTATTGGTGGTAAATCTCCTATCAGCGTAAATAGAATAACTCCTACAATAATTCCTAAAAACAATTTTTTCCATTCAGTCTTCATTTTTGACCTCTTTCTGTAGTTTAGACTGCAATGATAGAGCAATATTTTTCAACTGCCTATTATTTTCCAACTCAAATAGAACAATTGATCTTTTGCAAGTTGTCAACGCTTCTTCCATTAAGCCCTGAGCTTTAAAAATATTGGCTTGCATCAATAACAATTCCCCCAAGAGATAAAGCGATTTATGCTCTAGGACACTTTCGATAGCAATTGTATTATAATAAAGCGCCTTTTCGATATCGTTCAAGCAAAAATAGCACCTAGATATGCTAATCAGAAAGCTCCATTCATATTCTAATTGATTCAACAATTTATAATTTGGGAGAATTTCTAAAAAGTAAGACATGGACTGTTCATAGTCTTCTTCTCCCATATAGATATTGCCCAAACTATTTAACACTCTTAAGTGCAATTCAGGATATTCCTTAGAAGATTCTGCTAAAACTTCTAATTCCTTTTTAGATTTTTCAAAATTTGAAAAATGATGATAGTCTAAAATAGCTTTATACCAATCCACATATAGTAGTTCTTTTGGGGTGAAGTTTTCAACTGGAAAGTTTGAAACAATATAAAGCAGTGTCTGATGATCTCGCTTATAAAATAACTCTTGAATTTCTTTTGAATAAACATCATGATTAGTTGAATGAATCGCAAAAATTTCTTCCACTTGTTTCATATCAATTTCTAATTTTTTGATTAAACCAAAGAAAATATCGGTAGAGGGAACCATTTCACCTCTTTCAATACGACTGATAATTCCCTGTGCACAAATCCCTTGTGCCAGCTCTTTTTGAGACATTCCGCGTCTCTTCCGATAACGTTTGATTAAATCTGCGATTTCCTTTTTCATTCTACCAATCCTTTTATTCTGCTCTCTATATTATACCACCTTCCCCTCTTGAATGCGATAAACTACATCACAAAGATTATCAATATCAGAAGCTAAATGGGAAGATAATACGACCAACCCTTTCTGTTTTTGCTTCAAAATCAAGTCTTGTGTGACAGCTACACTTTTTTCATCAAGAGCATTCATTGGCTCATCTAAAATTAAGATTTCAGGAGAATCTATAAATGCTTGTATTAACGCCATTTTTTTCTTAGTACCAAGTGATAAATTTTTATAAGCAGTATGTGTGAATTTTTCTAAACCATACAAAGAAATCCAATAAGATAAATCAATTTCTTTCTTATGGCGGCATAATTGTTTAACTAATTCTAAGTTTTCCAACAATGATAAATGGGAAATAAACTCTGGATTTTCGATCAAAACCCCAGCTCTTTCAATATAGTTTTTTCGCTTACGAATTTGGATATTATCCTGATAAACAGTACCTTTATCCAATTTTATATAACCAGCTAAAGCTTTTAAAATCAAGGTTTTACCTGAACCATTGATTCCCACTAAGCCATAAATATGATGATTTTCAAATGTCAAATGAATATCATTTAGAACAACATTTCCTTTATAGGTTTTAAAACCATGTTCAATTTTTAACATGCTGTCTCTCCCTCCAATACGATTCTAATAAAAATAAAGCTACTATGATAAACACAAACCACCCTATATAGGTCATCAATAGATATCGCACTAAAATTTCCCCTGCAAGAGCCATAATGACAATAACAGATGAGGAGCTATAGAGTTCAATCATTGAAAAACATAGCCAATCAACCACAAACCAAGACACTAAGAGATACAAAACTTCTGCTAGATTCCAAGAAAGACTTGGTAAGGTTAATGCTACTCCTACAATGCACACAGCTTGTACGATAAACTCTACTAGATAGTGCGGTAAAACGACTTTTCCTATTTTATATTTATAGTCCATGCTATTTTTTGAATGAAAACGAACTAATTCCCTACCTCCATTTGATAAATCTGACAGTAAAAGAAAGGTCATGAAAAAGCTAGTAAAAGATAAGCCTAAAATCATAATTACTCTTAAAAAATTGAAATTTTCTTGTGGGAAGACAGGAAAAGGATATAGGATTTGGTAAGTGAGTAGCTGCTTCAAATCTGTTAGATGGCGATCATTAAACTTGGTCATTAACAGATAAATCATGACACAAGTAAGAACACTTTTACTAATGAAAACAAATCTTTTAATCCACCTCATAAGATTTTCTCACTTTTAAGACTCCATACATAAGCAAAAACGGAAGGTAGGTCAGCGCTACTTGCCACAGTGAAACACCTCCGTAAGCCGTAATCATAAGATTCGACATTGGTACCAGATAAACTGGTAAAAAGCTGTATAAAATTGGTGCTAAGCCCCACAATAGGAATAAATATAAAAGGGCTGCTTTTGGGAAACTAACATAATAATCAACAAGATAGCAGGCAAAGAGTGTTTGACCAAAGAGAGCGCTTGCTTTTATCAAAAAATAATAAAGCAAATAAGCCCATGTACCGCGCGCAAAAATCCTTAATATAGAATGAGGATTAAAATACATTTCTAATTGAGGATATTCCATCCTGTTTATCACTAGAGCAATACCAATGATTACTAGCAATAGTATGGTAAATAACCCAACAATCAATCCTCCCATTTGACATTTTAAAGAAAAAAGCCTACGATCATAATCCCTCTGCTTCCCAATTACATACTTCAGATGACGGGTTTTAACAAAATGATAAATAAAAACAGCAAAGACGATAAGAATAGGAAATATGAAAGATTGGAAAAAATTATACTCAAATAAACTACCCTGGATAGATAACATTGTTCGTAAATATTGTTGCTTGATAGCCGCTCCATCTAGTTTAGCCAAGTCTGGAGCTTTGGGATTAAAAAACAAAATATGTTCGATGGCAGCATGATAAATCATCCCTAAAAATAAAATGGGAATCAGGAACATTGAGCGTCGAAAAGGGAATAACTTATATTTGACCATTTTAGTCTCCTTTTAAAAAACGAGGAAGAAACTATTTCGTAAAAATACTATACTATCCGATTAGTGTGAGTCTGGAGACCAGCTTCCATCAATAAAGAAAGAGCCATCCCAAAAATTTTCACGAGCTAAATTCAAGTTGTAAATATAACCAGCTTGCGCATTATTTGTATAAACTCCACGTTGCCCTGTCCAAGTAAGGTCAACATCACTCCGACGTGCTCCGTTTGAATTTGCCAAATAGTGTTTTACACGAATTTGTGGACTTTTTGAATCTAAATTCACAACATAGTAACTACTATTCATCTTCTGCAAGTAAGAGGTTCCTGCAAAGGCAGGAGTAATCCGAAAGCGGGAAAGTTGACCTATTTGTCTGCCTCTTGCACCAACCAAACCTGCTGTCAAAAGAAGAGTAGCTAGTACAGCTATAAATCCTAATTTACTTTTTGTCATATTATACCTCATTTCTAAAATAGTTGCTTCCTCTCTACAAAATAATATAGCACATAGAGAAAACGCCGTCAATCTTTTTTAGATATTTTTATCACAAAAAGATTTTTGTCAAAACACCCCTCCTAGTTCATTACTAAGAGGGGCTTGTCTTATGTAAAATTAAAAAAGTCAAAAGCTTGATTGATTAGCAAGTCGGTGTATTTAGGATTATTTTGCAATTCTTTAATAGCTGTTTGTACTAACTGCACATCATCAGTGATAATGCCATCTACACCTAAACGCAACGATTTTGAAATAGCATTTTCATCATTGACCGTCCAATCATACAGTTTCTTGTCCGTTTGCCACAGCTTGAAAATAAAATTATCATCAAGTGTGGAGTACTCCATTGTATAGCCACTTGCCTTAGTGCGTGGGAAAATGGTATTGTAAGGAAGAATGAAAAAAGTTGGAATGCTGGCATCATATTTAACTACTTTATTGATGACTTTATAATCCAGTGAATGCATTTGGTGACCATATTGTTTAATGGTGTTCCCATATTTATTCAGAAAGCGATCCATCATATCAGGCGAATCTTTCTTACTGGTTTTTATTTCAATCAGCAAGCGTTGACCTAATTCATTAGCACGTTTTAAATAAGCATCAAAACTCGAAATCTTTGTACGATAGCCATTTTCAGTAACATCCAAAGCTGTTAATTCTGTCAACGTCAAATCTTGTGGCTTCGCGTTAACTCCAGTCAAGGCAGATAAATTCGCATCATGCATCATGACAAATTGTCCATCCTTTGTTTCTTGAACGTCCATTTCAATATAGTCTGGCTTTAATAAGGCTGTCTTCTCTAACGATTGAATCGTATTTTGGACACCGTTTGCCTGTGAAACACCACGATGCGAAATCACAGCAGGATTGTTGCTCAACGGAATCTGAAGATAGCTATAACCCTCAGCTGCAAATGCTAAAAAAGCAATCGACATAACAACCCAACGATAGAGTCGATCTAACTTCCTGCGTGCACTGTGACAAAGTCTTTTCTCTGTCAAAAAAGCTACAAATTTAACTAAAAAATAGGTCAACATCAAATAGTGAGTCGTTTTCATCAGCACATAATTGACAACTCCGGTTATAAGCGCAGTTTGATTGGACTGACCGTCCGTATAAGTTTGAAGGCACAATAATGGAATCGTTATGGCAAAAAAGAGTAGAAAACTCTTGGTAACAATCCAAAATAAGTGCCAAGAATAGAACAGCAAACGCTTATGTGTTTTTTCCAAACTAAATCGAACCGCTTCTCTGACAGAGACATTTTCAATCAGAATTTTTGGCAACGCAAACATCAAACGGACAGCAATCAACAGCATCAGCAATACTAGTAAAGCAAGTCCAATTCCAGCTAAAAAGTAAGTATCTCGTAAATAAGACACGATAAAATTCGGAATTAAAATTTTATTTAAATAATAAATTTTCAAGATTTTCCGAATGAACGGAAAAAGCAAAGCAATGTACAATAAAACAAATGCAACTTTGCTGGGACGAACTTGTTTTAAAAGTGAAAAACCATCAGAGACTGTTTTTTTAGTGAATGCAAAAAGTGTACTTCCCTGCTGAGTCAGCAAATTATGAGCACCTAAAAAGAGCAAACCAACCTGAAAATAAGCGACTAGCAGGTTCACCAAAAATAATACAATAAATGCTAGAGTTAGCAACAGATTGCTGGATAGTACCGCTAAGACATTATTGTACGATAAAAATTGATAACCTGTCAGCCTCAGCAAAGAATCTGCAGCCCAGGAATTAAAAGGTAACCAGAGATACTCCATTACCATAAAAATGATAAAAAATAAAAATAAAATTTTATCAAGGTTGTAATACAGCTTATGAAAGTCTAAACGTTGTTTCATCGTTCTCCTTTAACTATCTCATCAGTAGAAGCATAGAGAGGATTTGCTATGCGAATCAAATCTCCATAACTTTTCTTTAATGTTTCAAAAGCAGTTCTAACCTCTATAGGAATTTCTACGTGCGAAATATAGCTTCTTCCCCTTGGTCCATAGCCCGATTCATCATCTGACAAACGATGAATTTCTCCCATCAACAGACTGATATAATGCTCTATTTCCCACATACCGTAAATAGACTGTTTAAATTCAAGCTTCTGATTCTTTACGGTTACATCAGCCTGATAAGTAGCAAAATTGATGATACATGTATCTGGAGAAAGATAGTTCCTGATTCCCGCTTCCATACGCGCCTGCATTGTCGCATCTTGACTAAGAATGATAGAATGAAAATCAATCTTCTCTCTTTTCAGCAAATCCAACAAATAAGTGATGTTGTTCCCACAATTAGTCGAGTGAGATTCCAAGTAATCAGCCGTTAAATTATACCTTTCTTTCAAATAAGCATTAAAAATTTCTGCCTCCGAAAAAGTTTGGGTTCCTATTTTCGGATATTCCTTTGCGACCACTTGCCGAAGAGTCTCCGTCGTATGTCCTGCCCCACCGACAATAATATAAGTCTTTGCTATTCCCTCTAACATAGCCTGCGCCAAAACGTCTCCACCTGCCAAAATACTTCCGCCAAACAGAACCATGACATCAACTTGTTTCAAGTGATATTTCTTTTTCAATGCTAACTGTGTTAATTCTGGCAAATCGCGTTTTCCACAAAAAGAGCCAAGGATATTGATATTGTTTGCTAGTTCTTCCTTTACCATACTTTTCATTCTATAAAAAAATCCCAGTTTCTTCAACCGAGATTCTCATTATCTTCCAAATAATCTTGCAAAGAAGCCTTTTTGTTCTTGTGCTTGTACTTTTTCCTTAGCTTCGTCTAATTCTAATAGCAACGTTTCACGTTCATTCATGGCCTTTGCAGTCAGTTGTTGCTGTTGATCTAATTGCTTATCTTTTTCAGCAATTTGAACATCTTTCACACGCAACTGCTCATCTTTTTTAGCCAATTGAACATCTTTTGCTTTTAGCTGATCATACAAGCGCACGATTTCAGCATTTTTCTCATCTACTAAAATTTCCATGAGTTCACGCTGTTTCACGTCCTCGCTGACTGGTTCATCTTCAAAAATCGTCTTTTTGTAGATTTCCTCCAGTTTTATCAAACCGCTACGCGTTACAACAGTGACCCCTTTTTCATTTTTGTCAGTATCTTCGGGTGCAAGAGTTTTAACTCGATTGTTCATTGCCTGACGGCTAATTCCTAAAATTTCGGCTAACTCGCTGACTGTTTTTTCAATTGCCATAATTTCCTCTGAAACTTTTTCTAGATATAGATACCTAAATCTTATCATATCAAGGCTTAACTGTCAAATTTGCTCTGGATTTTAGGGAATTTCACTGCATTTATGATACAATGAAATTTAAAGATTCCTTACAGATTTATCTAAAGAAAGAGATACTATGAACCATTTTGATACAATCGTTATCGGAGGTGGTCCTGCCGGCATGATGGCTGCCATTTCCAGTTCTTTTTATGGACAGAAAACCCTGCTCCTTGAAAAAAATAAAAAATTAGGTAAAAAACTAGCTGGAACAGGTGGCGGTCGCTGCAATGTGACTAATAACGGTAACTTGGATGACCTCATGGCTGGCATTCCTGGCAATGGTCGCTTCCTCTACAGCGTTTTCTCTCAATTTGACAATTATGATATCATCAACTTTTTTACAGAGAATGGTGTCAAACTCAAGGTCGAAGACCACGGTCGTGTTTTTCCAGCTACAGACAAGTCTCGGACGATTATTGAAGCCTTAGAACAAAAAATGAAAGAGCTAGATGCTACAATTAAAACACAGACAGAAGTGGTTTCCGTAAAGAAAAATGAAGATTGCTTTATCATCAAATCAAGTAAATGCAGGTGGAGCTGCGACCGCTTAATTGTCACAACAGGTGGCAAGTCCTATCCTTCAACTGGCTCTACCGGCTTTGGCTATGAGATTGCTCGCCATTTCAAACATACGATTACCGAGCTAGAAGCTGCTGAAAGCCCGCTTTTGACTGACTTCCCACACAAGGATTTACAAGGAATTTCCCTTCAAGACGTCACTCTCAGCTACGATAAACATGTCATCACTCACGACTTGCTCTTTACCCACTTTGGCCTATCCGGTCCGGCAGCTCTGCGCTTGTCTAGCTTTGTCAAAGGCGGCGAAACCATCTATCTAGATCTTCTGCCACAGATGAGTAAACAGGATTTGGCAGACTTTTTAGAAGAAAATCGGGAAAAATCCTTGAAGAATGCCTTGAAAGCCTCACTCCCTGAACGCTTGGCTGAATTTTTTGTTCAAGGCTTTCCTGAAAAAGTCAAACAACTCACTCCTACACAAAAAGAAGAGCTTCTCAGTATTATCAAGGGATTAACCATTCCAGTCACAGGTAAGATGTCCCTGGCAAAATCTTTTGTCACAAAAGGCGGAGTCAGTCTCAAAGAAATCAATCCAAAAACCTTAGAAAGCAAGCTCGTACCTGGTCTACATTTTGCTGGTGAAGTGTTAGATATCAATGCTCATACTGGCGGTTTTAACATCACCGTAGCTCTTTGTACCGGCTGGGTGGCAGGGAGTATGCATTATGAGTGATTGCTCATATTTTACTATTCAGCTCAAACAAAAGGAATCATAAAATGAATCGACTCGAAAATGTAGAATTTGTTAACATGTGCATGATTTATGACGGAGAAAAAGTTCTCGTCCAAGAACGAGTGAAGTCTGACTGGCCCGGCATTACTTTTCCTGGCGGGCATGTAGAGCGCGGAGAATCTTTTACCGATGCAGTTATCAGAGAAGTCAAAGAAGAAACTGGACTAACCATCTCCAAGCCTCAACTTTGCGGTATAAAGGATTGGTATGATGACGAGGCTTTTCGTTATGTCGTACTGCTCTACAAGACAGAGGACTATTCCGGTGTGCTGCAATCCTCAGATGAAGGAAAGGTCTGGTGGGAAGATTTTAAAAATCTGTCCCATTTAAAGCTGGCAACCAGTGACATGTCTGAGATGCTGCGTGTTTTTTTAGAAGACGATTTAAGTAAATTTTTTTACTATAAAGACGGTGACGACTGGATTTATGACTTGAAGTAGAACAAAATAGGCTAGGAAATTCCTAGCCTATTTATTGCGCATTGGTTCGAACGTAAGCCGTAATCACTTCTGCAGCGTACTGAGCTGTACCTGAACCAAATTTATCAATATTCTCTTTAAACTCAAGATTTGCCACATAGCCTTTTCCGATAAAAGCAAAAACTTCCAACGAGCAATCAAAACCATAAGTTCGGATAGCTTGTAAAAGATTAGCTGCTTGCACTTGATTTTCTGCTGCATCTACTTTCAAACCTACTTGTAGATTTTCTGCCAAATTTCGGAATACTTGATTAAAGGCTTCCGTTGCTTGCTCCTCTTGACCTGCTTGTCTACTTGCCGCTTCATCTATAACAGCTTGCCCATATTTTTCGACAGCTTGGTCGCGATAGTTTTGATGATCTTGATAGGTAAATCCAACAAATTTTTCTTGTGTTGTCATTTTTCTTTCTCCTTTTTGCGCTTGAATTGTCTTTTGTAAGGTAGAAATCAAGGTATCTAAATGTTTCCTTTCCTGCTGCAAATACTGCAATTGTTTGTTCAAGTGAGGCAATAATTCCTGCTCTTGCTGACTTAGCAGCTCTGCTATTTCCTTTAAAGAAAATCCAAGATATTTGTAAAATAAAATAATTTGCAACCGCTCCAAATCTGACTCACTATAAACGCGATACCCGTTTTCAGACTTTTGCGGAATCAACAGTCCAATTTTATCGTAGTGATGCAACGTTTTAACAGAAATACCAGAAAGCTGCGCAGCTTCTTTGATTTGATACATGATTTCCTCCTTACAATGATGATTATACACCCTGACCTAAGGTCATAGTCAACACATTTTTAAAATATTTATCAAAAAAAGATAGCTGGGAGAAACTATCTTTGTGAAAGAGTATATAAGAGAGCAAGAAAGCTATTCCAGGCAACATGAGTCGCCATGCTATAGTAGATCCCATTTGTTTTCCTAAAGACCCAACCTAAAATGAGCCCAGGAACAAAATATAGGATAAAATCCGTCGTCGACCAACCAAACTGCACAATATGACCCATACTAAATAGACTAGCAGAAACGATTAAATCCAAATGGAAGCTTTGAAATTTCTTTAAAGCTGTCATGACAACACCTCGATAAATCAATTCTTCCCAAATGGGGGCCAGAATACCTAGAATAATCCACATCCCCCAAAATAAAGCAGCACCTGTTATTGAGTGCAAAACTTCATTGATGGCATTTTGATTTTGTCCATGCGGAAGGATCAGTGTCGCCAATGCATTCCACAGCAAATTCATAACGAAACCTGCTACACTATAACCTAGATAAGACCATTTGAATCGCGGTTTAACGATAATCAATTTTTCTTTATGTTTATAAATGACAAAAGTCAATAAAGCCACATGAACAGCTGTAGCAATTGCTAGCCAAAAATAATACCAAGCATCTGATAAACTTCTAACGAAGTCTAAATGAAACAGCAGCCCTAAACCAGAATAATAAGATAGGCAAATACAGCCTATGCATACATAATATCCTATTGTCTTCTTCCACATAGAGCATCCTCCCTCTATCTTTTATCACATCACATTATGGTCTTTTCTTTGAAAAAGCAGGTGCTAGTTGACCAACCCAGCCCCAAGCACCATTACCACCAGAATTTCCCCATCCCATATAGATGCCGGGAGTTCCATAAGGGGTACCCGGACCACCTCTAGGAGTGATTGTTGCTAGATTTCCGCCCGTTATTTGTGCTAAATTTTGTTCTTCTAACAATTGAAAGGTTGTATTTAATTTTGTATCTCCTTTAATTCTATCAAATCTCTATCAAAAAAATTCATCAAAATCCTGAATGGTAGTTATTTGGTTCTGAATGGTATTTTTTACCAAAAAAATTCTACTTTAGTAATTGATTGCAAATCATTTCCAAAGCAGAATGTTTATTTGATAGATGAAAGTCACAGATTGTCTAAATGATGCCTCACTTTAATTTCTATTCAGCAATATTCTTTATTGAATAAACTAAAAACATTCCTAAAAATAATAGAACTCCTAATGATACAGCAACATATACTACCCCCAGACTACTTGCTATCCCAACAAGTACTATAGATAAAATTCCTGGCAAAACAATACTGAGCATACTAATCCCAGACTGTACAGCACCCATTGATTGCTCCGGTACTAATCTAAAAACAGATTGTTGAAGACGAGGGCTTAGTATTCCAATTGAAAATGTATTGCCAAAAGCAGCAAGTAAGACAACTAGAAAATTATTGTTCAAAAATCCGACTAAAATCACGAATTCCATCACTTGGCTAAGATAAACACTTGTTTTTGTTGACATTTTTTTCATCACATTGCCACTTAGGAAATTACCGCACACTATACCAATCAATTCAACTGTTGTTAAGATAGCTATGGATTGACCAGTTTCTAAGCCAGCGAAAGGATACTTTATTAACAAAAGCGTCGTCACAGGAATCGTGACATTTATGACAGCTTGGTTGATGGATAAAATCCCAATCAGTCTAATAATATTTCCAAGACTTCCTAAAATCTTTAAAGAATCCAGCAAATGTTTCCAAAAATTTTTGCTATCTAAAGCCTGTGTAATTTCAATCTGTTCTTCAAAACGAACAAGATTTGTTCTAATCAATAAGATACCAAAAAACGCAAATAAAAAAGTTAAGGCATTCATCCCGGCAAACATTCCAATATTGATAAAACCAATCAAGGCGCCTCCGCTTAGATTACCAAAGACACGAACTAAATTTGCTGTCGCTTGCTTAAAACCTAACGCAGATGTCATATCATTGTTAATAATTTTTACATAAATAGGCGTTATCATAGCACTTGAAAAATAACCAATCGTATCCGATACAAAATTGATGAGGCAAATAAGAAAAACAGAAACAAGTGAAAATTTTGTCCCGACCAGTATCAATGCTACAGTTGCGTACAGGACAAACTTAACAAACATTAAAACAGAGTACTTTCCAATCCGATTCTTTTGAAAATCCGCTACAACTCCTGTGAATATCTGCATAATTTGCGGTAATGTTTCAGATGTTGTAATCATAAGAATCGCAAGAGGTGCAAAAGCATAAGAAGATACATAATTGATAAACGCTAAGTAAAAAACTGTATCACCAAATGTAGAAATCCATTCATTTATTGAAAGTTGCCTAAAGTTTCGATTTGAAAGAAAAATATTCAATTTCATCCCTCCAAGTGTGTTTCAAACGGGAATTTATTCCCCAATAATGCCCAATAAATTCCTAATGTCCCAATTCCAAAGTCAAAAACATCTTGACGATTATTTTCACTTTGAAAAACTAATAAATGATGTTTATCTCGATAAGAACGTGTTAATATTCTTTTGATTTTTTCTTGCAACTCTTTATTATCATTTAATGCTTAATGTGACTAGTATATCATTAAAATTCACCATTTCTTTAAAATCGCATATTTGACATTTTTATTCTATAGACTTTCTAATTTGAAATTATTGTAATTTTCTGAATTTTTAGAGTATACTACTTTTCAAAAAGGAAAGCTTAAATGAGCAAACGCAAATTTATCGCCATTCTATTCACTATTATCATGGATATTATTATTTTCTGTCCTGTTATCTTCTGTTTTTAATAATTTTTCATATTGCTGTAATTTCAAAGTTAATAATGCTATTAACTGCGGATTATCCAGTACTTTCAGAGATTGAATGAAATCTTCAATCTCTTTTTGATTTTCTCCTCCTGTCTGAAGATAGATATTGATTTTTCTTAAAAATTGCAAAAGTAATTTTTCAAAGACATCGTAGGGTGTCAGCAACTTTTCTAGCTCACTTTCAAAAATGCTGATGTATTGATAGAGTTCACGTTCCATCATTTCTGAAATGACATTTAATAACCCTTTCTTAAGATACAGTTTATTCTGCATTAATTGTTGAAATTCCTGTGATTTTTCAAGTAAAGCAGTTGATAAAAATAGCAGATCTTGGTCTGATAAAAAGGGCATCGTATTAAAAAATAGATATAACTCAAACCAAGTCCATGAATCAATGGCAAAAAGATAAGCTGTTATAAATTGCTTATCTTCTTCTTTTAAAATATAACTAGAATCCAAGGAGTGCAAGGCATTTTGAATCACAATTTTATTCAGACGGATATATTGTTGAGAGGATACTTTTTCTTGAACTTTGTGAAGCAGATCCTCCAAGCCGTCTTTATCCTGATGAACAAATAAATCAACAACTTGATGTCCCAATTGAACATGTTGAGATTCTTGATAACTATTGAGTTTATATGCAAACTCTGCAAATGTCATATTGATTCCTTCAATGGCAAGAAATAATTTATCTGCCGACAGCATAGATTGCCCTAACTCAAACTTAGAAAGCTGTGAAGCCGTCAGTCCTTCACACGCAACTTCATTTTGCTTCACACCTCTTGCTATCCGTAATTCTCTATAAAATTCACCTAGTTCCATTTTATCAATCATAAAGGTTCTCCATCACATCATAAAAACATAAATCGCAGACCAGCTACCAATATCACACCAAAAATCACGGTCACCACTAAGTTACGATAGCGAAAAGCAATATAAATTGTTGGAAAAACAGCTATTAAATCTAGCCATTTGAAGGTTGGAAACTGCCCTATCTTCCCATTTACAATGCTGGATAAAATCAAGGCAAAAATAATAGAAATTGGTAAATACTGTAAAAACCGTTCTACAATCTTAGGCAAACCACGATATTTCACCAATATAAATGGAGTAATCCGTGATAACCATGTCACCAGGGCAGAGAAAAGAATAGCGACAAAAATATAATTATTTATCATCTAGCATTACCCCCACAGCACAGCCTAATAAGGTCGACATTAGAACAGCTAAAGACGAAGAAACAAGCATACTTAAAGCATAGAACGATAAAGCTACCACAACCAAAATTACGATTAGTTTTTGAAGTTTTGTTTTATGTAGCATCACTAAAAATTGGGAAGAAAAAATACCAATAAACATGGCAACTAGAGCAAAGTCTAATCCAAACACTTCTGGATTCGGCAAAAGACTTCCTAATGTCGTTCCGACCACCGTTCCTATCATCCAAGCAAGGTAGCTTGTTATATTATTTCCATACATCCATTGAAGCGAAATATCCTTTGTATGAACGTGCTCACTTAGTAAAACGCCGTATGTTTCATCTGTCAAAAGGATTCCGATACCGATATTTTGCCATAGACTTGCATGTCGAAAAAAAGTAGATGTATGAAGTCCCAGCAAAAATAGACGCAAATTGATTAAAAAGACTGTCAGAACAATAGCTGTCACCGGTGCATGGATAGCGAGAAGCGCTAGCATAGCAAACTGAGCACTTCCTGCATAGACAAGAATACTCATCAGTGCCATTTCAAGAGGAGTGACATAAGAAGCACCAATAATGCCACAGGCTAACCCAATACTAATATAACCCAGAGCTGTTGGCACAGCTGCCTTAACACCAGCCTTAAAATTTTTTCCTATCATTCTTATTCTTCCATTGTCTCAAACGCCAGACTTGGCTTGGCATTCAGATTTAATGTTGCAAGATTGGCGTTGTTCCACTCACTGACACTGGCATAAGCAATCATTCCTGCATTGTCCCCACAGAGACGCAAAGGCGGTATGATAACTTTAATATCTGTTATTTCAGCTGCTAAACGTTCACGTAAGCCTTGATTAGCTGCAACACCACCCGCAACCACCAAGGTCTTGACAGGATATTTCCCTAAAGCCTTCTTTGTCTTTGCCATGAGAATATCTAAAACAGCAGCTTGAAAACTAGCTGCCAGATCTTCCTTGGAAAGAAACTCACCTTTTTGCTTGGCATTATGATGTAGATTAATAAAGGCTGATTTGAGACCAGAAAATGAAAATTCTAGATTGTCTTCCTTGATCATAGCCCGCGGAAAATCATAAATATCCCGTCCTTTATGGGCCAATTCATCTATCTCACGCCCTGCTGGATAAGTCAAACCCATCACACGACCAACTTTATCATAGGCTTCTCCGACCGCGTCATCACGTGTTTCCCCTACAATCTGATAATCACCGGCTTCGCTAACATAAACCAACTCTGTATGCCCTCCGCTGACTAGTAGTGCTAAAAGAGGATATTCTAAGTTCTCGACATTCTGAGCAGCCATTAGATGTCCCGCCATGTGATTGACAGGAATAAGTGGTAAATGATGTGCCCACGCAAAGGACTTGGCAGCCGCCAATCCAACCAAAAGAGCCCCCACCAAACCAGGTCCATAGGTCACAGCTACGGCTGTCACATCTTGCTCGATAATGCCTGCTTCTGCCAAGGCTTCCTCAATGCAAGCCGTGATAGTTTCCACATGGTGGCGACTGGCCACTTCCGGTACCACGCCGCCGAAACGCTTATGACTCTCAATCTGGCTGGCAATGACATTGCTCAAAAGCTCCGTCTCATTCTTCAAAACCGCCACGCTGGTCTCATCGCAAGACGTTTCAAAAGCTAAAATATATCTATCTTCCATAGTTCTCCCTTTTCATGACGATCGCGTCTTCCACTGGCGCATGGTAATAGGCCTTCCGCCGCGCGATTTCTTCAAATTTTTCTTTTTTGTAGAATAGCAGAGCTGGCTTATTGGACTCCCTCACTTCAAGGAAAATCTCTTTGTTAATTGGCAGATGTTCAAACAAAGCGGTCGCAATTTTCTTACCTTGATAAGCCTTCTTAACCGCAATTTGCAAAACTTCCGCTTCAAAATCTGACTCCTGAAAAGCCAGAAAACCAATTAAATTTTGACCCTCTAGAGCTAAAATATAGCTCGACAAAGGATGTTGTAAAGCTTTCTCTATTTGTTCCATACTCCACGGACTGACTGCATACACGTCTTTCAATACCTGATAAATCCGCTCTGTCAAATCAACGGTCTGCTTTTTTTCATCTTTTTTAATCTCAATCATAAGCGCTTAATGTAAGAATCGTTCGTTTCTTCATGGTTTTTGAGCCAATTTTCCTCCGCTTCCACTCGCTTGAGGTAGTTTGGCACAAAGTCATGAACAGAGCGAGCTGGTAATTGCAGACCGATTTTAGCAAGGAGTGCAGCGTTTGGCAGAGTTGTTTTGATAAAAGCTTCTGGCAAAACTGCTTGAATCTGCTCTGTGAAATTTTCCACTTCTCCTACAAAGGTTACTTGAGAATCAGGCTTGGCTTTTTCCAAGACCTCTTCAAAAGATAAATGAGCTTCTGGCTGAACGATCCTACCATTTTTATAAAAACCAGCATAAACATTGTTGCGTCTAGCATCCATGAGAGGAATAACCAAGCCATCAATACTTTCTGGTACCAGAATCCGTAAGCTAGAAACTCCAACCAAGCCAATCTTAAGGGTATGAGCCAGAGTTTTAGCTGTTGCTACAGCAATCCGCAAACCTGTATAACTACCCGGACCTTCTGCAACCACAATGCGTTCTAGGTCCGTTGGTTTTAAATCCAAACTTTCCATGAGAAAATCAATTGCTGGCATCAATGTAATGCTATGATTTTTTTTAATATTTATTGTCATCTCAGCAAGCAACTGTTCATCCTCTAAAATAGCAATTGCCAATGCTTTACTAGAGCTATCAAAAGCTAAAATTTTCATTTTTATATTTCCTTCGTGATAATCTAGTTTCTATTATACTACAAAAAATACGGATTTCCTCAATATGATTTCCAAAAAAATAAGACCTTGTGAAAATCATTTTCCTAGATTTTCTAACTTCTTTCTTTTACTAAATCAGCTTTTTATGATATAATGATTATAATTGTAACGTATCAAAATCAATTTATTACCCGGAAAATTAAATAGATGAAGACCGCCCTTGAAAATAAGGTGGCTATTTTCTGGTAGATTGATTATGAATGAGAAAGGAAATTAAATGATTTACAAAGTTTTTTATCAAGAAACAAAAGAGCGCAATCCACGACGCGAAAATACGCAGTCGCTTTACTTGGATATTGACGCTAAGGATGAATTAGAAGGACGCATTAAAGCGCGTAAACTCGTTGAAGAAAAAACGCCTTACAATGTCGAATTTATCACACGCTTGTCTGATAAACATTTAGAATATGAAAAAGAATCAGGCAACTTTACAATTACGGAGCTCTAAACCATGTCTTATACTTTAAAACCCGAAGAAGTCGGTGTATTTGCCATTGGTGGCTTAGGAGAAATTGGAAAAAATACCTACGGAATTGAATACAAAGATGAAATTATCATCGTTGACGCTGGTATCAAATTTCCTGAAGATGACCTTTTAGGGATTGATTATGTTATTCCTGATTATTCCTATATCGTAGAAAACGTTGACCGTATCAAAGGTGTTCTGATTACTCATGGACATGAAGACCATATCGGTGGGATTCCTTTCCTACTCAAACAAGCCAATGTTCCGATTTATGCAGGACCACTCGCTCTAGCACTTATCCGCGGGAAACTAGAAGAACACGGTCTTTTACGTGATGCTAAGCTCTATGAGATCAATCAAAACACTGAACTTCAATTTAAACATTTAAAAGCAACTTTCTTCCGCACAACCCACTCTATTCCAGAGCCGTTAGGAATTGTCATTCACACACCTCAAGGGAAAGTTGTATGTACAGGTGACTTCAAGTTTGACCTTACACCCGTTGGAGAACCAGCGGATTTGCATCGAATGGCAGCTCTTGGCGAGGATGGGGTTCTAGTTCTTCTTTCTGACTCAACCAATGCAGAAATTCCGACTTTTACAAATTCGGAAAAAGTGGTCGGTCAGTCCATTATGAAAATCATTGAAAACATCCATGGACGGATTATTTTTGCTTCCTTTGCTTCCAATATTTTCCGCCTACAACAGGCTACTGATGCGGCTGTCAAAACAGGACGGAAAATTGCAGTCTTTGGTCGTTCAATGGAGAAAGCCATCGCAAATGGAATTGAACTTGGCTACATCAAGGCGCCTAAAGGTACTTTCATCGAGCCAAATGAGATTAAAGACTATCCTGCCGGCGAAATACTTATCATGTGTACAGGAAGCCAAGGAGAGCCAATGGCGGCTCTTTCACGCATCGCCAATGGAACACATCGTCAAGTACAGCTTCAACCAGGTGATACAGTGATTTTCTCTTCTAGTCCTATCCCAGGAAATACTACTAGTGTCAATAAGCTTATCAACACCATTTCAGAAGCTGGTGTTGATGTTATCCACGGTAAAATCAACAATATTCATACTTCCGGACACGGTGGACAGCAAGAACAAAAACTTATGCTTCGTTTGATAAAACCGAAGTATTTCATGCCAGTCCATGGTGAATACCGTATGCAAAAAGTGCATGCGGGACTTGCAATGGATACTGGAGTGCCTAAAGACAATATCTTTATCATGAGTAATGGAGACGTTTTAGCCTTAACTGCTAATTCTGCTCGCATTGCCGGAAGTTTCAATGCACAAGATATTTATGTCGATGGCAATCGTATTGGAGAAATTGGTGCTGCAGTCCTCCGTGACAGACGTGACCTTTCCGAAGATGGCGTCGTCCTTGCAGTCGCTACCGTTGACTTTAAATCGAAGATGATCTTAGCCGGTCCTGACATTCTCAGTCGCGGTTTCATCTATATGCGGGAATCAGGTGAACTGATCCGTCATAGCCAACGTATTCTTTTCAATGCGATACGTATCGCATTGAAAAATAAAGATGCCAGCATCCAGTCTGTCAATGGAGCTATTGTAAATGCTCTTCGACCATTTTTATATGAAAATACAGAGCGTGAGCCTATCATTATTCCAATGATTTTAACACCAGATGAAGATACTTTATAACAGAATTCTTACATAGATATAAAAAGAACTTAAATCTATTTAGATTCAAGTTCTTTTTTTCGTGGAGCAAATCATAATCGGAGTAATTATATACGGTTTTCAAATAACAACAAAAAAGAGAGGGCAAACCTCTCTTCTCTATATACTAATGAATTATTTAGCGATTTTTGCAAAGTATTCAAGAGTACGTACAAGTTGTGCAGTGTATGACATTTCGTTATCATACCAAGATACAACTTTCACCAATTGTTTTCCATCAACGTCAAGAACTTTAGTTTGAGTTGCATCAAACAACGAACCGAATGACATACCTACGATATCTGAAGAAACGATTGGATCTTCAGTATAACCGTATGATTCGTTAGCTGCTGCTTTCATAGCTGCATTTACTTCATCAACAGTAACGTTCTTTTCAAGAACAGCAACCAATTCAGTAACTGATCCAGTTGGAGTTGGAACACGTTGAGCTGAACCATCAAGTTTACCGTTCAATTCTGGAATAACCAAACCGATAGCTTTAGCAGCACCAGTTGAGTTAGGAACGATATTTGCAGCACCAGCACGAGCACGGCGAAGATCACCTTTACGATGTGGACCGTCAAGGATCATTTGGTCACCAGTGTAAGCGTGGATAGTAGTCATCAATCCTTCAACGATACCGAAGTTGTCTTGAAGTGCTTTAGCCATTGGAGCCAAGCAGTTTGTAGTACATGAAGCACCAGAGATAACTGTTTCAGTACCATCAAGAACATCGTGGTTAGTGTTAAATACAATTGTTTTAACGTCACTTCCACCAGGAGCAGTGATAACAACTTTCTTAGCACCACCTTTAAGGTGTTTTTCAGCAGCATCTTTCTTAGCAAAGAAACCAGTTGCTTCCAAAACGATTTCTACACCATCAGTAGCCCAATCGATTTGTTCTGGGTCACGTTCAGCAGAAACCTTAACGAATTTACCGTTAACTTCGAATCCACCTTCTTTAACTTCCACAGTACCGTCGAAACGACCTTGAGTTGTGTCATATTTCAACAAGTGTGCAAGCATTACTGGATCTGTAAGGTCGTTGATACGAGTAACTTCAACACCTTCTACGTTTTGGATACGACGGAATGCAAGACGACCAATACGACCGAAACCGTTAATACCAACTTTAACTACCATTCGTGATTTCCTCCTTATGAAAATCAAAAAAATTTTTATGTGAAAAGAGTAACTTGAGTCGCTACAAATCACCTTTCAACATATCTATTATATACTTTCTCTCTTAAAATTGCAACTGATTTCATTGTTATTAACAAGTATTATGAGTTCTTTCACTAATTTTCATTTCGACTTTCATTGATTTGAAAAAGCAAGGTAATATCTTCTGAAAACAGAAGAACACAACTTACAAAATAGACAAGAATTTATAAATTCAGATTCATCAGATTGATTATTTTTTCTTTTGATTGACAGAGAGATTATTTTCCAAAAAAAGAAAAGGCACTCGCAAATGCGAGTGCCCAGGTTTAATTCAAAGCTTAAGCTTCACCTTTGTTTTTCTTAATGATTTCTTCTTGTACTGATTTTGGTACATCTTCGTAGTGGTCAAAGACCATCATGAAAGTACCGCGTCCTTGAGATGCTGAACGAAGAACCGTTGCATAACCGAACATTTCAGCAAGTGGTACATAAGCACGAACGATTTGGCTGTTACCATGAGCTTCCATACCATCAACACGTCCACGACGAGCTGTTACATGTCCCATAACGTCACCAAGGTTTTCTTCTGGAACAGTAATGGTAACAAGCATCATTGGTTCAAGAATAGTTGGTTGTGCAGTCTTAGCAGCTTCTTTCAACGCAAGTGAAGCTGCAACCTTGAAGGCTGTTTCAGATGAGTCAACATCGTGGTATGAACCATCATACAGTTTTGCCTTCACGTCAACGATTGGATAACCTGCAAGGACACCGTTTGCCATTGACTCAACCAAACCTTTTTCTACGGCTGGGATAAATTCACGTGGAACGACACCACCAACAATAGCATTTTCAAATTCGAAGCCTTTTCCTTCTTCATTTGGAGTAAATTCAATCCAAACATCACCGAATTGACCTTTACCACCTGATTGACGTTTGAAGAATCCACGTGCTGATGTTTGTGCACGGAAAGTTTCACGGTAAGATACTTGAGGAGCACCCACATTTGCTTCCACTTTGAATTCACGACGCATACGGTCTACGAGGACATCCAAGTGAAGCTCACCCATACCAGAGATAACTGTTTCACCAGTTTCAACGTTTGTTTCAACACGGAATGTTGGATCTTCTTCAGCCAATTTTTGAAGAGCAATACCCATCTTGTCTTGGTCGGCTTTAGATTTTGGTTCCACCATCAATTGGATAACTGGCTCTGGGACTTCGATCGATTCAAGGATAATTTTTGCTTTTTCATCCGTCAATGAGTCACCAGTCGTGGTATCTTTCAAACCAACAGCTGCAGCGATATCACCTGCGTAAACAGTTTCGATTTCGTTACGGTGGTTTGCGTGCATTTGCAGGATACGTCCGATACGTTCGCGTTTACCTTTAGAAGTATTCAATACGTATGAACCGCTGTTCAAGACACCTGAGTAAACACGGAAGAATGTCAAACGACCTACAAATGGGTCCGTCATAATCTTGAAAGCAAGTGCTGCAAATGGTTCTTCATCAGAAGCTGGACGAGTTTCTTCTTCGTCTGTATCTGGGTTTACACCTTTAATAGCTGGAATATCAAGTGGGCTTGGAAGGTAGTCAATAACTGCATCAAGCATCATTTGAACACCTTTGTTCTTGAAGGCAGAGCCAGCAAGAACTGGGAAGAATTCAACATTGATCGTTGCCTTACGGATTGCAGCTTTCAATTCTGCCTCAGTAATTTCTTCACCTTCAAGGTATTTCATCATCAAGTCTTCGTCAGTTTCAGCAACTGCTTCGACTAATTTTTCACGCCATTCTTGGGCTTGTTCAAGGTAATCAGCAGGAATTTCTTCTTCAAGAATATCTGTCCCAAGGTCGTTTGTATAGATTTCAGCTTTCATGCGAACCAAGTCAATGATTCCACGGAAGTCGTCCTCTGCACCAATTGGTAATTGAATTGGGTGAGCATTTGCTTGAAGACGATCGTGAAGAGTGCTTACTGAATAAAGGAAGTCAGCACCAATTTTATCCATTTTGTTAGCAAATACGATACGTGGAACACCATACTCAGTTGCTTGACGCCAAACTGTTTCCGTTTGAGGTTCAACACCTGATTGTGAATCAAGAACAGTTACAGCACCGTCCAATACACGAAGCGAACGTTGTACTTCAATAGTGAAGTCCACGTGTCCTGGCGTGTCGATAATATTGACACGGTAATCTTTCCATTGCGCTGTTGTTGCAGCAGATGTGATGGTGATACCACGTTCTTGTTCTTGTTCCATCCAGTCCATTTGTGAAGCACCTTCGTGTGTTTCACCGATTTTATGGATTTTACCGGTATAGTAAAGAATACGTTCAGTCGTTGTTGTTTTACCAGCATCGACGTGAGCCATGATACCGATGTTACGAGTTTTTTCAAGTGAAAATTCGCGAGCCATTTGCTTATTTCTCCTATTATTTTATTTACAGTTTATTATAACATATTTTAAGAAAAGCGAGTAGGCAAATCCTACCCGCTTGTTGATTACTCATGCTAATTAGTAAGAGTACTGAACTTTTTGCAAGTCTCTAAAAAGAGTAGCAATCTTACCAACGGAAGTGAGCAAAAGCACGGTTAGCTTCAGCCATACGGTGAGTATCTTCACGTTTTTTAACAGCTGCACCAGTATTGTTTGCCGCATCCATAATTTCTTTCGCAAGACGATCTTGCATAGTGTGTTCTCCACGTGAACGTGAAATAGTTACCAACCAACGAAGTCCAAGGGTTGTACGACGTTCTGGACGAACTTCAACTGGAACTTGATAGTTAGACCCACCAACACGGCGAGCACGTACTTCAAGTACAGGCATGATGTTTTCCATAGCTGTTTCAAATACTTCAAGTGCATCGTTTCCAGTAGCTTCTTTGATTTGCTCAAAAGCGCCATATACAATTGAAGCGGCTGTACCACGTTTCCCATCAAGCATAACGCGGTTGATAAGACGTGTCACTAATTTTGAATTGTAGAGCGGATCTGGCAATACTTCGCGCTTAGGCGCACGGTTTTTACGACTCATTTATCTTTATCCCCTTTCCTTATGCTTTTGGTTTTTTGGTACCGTATTTAGAACGGCCTTGCTTACGATCAGTTACACCTGCTGTATCAAGTGCACCACGAACGATGTGATAACGTACCCCTGGAAGGTCTTTTACACGTCCACCACGAAGAAGCACAACACTGTGTTCTTGCAAGTTATGTCCGATACCTGGGATATAAGCGGTTACTTCAATAAGATTGCTCAATCGTACACGAGCAAATTTACGAAGAGCCGAATTCGGTTTTTTAGGTGTCATAGTACCAACACGAGTTGCTACACCACGTTTTTGTGGTGAGTTTTCACGAGTAGGCACACGTTTCAGACTATTATAACCAACGTTTAAAGCTGGTGATTTAGATTTTTCTACTTTTGATTTACGCGGTTTGCGAACCAATTGGTTAATTGTAGGCATCTACATTTCTCCTGTATTTTTTAATTTTGGTGATGATACACTTGGTGACAGCTATCATCTGCGTGTACTTTTGCAACATTTGTCAGCACGTCTCTGTACACTTTTGAGAGACCAAAAGTAAAAAGTACCGTCTATTAGTATAACACGACGACACTTTCTTTGTCAATATATTTTTATAGTTTTCTTGTTGAGTTCCCATCTATTGTCCCGTAGTATTTGTGGCTGGGACACCTGCTCTGTTAGTCGTTGGAGTTTGAGCTGAATTGGTCTCAGCCTGTCCTGTGGTAGCTGAAGTTGCAGGAGCTTGATAGGTTTGTTGATAAGTTTGCCCTGCATCTGTTTGAGGCGTCACAGCGTTTTGATTTGCTGTAGCAGCTGCTTCATTGGCTTCACGCGCAGCAATCGCGTCACTAACTGCCTTAATCCGTTGTTGAAGTTGAGCTTTTTGAGCTTCGTCTTTCAACTTGTCCACTTTTTCTTGAGCAGGCGTTACATTAGCCGTCGTCTGCTCTGTCTCCAATTTTTTAACAGCATCTTCTGCCTCTTGTGCAATTTTGGCTTGCTCTTTTTTCTCTTTTTCTGCTTTCGATTCTGAAGATTTTGATGTTGAAATGGTTCGCCTTACAGTCGGAGCAGCTGCACGCGTCGCATCATCTTGCTTTTTAACGAAAAATAATCCAGCAGCAAGAATGAGCGCCAAAGCTATAACAATCGAAATTCTTAGCCACAAAGAGCTTTGATCCAATTTATCCAATATATTTTTCAAATTCTCACCTCATCTATTTGTCAAAAATATTGCCAACTTCTACACTGATTTTGTTAGACTTCACATCAATATTTGTTACTTTCAACAAAGATTTGTAATCTAAGTGCTCACGCTCTGTCTGTGCATTTTCCGCAAAAACTGCTACACCAGCTAATTCCGAATCAAATTCTCGTAAAAGGCTAATCATGCCGTTGACTGTCCCACCACCTTTTAAGAAATCATCTACGATTAAAACACGGCTTCCAGCTTTTAGGCTGCGTTTCGACAAGAACATCTTTTCAATACGATCCCCACTTGAACCCGACACATAATTGACGCTAACCGTTGAACCCTCTGTAATTTTCAAATCGCGGCGCACGATGACAAATGGGACATTTAATACATTTGCCACTGCATTTGCCAAAGGTACTCCTTTTGTAGCAACGGTCATAACAGCATCAATTTTTTGTTTTCTAAATGTTTTGGCAATAATGCGTCCAATGTTATTTAAAATAGAAGGTGTACTCAACAAATCTGACAAATAAATGTAGCCACCAGGTAGAATCCGATTACTTTCGGATAATTTCGTACAAAGTTCTTCCACCATTGCTCTAGCTTCTTTATCTGAGATAGAAGGTGTAAAAATAACACCTCCGCCTGCTCCTGTAATGGTTTCGATATATCCGATTTCCATTTCTTCAAAAGCACGTTTAATAATGACAATATCTTCGGAAATGGAGGATTTTGCGGACTCATACTTTTCAGCAAATGTATTGAGACTAGTTAGTTCATAAGGATGATTGATTAGGTAGTTAGAAATGACTACCATGCGTTCACTTCTTCTTAATTTCATTTTTTCACCAATTTTATTTTATTTTCTTCATTATATCATAATAAGACCAAAAAACGAACATTATTTTTGCAATAACATTCGTTTTTCGTTTTTTACTTATCAAAATTTGGTTTATAGAAGGAGCGGTTGTCCATAGCAAAGATTCGATTGGTCATTTCACCTTCACCAACTAAGGCTAAAGCTGAAGTCATCATCATCATTTCCGCATCTAAATTGTCAATCATGTGGATAATCTCTGCTTCCATGATTTTGGGACGAACAGGACTGCCGTATTCCAACAAACCGTGATGGCTTAGTAATACATGACGGAGAATGATGACATCTTCTTTGGTATCTTCGATTTTTAATTCTACCAATACCTTTGTCATTTCTTCGTCAATCAAGGCAATATGTCCGATGAGATTGCCTCGAACAGTGTATTCTGTCTGTTCAGGACCCGTCAATTCCAGCACTTTTGCTAGATCATGCAACATAATCCCTGCAAACAAAAGACTTTTATTTAACTGCGGATAAATATCTCCGATGCTATCTGCCAACCGCACCATTGTAGCTGTATGAAAAGCAAGTCCTGCTTCAAAAGCATGATGATTCGTTTTAGCAGCAGGATAAGAATAAAATTCTTTATCGTATTTAGCATACAAGGCTCGCACCACACGCTGCCAAATTGGGTTTTCAATTTTGAAGATCATTTGTGACAGATATTCACGTAGTTCTTGGACATCAACTGGCGGCTTTTCTTTAAAATCAGCTGGATTGTTTGGCTCACCAACTTTTGGCAGACGTAGTGTAATTTGATTCACTTGCGGAGTATTGTTATATACTTCTCTGCGCCCTTGCATATGGATGACTTTTCCAGCAGTAAATTCTTCCACATTGTGCGGTTGTGCATCCCACAATTTCCCTTCAATCGTTCCAGTGTCATCTTGAAAGGTGAATGCCAAATAGTTTTTCCCTGCCCTTGTTTGACGAAGTTCAGCAGATTTGATGAGATAAAATCCTTCAAATAGCTCATCTTTTTTCATTTGGTTAATCTTCATATTCTTCCTCTTCATCTTGAAAATCTAATAGACCATCTAAGGCCGACTTATCCGAAATTTCAACATGACGCAAAGTCCTCTCGATAGCATTAGTTCTTCGCGTCAGCAATTCATCAATATTGCCAGATGCATGTTGCAAATGTTTTTGTGCCTTGAGCAAAATACCACCAAATTTATTAAATTCTGATTTGACATTGCCCAGAACCTTGCTGATGTCATCTGCACTTCTTTGAATATTGAGCGTTTTAAAACCGACCGAAAGCGAATTAAGCAAAGCAGATAGCGTAGACGGCCCTGCCACCACAATCTGCTCATCCCGACGCAAATTGTCAAAGAATTCTGGATTGCGAACAATCTCTGAATAAAGCCCTTCCGTTGGCAAAAACATCACTCCAAAATTCGTGGTTGCAGGAGGTGCCAGATATTTTTTCTTAATGTCTTTAGCAAAACGTTTGACGCTAGTTAACAAAGACTTACGGCAAAAATCAATTTCTTCTTTATCTCCTGATTCATAAGCATCCTCCAAACGATAATAGTCTGCCAGAGGAAACTTGGAATCAATTGGTAAATAGATGTAGTCTTTTTCCACTTGTCCCGGTAATTTAATTGCATACTCTACACGTTCACTAGAGCCTGGAACCGTTGCAAACTCACGCTCATACTGGCTCGGTGTCAGAATGTCTTCAATGATTTGACCAAGCTGCAATTCGCCTAAAATTCCGCGCGTTTTAGTATTGGAGAGCACCTTATTTAGAGTGCCAACATCACGCGCTACATTTTGCATTTCTCCTAAACCGCGATTGACCGACTCCAACTGTTTAGAGACTGTTTCAAAGGAGGCTTGCAATCTTGTTTGCAGTGTTTTCTCTAATTTTTCTTCCACCGTTTGGCGCATTTGTTCTAAGCGACGATCGTTTGATTCTTGAATCTGGCGCATTCGTTCATCTGTTCTATCACGATTTTGGGTTAGATTTTCACTTATTTCTAAACGCATTTCCGTTAAATTCCGATGTAAATCCGTACGCACCTCAACCAAACGATCTCCCAGAGCCAATTCCAGTTGTTGTTGTGTCAGGAGACTTCGTTGCCGTTCTTGCTCAAAACGGTAATCTAACTGATCAGATAAGTGATCAGCTTGAGCTTCCAGAAATTTCTGTACCTGATCTGTCTGTTGCTGATTCTTTTGCCACAAAAGAAAGGTCACAATAAGATTTCCCAGCAATAAGAGGATAATTATAAACTCCATACTAACTCCTGTCTTTGCTATAAATGACAATAACATAACCTGATTGGCACTCTAAAAAAACGGGCTCATCTATAAATTCGTTAGAAGCATACACTTTTTTGAAAAAATAATTGGATTCGTTTAAAGGATATTTGGCTCCTTCAATCGTTAACTGACTATTGCTCACAGACATAAAAGCTAGATAATCCATACCAACTACCGGCTTTATCTCGTGACGCCCTTGAGGACAATAGCTGAGCTCATTTTGCGCACTACAAAGCCGAATTCGTTGCATATAAGGCGTGATTTCTGGATCGCTCGGCAAGAAAATATTTGCCAAAGTATGATCCAAGCGCCCGCCAAAAGCACCAAAAATAGTCACTTGTGCCTGCGGATAACGTACAAAAACAGTCTTGACAGCTAGTTCTAAATCTGTGTCGTTTTTTTCAGGTTGTGCTTGAAGTACCTCCTTAGATTGAGAACAAACCAAAGCCAGCTCTTCCTCCGAAACAGAATCAAAGTCACCGACCGCTAAGTCTGGACAAATGCCTTGTTCAATGAGAAACAGGCTTCCTCTGTCCACTCCGATAAAAATGTCAAAATCCACTTGAAAACTATCTATCATCCCGCCAGCAAAAAGAGCAATTTTAGTCATGCAATGCTTCTTTCAATGTTTGAACCTGATGAGCTACATCTCCTTTGAAAACGTAACTGCCCGCTACAAAGACATTGGCACCGGCTTCTTTGGCAACGCGAATGGTTTCATCATCAATACCACCATCTACTTCAATATCAAAGTCTAGTTGGTTCACTTCTCTCAAAACAACTAATTCCCGTACTTTATCCATTGTTTCTGGCAGAAAGGCTTGTCCACCGAAGCCTGGATTGACCGTCATAACCAAGACTTGATCGACTAAATTCAAAACATTTTTCACCACTTCAACAGGCGTCCCTGGATTGATAACGACACTTGCCTTGACACCTGCTGTCCGAATCTTTTGCAAAGCTCCGTGAATATGAGGGGTTGTTTCAGCATGGATACTGATAATATCTGCACCCGCACGAGCAAATTCTTCAATATGATGTTCTGGATTAGATACCATAAGATGACAATCAAATACCAATCTACTGTGCGGTCGCATGCTCGCGACCACACCCGCACCAAAGCTAATATTGGGTACAAAATGACCATCCATAATATCAATATGAACATATTCTGCACCAGTTGCTTCTAGCTTTTTTAGTTCCGATTCAAAATTAGCATAATCTGCACTTAAAATAGATGGTGCAATTTTATAAGGTTTCATTTGACTTCCTCCTCACTTAGGTTGCTTTTTAGCTACTTTTTTATAGGTTTCACGACGGTTTTCAATTTCACTCAGAAATTGCAAGTAATTCTCGAAACGAAAAGCTGCAATTTGTTCCTTTTCAACGGCAGGTTTTACTGCACAATTCGGTTCATGCGTATGCGTGCAGGTCCGGAATTTGCAGCCATGACTGACTTTTGCAATTTCAGGAAATGCTCGATTTAAATCCTCTGCATTGTCCACTTCATAATCCAGCGAAGAAAATCCCGGGGTGTCTGCAATTTTTCCCCCATTGAGATTGTAAAAACTAACCACTCTAGTTGTGTGGCGACCACGACCCAAACTTTCTGAAATTTTTCCGGTTTCCAACTGTAAATCTGGTACCATTTTATTGAGCAGAGTAGATTTGCCAACCCCAGTTTGTCCCATGAAAACAGTCGTCTTAGCTGTTAAAAACGGCAAAAGTTCTGTTATTGTCTTGGCAGTATCATAGCCGATAGAGCAATAAATATCAAGGAAAACGTCTAATTCCTTGTCGTCCGCCAACAAATCTAATTTACTGATATAGATAATCGGGTGGATAGCTTTCTGCTCCAAGAGGACTAAATAACGATCCAAAAGATTAGGATTGAAATCTGGTTCTTTAGCGCTCATTATTACAACAGCTTGATCTATATTGACAATAGGTGGTCGTACCAGACTGTTTTTTCGCTCTGCTATTTTTAAGATATAACCTTCAGAATCTTTCTCAGCAGAAAATTCGACCTCATCCCCCACATAGGGAGTTTGTCCTTTCTTGCGGAAATTTCCTCTAGCTCTAGTCTGATAAACCTTGCCTTCTGACTCTACATAATAGAAGCCGGCTAAGGCTTTCACGATTATTCCTTTCAAATGGACTCCTTTAACGCTTAATAAGTTCATTATAACAAAAAAAAGCAGTATTTTGCTTTTTAGTGCAAAAAAATGATGAAAAACGTTTCTAATATGGTATAATAGAAACCAAGCGGAAATGGCGGAACGGCAGACGCGCATGCTTCAGGCGCATGTGTCCATTCGGACGTGAGGGTTCAAATCCCTTTTTCCGCATTTTTATTTCGTTTGAGACTTCGTCAATTGTAGCGCACCTTACTCAAGTTATGCTACGCTTTGTCTTCTCGTTTGGAACGAAATAACATAGTTGGATATACCCCATTCAAAAAGCGCTTATTTTAAATTCTGGAAAGGTGGCCCAGCTTGGTACGGCACCGGACTCGAAATCCGGCAAATGGATTTTATTCATGCGCGGGTTCAAATCCCGTCCTTTCCTTATGAAGAACCTCACTAAGATGAACTTAGCGAGGTTCTTTGTTATGTGATACTTATTATTCAGTTTATCTGAATCCCTCATCATATAAGCTATCTGATAAGCGTGCAAATTCTTGCAAATCAAGTGCTTCTCCTCGAACATTTGGAGACAGATCAGCATTATTCAAAGCGATCTCCAGTCTTGTTTTAATTTCATCCGATTTGCCAAAACAACTAGTTAGATTATTCCAGAGGGTTTTCCGACGGTGAGTAAAACTAGCTTTTGAGACCTTGAAGAAGAAGGGTTCATCTTTGACCTCAACTGCCGGCTTGTCTCTACGAGTCATTTTCAGAATTGCCGAATCCACATTTGGGGCGGGAACAAAGACTGTCCGCGGTACGATAAAAGCTACCTTAGCTGTCATGTAATATTGCACAGCTATTGACAAACTACCATAAGACTTACTATTGGGCTGCGCCGAGATGCGATCAGCTACTTCTCGCTGCATCATCACAACAAATTCTGAAAAAGGAATCCGACTTTCTATCAGATGCATCAAAATCGGAGTCGTGATGTAATAAGGCAGATTAGCCACCACTTTGATAGGTAATTCTGGATTGGAAAATTCCTTAATTCGAGCCTGTAGGTCTGACTTAAGAATATCTTCATTGATAATCTTAACATTTTCAAATTCCTGCAGGGTATCTGCCAAAATCGGCATTAGACGCTCATCAATCTCAAAAGCCATGACTTCTGCTGCATTCTCCGCTAAAAACTCAGTCAGTGCCCCAATGCCTGGTCCGATTTCAATCACATTAACATGTTTATCAATTTCAGCTGTATCCACAATTTTTTGTAAAATATTGGTATCTGTCAGGAAGTTCTGACCGAATGATTTTTTAAAAGTAAAACCATGACGCTCAAGTACCGCTCGCGTCACGCTATAATCCGCAATTCTCATAGTTCTCATTTCTATCCATTAGCTAAATAAAATATATAAAATCCGCATAATTCCTAGCACAAGCAAAATCCAAAATGCCGGATGAATCCGACGTTTGTTACCTTTTGAATCGGATTCAATCACATTATCTGCCTGCTTGCTTTCTTGATTTTGCCGTTTCTTCAACTCATCTTGGTAAGCAGCTGATTTTAGAATATTGTCTTCTGGCAACATGTCTGAAGCATAATCATCTGGAAACCCCATAGCTAACCCAAGCAAGTCCTTATCCGTTAGAGAGAAATCCAAATCTTCTGGTTGATTTTGCTGAATAGCACGGATATTTTTTAAAAGTTTATCAGAAGCGATAGGCAATTCGTCCATAGAAACAATTTCTAAAACGTCAAATCCTAGCGTATCATCCTCTTTGACATTTGCAATAATATAGCGAACAAAATCATCATACAGTTGCAACACCTGTGGAGCATGTTGCTCTAAAAAAGACCGATTGTGGCGGGCATTTTGCTGGAATTTTTCAATGGAAAGAGTAACTCCCATATTCTGCTCTTGATAAAATTCTTCTGCTTTCTCTTTATCTTCTTTTTCAAGCTCTTCTACTTTTTTCCACAAATCAATAGCTGCTTGCAGATCTTCTTCATTCCAAAACAGTTGCCAGAAATAGGGAATACTATAAATTCCCTCCGCTAAAACACGTGTCTCATCTCCGTTTTTAAAATAAATATAACTTCTATTTGCCATGTCGCTTCCTTTCGTACTCTTTCATTACATTTTCAACATCTGTCAATCCAATCCCAAACAATTCTAGTCGTTTAAGCAACTGTTTCCCATTTGAATAGCCAATGCGGAGTTCTTCTCCTAAAAATTCACGACGTTTGCGGCTGTCATTGCCTGTCAGAAATCCTAAGCGAATCAAATCTGAACGTGTGATATCAAAATCAGTCTTTTTTTCAAAATTTTTAGTTACCTGAGAAAGAGCAGCTTTTAAATCGTCATAAGAAGCATGCTCGATCCCCAATGACTTCCCTTTATTTTTAGACTTAGGAGCGGCTTCATCACGCCTTAAAAAAGCATGTTGAACACTAGGAATAGCGGTCATGATCATCCTACGAATCCGCTCACCATTGACATCTGGATCGGTAAAAACGATCACTCCATGCAGGTCATGAAGTCTTGCAATTCGCTCTAAATCCTCTTGGTTAATCGCTGAACCTCTGGTTTCATAGGTTTTCACATCAAAATATCGTTGAAGATTAACCGTATCATCTCGTCCTTCAACCACAATGATTTGAGAAATTTTCTCTTTCATTTATTTTTCCTTTAAATCAAAAATGCGCAGAGCATTCTGATAGGTTGCTTCCGCCACTTCTTCCGTCGTCAAGCCGCGAAGCTCTGCTATTTTATCTACAACATAACGAGTATAAGCCGTTCGATTTTCACGACCACGTTTGGGTACAGGGGCTAGATAAGGTGCATCTGTCTCAACTAAAATCTTATCTAAAGGCAACTTCTGCGCAGCTTCTTGCACATCTACAGCCTTTTTAAAAGTCACCACACCAGAAAAAGAAATCATCATACCAAGCTCAACAAAACGTTCAGCCATTTCTAAAGAGCCTGAATACGAGTGCATAATACCACCCTGTTCGCCAACACTAGCTTCCTTAATAACTTCATAAGTATCTTCCAGCGCATCACGCGTATGAACAACAAATGGCAAATCGTGGTCTTTCGACAGCTGAATCTGACGTTTGAAGACCTCAATCTGCACATCTTTCGGATCTTCCATCCAGTGATAATCCAGACCAATCTCACCGAGGGCAATAACTTTGGAATCGTGCAAATGACTGACAATCATGTTTTCAACTTCTTGCGTATAAGAGCCTGCCTCAGTTGGATGCCAACCAATCGTGCTGTATAGTTCATCATATTGACGAGACAGCGCTAGCGACTTTTCAATGGTTTCTGTATCAAAACCCACAATATTCATCTTGGTAACACCTAACTCGCGTGCGAAAGCAATCTCTTCAGCTTCTTTTCCTGCAAAATTATCCACGTTAAGGTGTGTATGTGTATCAAAAATATTCATCATTCATTCCTCTTTATATCATTTTCTATTATATCAAAATCTCGTGGTAAATGCAGTTTGTCTCGTTGTTATCCAACAAAAAAACCAGCGGTCTCGAGTTTCCGTTGGTTCTTCATCTTGTATTCGTTTGGATTATGCAGCCAAAACTTTGCGTCCTTTACGACGACGGCTAGCAAGCACGCGACGACCGTTTTTAGTTGCCATACGATGACGGAAACCGTGTTTGCGCGCACGGCGGATTTTACTTGGTTGATAAGTACGTTTCACTTTGAATACCTCCTCTTAGATTCTTGTATTCGTTTAGCCGGCTATGTGATCAGTTACTAAACATACTTAACTATTCTATATGATTCTGGGGCTTTTGTCAATACTTACTGAAATAACTTTCTCTTTAAAAACGTAATCATAGGCTTCGAGTCGCTTCGTAAAAGGGAATTAAGCTTGTCATGGCCTCCTGCAACTGGGACAGCACCTGATCCCTTGAAGTGGCTCGATAGAGGGGAATATCGTATTTGACCAGAACCTTGCGAGCCTGACCGGCTGCCACTTGCTGGATAAGAAACTGACGATTTTTCTCCGTACCTTCAAAGCGCTGACTCAGGCCATTGATCTGGACAAAATAGTAAGCTGGTGACTGGATAGGCAGATTCAGTACTCGGTTTTGCTTACTAAGGCTATGCTCATCTTTCTTGCGCTCCATGAAACTCACCTCTAGTGACACCCCAAAGTCTTTTGCAGTTCCATACAAGCGCAGAGCAAACATAGGCTCCGTAATTCCCCCATAACCTTTAAGATAATTCCAAAAATGTGGCCGCAGCATCTGCGCCTGATTCATCCACTGACTAGTTCGCTCCAAGGTCAGCTTGGGATAAAGGCACTGAAAATCCTTGACCAAGTCTGCAAACTCCTTACGCGCTTCCTGTCCATTAGCCTTGAACTCCAGCATGGACTTGCGCAACTGGCCTGCCTTATCTGGAGAAATGTACTTGACTCCCTGATGGGGTAGAAAGCTTTCAATAGCTGGAAAAAGTGACATGAGAACTCCTTTCTTTTTTACTCTTTATAATAGAATGCTTCTGAGTTATTCACGTTAACGCTTTGCGTAATAAGAATCCTGTCCCTCTTACGATTAGAAGCATCCATTATTTTTTGATTATCCAAAGTCATAGACATATCTATACCAGCAGGAATAAATAAGACGGCTGCACCCGGTCCTCCAAAGGATACTCCACCTTGTAAATAAGAATTAATCATTTTAAAATTGTTTCCTAATTTCAAGTCATTATTAACCAAGCCATTTTTATCAAATACTAATTCATTCCCCCACCCATTTCTCCATGTACCTTCAACACTAGAATAATCTCCCTTTTGGATGGCTCCCAAATCCATTTGGGACGAACTATTTTGTTCTTTCTGATTTCTAACACTTGTCGTTGCTTGGTAGTTTTCTATATCTTTCCACCTTAACGAAGATAGATCAAGCTCTTTTTTAGAAGCTAACCCAAAAACTGAACCTACGCTTTTTTCAGAATTTGAATCTACACCAGTTATTTGAAAATCTGCTTCTTTTAGAACATCTATACCACTATTATCAGATTTCAGTTGATAAAGATAACCCTTAGCATCTGGACTTAGAGAATGCCATTGAGCATAAAAGACTGTCCCATCTGTATATATTGTGGCGCTTTCTCGACTTCCACCTACTGAAGCCACTTTTGATTGAGCTAAATAAGTTGATGTCCCTTGATTCAAATAATAAACAGCCGCTAAATAATAAGCCCCGTTAGAATGATGTCCTGTGATTAATTCATCCGTCCCATTTTTATCAATATCATAAAATGTGTATATCTTCGCACGGCCTTCAGAAGTATCTTTCTTTAATTTATCCAAAGTCGAAGCATATAATTTTTCATCTTGTGCTACTGAAATCAAAGCACTCTTTTGCTCTTTGTCTAATGTACTCTTACTCGAGTCAGAAGTATTCTCCTGCTTCTCTATTTTCTTTTGACCACAGGCACCAAGTAGTACTAACCCTAAAATAATTAGAAAAACTCTCTTCTTCATATATCCTTCTCCTAGTTTATTACTACAAAAGCCAGCATCTCTGCCGGCTTTCTCTTTATTCACTATCAATATCCACTACAACATAACGGTTTGGTTCGTCACCCTCTGAATAGCTGGTAAGCCCGTCCATTTTAGAAATAATTCGGTGAATAATTTTCCGCTCATTGTTAGACATAGGATCAGTCTTTTGACTATGTTGGTATTCCAACACACGATCAGCTAGCTTCTGAGCGTAGCTTTGTAGAACTTCTGCTCGATGTTCTACATAATCATTGACATTTATAGAAATGTAAAAACTCTTAGAGTAACGATTATAAAGATAATTCTGTGCCAATAATTGAAGAGCTTTCAGCACTTTTCCGTGATAGCCGATAATGCGACCAGGCTCATTGGTATCAATTTGCATATTGATTGTCCGACGATTATGAGCACTTGCAAGGCTAGCTTCTACGTCCATTTCATCCACGATGTTTTGCACATAACCCGTCACACTCGCAACAACTTCTTCAACATCATAATTTTCTTCAACTTGAATGCCCAAATCTTCAAAATCAGCCGGCTCTTCAGCTATCGGTTGACTTTCCGAGCGCTTTTCTATAGCCTGATCAAAAGAAATAATCTTATCAGTTGTCTTTTCTTCTTGAGCGACCGATTTTTGAAAATTTACGATATCACTATCTTTCAATAAGTCAATCGTTCCTGTCTCTTCAAGAATCGTGCTGGCTTCTTTTTCATGCTTCAAGATTTCAGCTTTGACATCATCTGAAATTTCTTTGCCTTCTTCTTCAACTTTTTTAATAGCTGCAACAACGTGGCCTAAGTCAACAGTTGCTTCACTGACGCTCTTGACAGGTTCATTTTGAGCATTGATTTCTTCTGGAACACCTTTGACAGCCTTTTGATTCGCCTTTACTACTGTCGTTTCGTTGATGGGTTCTACGTCAACTTGGGCTAATTTCTTGCCAAATAATCCCAAAAATCCTTTTTTCTCACGAGAAATCACTTTGATATGTGCTTTCATCCTTGGAATCTCTAACTCACGCAAGCCATTTTGAATAGCTTCTTCAACACTCGCTCCTGTAAATAATACCATACAAGCGCCTCCTTACTTTTTCTTTTTTTGTGCTTTACGATAGGCACGTTTTTTCTTTTCTTCACGTTCACGCTCGGCAGTCGCCTTTGCTTCTCTTTCTGCAATGATTTTATATGGATTGCTCAGTAAAAGCGTTTGGAACACTTGATAAGCATACGACGTACTCCAGTATAATGCAACCCCACTCGCTACGTTGACCGCAAAGAAAAAGACAAAGATTGGCATGATAAACATCATTCCTGTCATCAAACCATTACGTTCTGCCATTCCTTTATTGCTCAACCAAGTACTCAAAAAGGTGAACGCAGCTGCTAAAACTGGCAAAATATAATAAGGATCTGTCGCCCCAAGATTCATCCATAGGAAATGCCCAACTTTAAGAAACTCAACACGAATCAAAGCATGGTATAACGCAATCAGCACAGGCATTTGAATGAGCAAGGGCCAAAATGATGCCGAAGGCTTCACTCCTAATTCTTTATATAGTTTTTGCGTTTCTTGAGCCAGACGATTACGGCTTTCCATATCACGCCCTGGATACTTCGCCTGCAATTCTTTCACCAATGGCTGTGCTTCCTGCATTTTGCGTGAAGCATTGATCTGCAATTGGAAAACTGGCAGAAGAACAGTCCGGATAATTAAAGTGAAGAGGATAATCCCAATCCCCGTACTTCCATTAAAGGAAAGAAACCGAATCGTTACAGCGAAGAAATACACAAATCTTTCCCATAAATCTGGTGAACTCGCTGTAACCTCACTCGTTCCACATGCTGTTAGAATGAGCAAAGCCAGAGCTAAAAGCACCACCAACTTACTTTTCTTTTTCACAACTCAAACCTTCCTGATAAATTTTTGCTATTTTTAGTACATGAAGTAAATTTTGTTCCAATTCTGGATAAGTCAGAATTTCTACACCTTTCCGTGCAATGACGACAAAATCAAGCGTTGCTAACTTTAGTTTATGAGTTATCAAAACGTGTCGAATACGACGTTTAATCTTGTTGCGCATGACCGCGTTTCCTAGTTTTTTACTGACAGATATTCCTACTCGAAAGTGCTTTTGTTTCTTTTCTAATTTATAAATGACGAATTTTCTATTGGCAAAACTTTGCCCAACTTTGAAAATCGCATTAAAATCTTTCTCGCTCTTGACGCGATAGCTTTTCTTCAAAACTCAACTCCATCTACCAAAATTATATCTATTATACCATAATTTTCAAAAAAACCAATAAGAGCAGGTATATTCACCATTTTACTAATTTTCCAAGCTAAATGAGAATGAATTTTGTGAGCTGTTCTGCTTAAAATTTTATGCGAAAGCTATTTAAAATGGTGAACACGAAAAAGCGACTAAGATCTATTCCTAATCGCTTCTCTACGTCTGATACTCAATGATTGCACGTATTTATAAATTTGGGCAACATCATATTTTCCAATTATTTATTAGATTCTTTTGCAAAAAATTGTGTGGCTGCAACTGCTGCTTTCCAGCCTTTGTACAATTTTTGCCGCTCTAGCCCTGACATAGTTGGCTGGAATGTTTCCCCGACCGCATTTAATGTTTTCAACTCCTCCATGTCTTTCCAATAACCAACCGCAAGTCCTGCTAGAAAAGCTGCTCCAAGAGCCGTTGTTTCCAAATTTGCCGCACGCGCTAACTCAATTCCCAGAATATCTGCTTGAAACTGCATGAGGAAATCATTCATGGCAGCACCTCCATCTACCTTCAGGACTTGGATAGCTGTATCTGTGTCCATTTGCATCGTATCAATGATATCGCGCACTTGATAAGCAATGGATTGCAGAGTTGCTTTGATAAAATCTTCTTTACTCGTTCCACGTGTCAATCCAAAAATAGAACCTCTTGCTTCTGGATCCCAATAAGGCGCTCCAAGTCCCGTAAAAGCTGGAACAACATACACTTCATTTTCATTGGTGGAATTTTTTGCATATTGCTCAGATTCAGGTGAGCTAGCAATCATACGAAGGCCGTCACGAAGCCACTGAATGGCACTACCTGCAATGAAAATCGACCCTTCCAAAGCATAAGTCATTTTGCCATTTATCCCATAACCAATGGTTGTCAAAAGATTATTTTTTGATAAATTGCATTCCTGACCAGTATTCATAATGATGAAAGATCCAGTCCCATAAGTATTCTTCACCATTCCCGGTTCAAATGCTAATTGCCCAAAGAGAGCAGCTTGCTGATCGCCTGCCATTCCTGAAATCGGTACTTCTCCGCCATAGAAATGGTAGGGAGCTGTTTTTCCATAAATTTCTGAGTTTGAGCGAACTTCTGGTAGCATAGCCTTAGGAATGTTGAGCAAGGATAAAATCTCGTCGTCCCACTTCAAATCCTTGATGTTGTATAACATGGTCCGCGCTGCATTGGAATAATCAGTCACATGAGCTGCACCATCCGTTAATTTCCAGACCAACCATGTATCAATCGTTCCAAAGAGCAATTCTCCTCGCTCTGCACGTTCCTGTGCTCCTTCCACATGATCTAAAATCCAGCGCACCTTGGTCGCAGAGAAATAAGCATCTATAATCAAACCTGTTTTTCCATGAAAGAAGTCTACATATCCATCTTGTTTGAGCTTTTCTGCTAAAGAAGCTGTTTGCCGAGACTGCCAAACGATCGCATTGTAAATGGGTAATCCGCTTTTTTTATCCCACACAACCGTTGTCTCCCGTTGATTGGTAATCCCAATCGCTTCAATCTGATTTGGCTTAATGACACTTTCGATAAAGGCACCTGCAATGACCGACTGCACCGAATTCCAAATCTCATTTGCATTATGCTCAACCCAGCCTGCTTGTGGAAAAATCTGAGTAAACTCTTTTTGACTCGTGGCAACTTGTTCGCCCTTTTTATTAAAAATAATCGCCCGCGAACTGGTTGTCCCTTGGTCAATCGCCATGATATAAGTTTCTTGTGACATAAAACGCCTCCATTGTATGTTCTATTTTTATTATACATAATAAAGCGTTTTCTTTCTATCTTTTTCTTCTGTTTTTGTGAAAATTTCACTTGAACCCGGGCTCAGACATATTCAGACATATAAAAAGGGAGTGGGACAGAACTCAAAATTAAAAATTTTA